>CAZOZW010000012.1:25229-31319 GCA_964584385.1 uncultured Candidatus Peribacteria bacterium
CGATTGGCTACCAACAGAATAACGACCGAATGCCGATTGAGCTCAGTACTACCGAAGCCAAGCCCGGCGATACCGTAACTGTGCTACCGATTTCACCGTTTGCTTCGACCGAACATGCTCTTATTACCATCGAACGCGAAGACATTATTTTCAGCACCGTCACTGAGCTTACTCCCGGCAACCCGTTGCAGCTCAATATTACCGAAGAGATGATTCCGAACGCGTTTGTGTCGGTGGTGCTTGCGAAAGGCAAAGGCTATGGCGGGCAGATTCAAAACGACTTGATCGAATATGAGCAGATCGAACAAGAAAAGCTAACCGCCGAAGCTGAGCGCGAGCGGCTCCTCGACCGCCAAGGCAATATTGCCAAAAAGCTACTCGAAGATGGCGTTACCGATAGAGAACAATTGCTCGAAGCGCTGAATCAGGGGAACGATGCCCTGCAAGCAGAGATAAATGCTGTGAACGAAACCATCGAAGCCGCCGAGATAAGACTTGGTAATCTCGAAGAAACTATTCGTGAAGTGATTGGTGAAGAAGACCCCATTCCCAAACCCGACCCCGACACCCCACGCCCGCAGATCAAAATGGGACTCGCACCGATCCGCGTTGTTGCCGACCAAAAGCGAATTGTGCTTGATATCAATCCCGAACGGCAAACGTATTTGCCGGGTGAATCGGTCAATCTTGAAATTGTTGCTACTACCAGCGAGGGTGAACCCATACCCGAGGCAGATCTTTCGATCGCGGTTGTCGATCAGTCTTTGCTGGCATTAAAAACCCGGCAGAACGATGACCTATTCAGTGTATTTTTCGATGTAAAGAACTTGGGTGTTCGCACCGCTTCGTCGCTTGCATATTTTATCAATCGTATTAACGTTGCCTCGCAAAACGGAAACAAGGGTGGCGGTGGCGGAGGTGACCTTGAACTCCTCGAACGACGCAGGGGCGATTTTCGCGACACCGCATTTTGGCAAGCCGACGCCAAAACCGACTCATCTGGCAGGGCACAGGTTGAATTCACACTGCCCGATAACACCACCACTTGGCAGGTTTGGGTAACGGCAAACACCAAGGATTCACGCTTCGGCAGTGAAAAAGCTAATTTCGTCAGCCGCAAACCGCTTATCATCTCGCCGAATCTGCCATCGCATCTTATTGTCGGCGATACCGCTACCATCAGTGCTTCGGTATTCAACCAGAGTAATGCCGAGCTGGTCGTCAGTTTCGATCTTGCTACCGAAAATGCTGAGATAATCACAAAAGATGCCGACAACTTTCGCCTCAAAGAAGATCAGCAGCGCGACTTGTTTTACCGTATTGAAGCGCTTGGCAATGCCGATGGTGATCTTTCGAGCCTGAAACCCATTGTCGTTAACTTTAGCGCCGAAGGCGATGTACGTGGTGCGGTCGATATGGTAACGATGGAGATTCCGGTGCAACCGCCGGCGATCGGTAACAGTTACGCAACTTCGGGCTTTTTATGGCCGAACGAAAATACCGTTACCGAAAAATTCGCACTACCGCTCAATGCTATTGCAGAGCTCAGCTCGGTAACAGTCGGTGTTTCTTCGAGTATTGCCGGAAACATCTTGCAAACAACAGAAGCATTCATCGGTCAGCAATCGTTTTCTGCAAGTGGCATCATCAACCAGCAAATCGCCACAACCGCACTGCTGAAAACACTCATCGACCTGCAAACCGAAAATCGCCTTACCGAACAAGAGCAACAACTCTTACAAACCACCGAGAGTCAAGTGGCAACTAATCTGCAAGAAATATATACCTATCAACTCTCTGGCGGCGGATTTGGTTTTTGGCCCGGCAGCCGCAATGCCTACCCGGCACTAACCGCCGAAGCATTGTTTGCCTTTGAGCAAGCCGAAATGCTCGATGTTGCGGTTGATTCTGCTGCGGTTGAAAACGCCCGCGAATATTTGTATCAACAATTACAACAATCTGCCGCAAACGCCGACGAAGCTTATGGGTTTCAGCGTTTCGGCCCCGATTCGAAAGCACTGGCGGTATATGCCCTTAGCTTTGGTGAGCGCTTCGACGAGGGCTTGCTCTCGGTAATATACCAAAACCGCGCCCGTATGAGCGCCGAGGGCAAGGCATACTTGCTACTGGCGATGAACAATCGACTCAATGCCCGACCCTCACCAATGGCAATCACGTTGCTGCGCGAACTTGAAGCAGCGGCGATTCAAACCGACCGCGAGGCGTATTTTGAAGCCAGTCAAAATCCGTTCGCCTTTACGGCTCCCGTTAAAACGACTTCGGTTGCCCTTGTTGCCATTTTAGAGAGTAATCTCGATAGCCCATTGATCCCCAAGATCATCCGCTTCTTAAAGACCGAAAAAACCGCAACTTCACCGCTAAACCGTGCTGCGTGGCAAACCGAACAAAACACCGCATGGGCAACCGCCGCTCTGCTAAAGTTCTACGCGCAAACATTACCGGGCGATGCCACGGTAACCGCACGAATAAACCTGAACGAGATTCTTCGTGCCGAGTTTTCAAGCGTTACGAATACCGCACAAACAACAATCGGGTTTGAAGAATTTGAAGCAACCGAAAATACTCTCGATATCGAAAAAGAAGGCTCTGCCATCGATTACGAACTTGAGGTAAATTCGTATTTACCGGTTGCCGGCGTACGCGAAAAAAGCCGTGGATACGGAGTGATCCGTAATTTTTACACACTCGCTGATCGCAATCGCGAAACGCCGATCACAACCGCCGCACAAGGCGATTTGATCGTTGGCAAAGCGACGATCTTGGTACCGAACGACCGCTTTTTTACTCAAGTAACAATCCCAACTCCAGCCGGGAGTTCGCCGCTCAACTTTGCCCTTGATACAGTAGACCCAAGTCTAAAAGACGAGCTCGCGCAGTGCCGCTTTCGCTGGTGCTTTAATAACCAATTGTGGCGGTTTGATCACACCGAATACAAAGCCGAAGCGGTGCATTTATATGCCGAGTATCTTCCTGCCGGTCGCTACGAATTCGAGTTTTTGATGCGCGCCGATCATGCCGGGCAGTACAGCGTTTTACCCGCGATCGCTAAGCAGATGTTCACCCCCGAAGTCAGCGGTAACTCTACGGCAAACACCTTTACCATTACGCCACCACGTCAAACAGCCGACCCTACCGAAGAAGAGGTTGCTGAATAAATCGAAAGTAATGCCTGATGACATACTAAAATGCTTTTTTATTCGGTATGTTTAAGCCCGTCGGCGTCGGTTTCATCGGGCAGTTGCTCGGTTAAGCCCTTTGCGTCGAGCAGTTTTTCGAGTGCGCACTTTTTACGCGCGTTGATCATGTTGTCTAAAAACTTCTCGCGGTTTTTACCGGTGCCCTCCGAAAGTCGTATTGCCACAAAATAATCATGTGTTGCTTTTGAGCTCAAGCTCGAACTGGCGCCATCGGCGTTCGATAGCATCAACTTCACCATCACGCGTTCTTGTAACCAGGCATCCGAATGACGCAAGCATTTATCGGGCCCAACACAGGTTTTATCGGCACGCAAGGCGCACTTGCCGTAATCGGGATTTGTTTCGGGCATTTGCTTTTTGATTGTTTAATATTATTATACCAAAGTATTTTTAATAACGAAAGATTTGCTTCGGTAAAGTTCAAATGTAATCATTTGTTTAAAGACTCTGAATCTTCACCATTTTTTGTTTGATGAGTTTAGTTTTATTGAGGCGGTGAAAGAGAACGATTGATCTGGTTTTCTTTATAATCGACTTAATCGAAGATTGCTGGGGGTTCAAGTTATTTCCTTAATGCGACAGTGTCGCATTAAGCTTTTTATCTCACATGGATTTTTAGCTGCAACGAAGCAAAAACATTTGATACTCTGACGATGCATTTCATCTGTCCAATGTCGAAAAAGCGCCTCGTTCTGACTCTTTTACCGATTGAACTGGCAATCTGTCGGTTTTCGCCAAATACTAGGCACTGTTGACATATGTCAATTTCCGCCATAAATCCACATATTCAACTCCAAAATTCCGACTTCTCCTAAAAAAATACTTCGGCATTTAATCGTCGAACTCAAAATTTTTCGCAAGGAATCTGAGAATCTCTGATCGAAAAGCACATATGTCAACAGTACCTAAAATTCCGGAATGGGCAACTACGGGTGAGTTCTTTTCGGTGGTTAAAACCGCCGAAGAACTTTCGGTGATTTGCGCTGTCGAGCGCGTTCCTTGTGAGACAGAGGCGGTTAGTGGTTGGCGAGCGATAAAAGTAGTTGGGCCGCTCGATCTGACATTGGTGGGTATTTTTGCTGCTTTGTCTGGCCCTTTGGCGAAAGCAGGAGTTAGTATATTTGCCGTTTCGACTTTTGATACCGATTATCTTCTGGTAAAAGAAGATTAACTGCCAAAAGCCATTACTGCTCTTGAGCCTTTCTGCACTTTTGCAAAAGTAATATGACTGCTTCAAAACCACTCGGCACCTTAATCCGCCAAAAGCTGGTGCCACCAAAAAATGTCGGCAAAGTTCTGCTCCACTCCTGTTGTGCTCCTTGTTCGGGCGAGGTGATCGAAGCGATTATCGCCTCGGGCATAGATCTTACTATCTATTTTTACAACCCGAATATTCATCCGCAAGAAGAATACATCTTGCGAAAAAACGAGAATATCGAATTTGCCAAGAAACTCGGTATTCCTTTTATCGATGCCGATTACGACCCCGAAAACTGGTTTGAAAAAGCAAAAGGCATGGAGCATGAGCCCGAACGCGGCAAACGCTGCACGATGTGTTTTGATATGAGGTTTGAAAAAACCGCCGAATACGCCAAGCAGAACGGCTTTGAAATGTACACAAGCTGTCTTGGTATTAGCCGCTGGAAGAACATGAATCAGATCAACGATTGCGGCAAACGCTCCGGCGAAAAACACGGGGTAGCCTATTGGGATTGGAACTGGCGCAAAGCCGGTGGATCGCAGCGCATGCTCGAAATCGCCAAACGCGAAAAGATGTATCAGCAAGAATATTGCGGTTGCGCGTACTCACTGCGTGATACGAACCAGTGGCGAGTAAAAAACGGCAAGAAGCCGATCGAAATAGGCAAGCATTATTATGGCACCGAGAGTGAAGCGCAGGGGAGCTGCGCGTAAGTATCCACCGCAATACACTCTTTTTTTAGAAGCTATTAGCGGATTTTTACTGTTTTCGTAGAATTACGAAAGAAGAATTGTGAATTACGATTCGCAAGCGAGATGTGGAATTGGAAGTTGGTGGTTCAAGTTTGCGCTTGCGGGCGGGGTCATTCCCGCTCTGACGGGAATCGGCGCGGAGCTGTAATAATACTGCATTTAATTCACGGCGGAATGCCTCTATCTCGCTTCGCTCGAAAGATGAGACTCCGCCAAGAGGGAAATTGAGAGATGCTGTATTAAAGCAAAAGTCACCTTGGTGTAGTATTCGGATGAAAACTTCGGCGTGGTGTGATATCTTGATATGCCACATTTTGTAAATCATTACTTTACAAAAAGTATACAAAAATGTAAATTAGTAATAGACATTATGTATTCATGCTCCCCCGAAAAATCTACCCACAGCTGCTACAGGCGATCGATACACCTGAAATAATTGTGTTGAACGGTATGCGACGCGTAGGAAAAACCACACTTTACCGCATGCTGTACGACCATATTCAGAGCGAGAACAAACTCTTTCTCGATATGGAAAACCCCATCGATCAAAAACTATTCGAAGAAGAAGACTACAACAATATCATGCTCCATCTGCAAGATTACGGCATCGATAAAAACAAGCGAGCATATATTTTTTTAGACGAGATACAGGCGATACCGCAGGCAGTCCGGGCAATCAAATACTTGTACGATCATTATGATGTCAAATTCTTCCTTACCGGCTCGAGCAGTTTCTATTTAAAAAACCTCTTCCCCGAAAGCCTGGCAGGGAGAAAGTTCGTCTACAATCTGCAACCTTTAGATTTTGAAGAATATCTCATTTTTCAAGGAATTGAGAAGTCTTTTCAATCGTCGTTTGCCAAAAAAGCCGACTCTAAGAGCAAGCTGATCTATGAAAAATATCATCGACATTATCAAC
>CAZOZW010000012.1:31329-41028 GCA_964584385.1 uncultured Candidatus Peribacteria bacterium
GATACGGCGGGTTTCCCGGTGTGGTTTTATCACCCACAGCGGAGCTAAAAGAGGCGCGACTCAAAGATATCTTCAAGTCGTACTTTGAAAAAGATGTCCACAATATCGCTCATTTTCGCGAGATCCGTGCTTTTCGCGACTTCATCCTTCTGCTTTTACGCCGCGTTGGTGCCAAAGTCGATGTCTCGAAAATGGCAATTGCCCTCGGTGTATCGCGGGCAACCATTTATTCGTTTTTGGCTTTTTTGGAGGCAACTTTTTTTATCACATTAGTGCCGCAGTTCGGCAAAAGTGTCGATCGTACTGTTTCAACCGGAAAAAAAGTATATTGTTGCGATACGGGCTTTCTTACATTCTTCTCAGATATTGATGCTGGGAGTGTGTTTGAGAATGCCGTTTTCTTGGCATTGAGTAGATATGAAAGTGTCAGTTACTGGCAGAAGAAACGCGGCGCCGAGATCGATTTTATCATCAATAATAAAGTTGCCGTTGAGGTAAAGCAGCAAGGCACCTCTCGTGATTATAAAAAGCTTTGCGAGCGCGCTAATGAGCTTGGTGTCAGCGAAAACTACATTGTGAGTCAAATACATGGCGCTGAGCCGTGGCGGATTATATCGGTTGATCTCTAAAACTTTCCGCGGTTTTCGAACGCCCTCGAAAGCGTGACTTCATCGGCGTATTCTACATCGCCACCGACCGGTATGCCACGTGCCAGCCGAGTAATCTTGATATCGGGGAACTCGCTACATTTGCGTACCACCAAAGTTGCGGTGGCTTCGCCTTCGAGCGTGGGGTTGGTTGCCAGGATTATTTCGGTTATGCCGCCTTTTTGTAAGCGCGAAACCAATTCTTCAATCCGCAAGTCATTCGGCCCCACTCCTTCGAGCGGTGCGAGTGCGCCCCCCAAAACATGATATTTGCCACGGTAGATGTTCGTTTTTTCAATCGCCAACAAATCCAAGCTGTCTTCGACAACGCAAAGCTCATGCTGGTTGCGAGTGTTGTCGGTGCAGATAGCGCATACTTCTTCGTCGGCGAAATGACCACACACACTACACTTTACGAGGTTTTTGGTGGCATCTAAAACCGCATTGCCCAATCGCTCACGTGCGTTGCCATTGTTGCGCAGCAAGAAAAAGGCGAGCCGCGTGGCACTTTTTTGCCCTACGCCCGGTAATAATCGCAGAGCCTCGATCAGTTGTTCGACCGATGGCGGTAAAGCAGATTGGATAATCGGGTAAAAATCACATCGGATTATAGCGCGAAAAACCGCATCCCAAAAGCCGATTGTAATCGATTCGCTCAATCGATATTGCGTTTATTCATCAATTAAGCAAAATCATATTTACAAGCAAATGAGAATATTGCACAATTGCTCGGCTTTTTAATTTTTCACACATATGTACGCCTTAAATCGTATAGAACTTATCGGTCATCTCACCGAAACACCTGCACTGCGGTCACTTCCGAACGGAACTTCGGTGACCGATCTTAACATCAAAACTACCGAACAAATTACCAAAGCCGATGGCAGCAATGCCATCATCAGTAGTTACCACAATGTAACGCTGTGGCGCCGCATGGCCGAAGTTGCCGCCGATTATTGTAAAGCCGGCAGCCAGATCTATATCGCCGGTCGTCTTAAGACCGAAAGTTGGGAAACCGATGGTCAAAAAAAGTATAAAACGAAAGTTATCGCCGATGACCTCATCTTGCTCGATTCGCGCAAAGAAATCACCCCGGCACCAGAAAGCTCTGCCGTTGCCGGAGGCCTTAACAATGCACAAATATTGGGGAACATCACCCGTGACCCTGAATTGCGCCAAACCACTACCGGGCAGCATGTTGCTAATTTTAGCATTGCTACAAACCGCAAATGGCAAGACCGCAACACCGGTGACCAAAAAGAAGAAGTCGAATACCACAATGTGGTTGCCTGGGGCGATTTAGCTCGCGAGATCAGCGAGAATGTTAAAACCGGGCAAAAGCTCTACGCGCAAGGCCGCGTGCAAACCCGCTCGTGGGATACACCCGAAGGCGAGAAAAAATACACCACCGAAATTACTGCCGAAAAGGTACTCCAACTCGGTGCCAAAAACGCCGATTTGGCTTCTGGCGATACCGGTTCCGCCGCACCTGCCGCCGCAGCAACTGCAACAACTGCCGCCACTGCCGAAACCGCAGATGCCGCCGCACCCGATATCGAAATTCCGGAGATTAAATACGAAAGCGACATCAAACCCGAAGATTTACCGTTTTAATCAGCTGTAACTCTATTCATAAAAAACCGAAGCTCTATGCTTCGGTTTTTTTGGGTAAAAGAAATGCACTCGATTAAAATGAATCGAGACAGCATGAAAATAAAATTTGCGTCATAAGGTATCCGAGTATCCAAGTCAGCAACAAAATTGCCAAACACCACCAAAACCCCTTCTTGAATCGATTACGCAGCTTTGGAAGTTTGCTGTCTTTCTTTTTTCCATCAAAGCGCCAAATAATAGTGATGATCACCCAGCCGATAGCGAATATCCAAAAACCAAAAAGGGCAAGTATTGCTGTAAGCGTAAGAATATAATTCGCAATGGTGAGAAATGCTTCCATATGTTTTTATATATCGTAATATTATAGCTCAGAACTTGTCGTGCATCAACCACATGCGTTTTTAGATTTTGCTTAGCGATTATTTTATTTGCTTACCTGTTCTTAAAAGTAAGACATTAAGGTGGAGATGTATGCCTTAATGTCTTCTATTGTGATTGATGTTTCAACTCTCACGTTAGCCCCCCGGTTTTTCATCTGTGGGAGATTTGGGAGGAGATGATAATACCGGGGTCTGGCAACGTAGGATTCAATTTACGAATAATTCTCTGCGATAAAGTAGAGAGTTCCATTCACCAGGTTTTCTGCCTGTTACTGCGTTTAAGAGACCCCGGTATCTTTGCCTCCCCGCCCACCCCCTGCTGGCAAAAAACCGGGGAAGCGAGTTTGGGCGTTTGTTTGCAAAAACTTTAGTGCCAAAGTTCGGTCACGTCTTCGGTAAACCTGATCACAACAATAAAATGCAACGATCCGCTCACATGCAAACAGCGAGACGTGACCGTTAAGCTCTGATGATATTGCGGTCATGTCTATCTTGTTGCATCTATAAAAGTTTCTGCAATCGTTTTTCTTCATAAACAATCATTCAACAAGACAAGACCGAGCAAGTGGAATGTCGGAGGTGAGCGTGCAATGTTTCATCTGCGAGAACCTTGGCAGATCTATCCACTTTTATGCTTAAGAGACGCCGGTATTTTTGCTCCCGCTGTTATCCTCACCCGTATTAAACCGGGCAAACGAGTTGAGCTTTTGTTTACCGTGTTCTTGCCTGTTTCAACGAAACCGGATAAATGCCTTGTCGATTGCACAAAACCGTAATCTTTGCCATACTTTACGTACTTGTACAAAATTATGAAGAAGCTTTTTTGGGTAGATGCCCGCGCAGCAGAGAAAAAATTCATCACCGCCGCGCTCGAAGCCGGTGCTGATGCGCTATTGGTAAAAAATGGCGAAAGCGAGAAAGTAAAAAAGCTCGGCAAAATCACCACCATCGCCGAAGATGGTGATTTACAGCTTGGGCAAGATGTCGACCATATCCTGATCAAAACCAAAGCCGATGAAGATAACGTTGTAAAATATAACGGAAAGATCCCTGTCATCGTCGAAAATGCCGATTGGACGATTATTCCGCTTGAGAATCTTATCTCAAAAACATCTAATTTGATTCAAGTCGTTAAAAACCCCACCGAAGCGAAACTCGCGCTCGAAACAATGGAGCGCGGCGCCGATGGTATTTTACTCAAGCCACAGTCGGTCAACGATATCATCGAAACCGGCAACGTGATTCGCGAGATCGGCGCCGAAGCATTTGAACTCGAAACCGTAAAAATCACCGAGACAAAACCGGTAACGATGAGCGACCGCTGCTGCATCGATACCACATCGTTGTTGCCACCGGGCACCGGTTTGCTGGTGGGAGACTCGGGCAAGGCGATGTTTTTGGTGCATAACGAAAACGTCGAAGGCGTGTATTGTGCCGCTCGCCCGTTTCGTGTAAACGCCGGCGCGGTACATGCGTATGTGCGTTTACCGAATAATCGCACGAAGTACCTTTGCGAACTTTCGGCGGGCGATGAGATATTGGCGGTTAACCCGCAAGGGGCTTCGCAAACGGTGGCGGTTGGGCGCAATAAAATAGAACGCCGCCCGATGATGCTCGTAGTTGGCGAAAACAAAGACGGCAAGCGGGTTTCGCTGGTGCTGCAAAATGCCGAAACTATCCGTTTAACCACGCCTAAAGGCAAGCCGGCATCGGTCACTACCCTTAAAA
The DNA here is from genome assembly GCA_964584385.1 of uncultured Candidatus Peribacteria bacterium. Lineage (GTDB taxonomy): Bacteria > Patescibacteriota > Gracilibacteria > CAIRYL01 > CAZOZW01. The sequence continues at coordinate 35,699 of CAZOZW010000012.1, forward strand.
ATGGCGATGAAGTGTTGGCGTTTTTCGGTAATGCCAGCGGTAGACACTTTGGCGAAGAGATCAAAGAAACGATCCGCGAGAAGTAGAGAAGCTGCGTGCAGTGTCTCGAAAGATTTTTGACAACCGCCGTTAAAACGATTAAAAAGTAATTACGCTTTTTTAAGCGATGTTGATTTTTTCTGACGCTAGTCGAGAAAAAGTCTGAAATTTAAAACCAACGAAAGGTACATCAAAATGACTAGAGTTCTGAATTGGATTAAAAAAATTGATATCAATGGTGAAATACCACAAGATAGCTGGATTGCGAAAATCAAGTTTCGCTATTTGTTCGGCTTTTGGATTATGTTCACACTGCTGATCATCGTGTTTCAAACAAGTCAGCAGGCGAAAGAAGAGAGGCAGTTCCCTAAGCAAATGGCTGCAGAGATTATGATCGAGTATGTTCTAAAAACATATCGAGTCGATTCCTTCCCCAAGGTGAGCTGTTTGAATTTAAATATTGATGGCAGCAGAACTTGCTGGGCAGCTTTTGATCGACAGCTAAAAACACGCACCGATAAGATTTCTGTTATGCGAGATGTTTATGCAGAAGAGTATTGATATCCGATTCCAACCACTTCTGTGTATGTACAATAGAAACTTTAATCAAGAGGATACAAAAATGTTGAAATTCTTTTCTGATTGGACTTTGATCGAATGGCTGATTGTTGTAGCATTACTGGGCGTATTACTGGCGATTGGTAAGCCAATGTGGGATGATCACCAGAAAAGTAAAGTGTATAATAATCGCGCAACTGTAAGTGCGACAGTGCAGCTGATGCGAAACTACGTGGTAAGAACCTACCCTTCTGCAAATGATGCAGAAGTTTATGTGACTTGCGGCGACAAAGCCGATAAAAACGGGGTACGTGATTGCACTGCGACGTATTTGCATAACGGAGATTCGATTATGATTAAGGCACAGCGCGGACCAAACGATTGGTAACGCATTTTTAAACAAGAGGTGAAAGATGAACAAACAAAGCGGTTTTACGACAATCGAGTTAATAATCGTGATTACTATCGTTGCTATTCTTGCAGCAATCGCAATACCTGCATGGATGGACTACAAAGACAGCACGTATCTCTCTGAGCAGGATTTAGATTCCGAAATCGCCGAACGCATTATGATGAAACATATTGAGAGGCGATATCGAATCGACTCAGAATTAGAGGCTGACTGTTCTTTGGGTCCTGGGATGCAGAACTACATTTGCATTGCTCACTTTTTAAATAGAGGAGATAAGGTTGAAGTGACAACAACAATTACTTCTGATCAAGAATAGTTTTGCATGTTGGTTTTAACGCCGAGAGTTTTGCTCTCGGCTTTTTTCGTTGACAACACCTTTCTCAGTTTTGATACTATTTTGACGTATGACTGCAAAAATACTGCTCGGCATCTACATTATTTTTTGCTTCGGCATGGCGGTTTTTGCCGCGCTGTGCACCTTTACTTATTGCCAGCTGCTCGGTTTTTTACCCGCTTCACCTTGGGTGCAGCTCTTTGGCACGTTTTTGAATATCGATCTTCCATTTTGGATAATCGGTATTTTCTATTTGCTCAACGGAGCAATTTTCTTTTTTATCGGCAAAGGAATCGATGCATTGATTGGCAAGCATCGGGGCTGATTTTTTTCGCCACATGTGATACAAGGAGTTTATGTTTCATTTAATTATGTTTGCCAAAAGTTTTCTCTGGTTTTATGTAATCATCTGCCTTATGGCGGCAGTATACGCTTTTTTCTGCGATTCGGATTATTGTAAGATCGCCATTGCGATTCCCGGCTTACCGTGGATAACGATGCTAATCGACCGGTTGCCGGAGTATTTGGTTTTAGTGAGCCTTGGGGTGAGTTATTTGCTCAACGGTGTGGTGTTTTATTTTGCCGGTTATATGCTCGACAAAATCATAAACAAGGTATGCGAAAAAAAATCTGATAATTATTGACATAAATATATTTGTATTTTAAAGTAAATCTGGTTTTTAATTGCTGCGCCAATTTCGGCAGCAGCCCGAACCTTAAACCGGAGGAAGAATGAAAAAGCACATAAGACTAGTCATTTTTTGTGTAATTGTGTTTATGTTAATCGCCGCGTTTGCGGCTATTGCAGAATACAAATCAACAAAAACCGCTGCAGAAGCAGCGGTTGTGGAACACCTCATGGTAGAGGAAAACGGTGCAGTCGATATCGACTGCGACCATTCCCGTCAAAAAATGTGGGAGTGCACCGTGATAGTTGATGACAAGGAAGTCGTCCTCCGAGTCGAACTAGGAGTCGCTCAGGTTCACTAGCTCGACAAAAAACATGGGCACAAGTGAAAGCTTGTGCCCAAAACCTATTGCTCCGCATTGGTTAAATGCAGCCCGGTTACCTATGTTTTTGGGAATTTTTTTTAGCGAAACACCACTGTCCGCCCATCTGCCAAAAGAATCTTGCGATTGGCGAATTTGCTGATGGCCTGCGCAAAAACCAGCTTTTCAATGTTCTCGCCTTCGCGTTTCATCCGCTCAACCGAGTAGGTGTGGTCGACCGGCAATACTCCTTGGGCGATAATAGGCCCTTCGTCGAGGTCTTTCGTAACAAAATGTGCTGTGGCGCCCACCATCTTCACCCCGCGTTCGTACGCCATTTCGTACGGTCTGCCGCCAATAAACGACGGCAAAAACGAATGGTGGATATTGATGATCGGTGTTTTTACTTGTTCGATAAAATCTGCCGAGAGGATTTTCATGTAACGGGCAAGCGTGATCAAATCGATATCATATTGCCGTAAAATCTCGAATTGTTCTTTTTCGTGAGCAAAACTTTCTTTTGCCGTTTTGGTGAAATGAAACGGTATTTGCAATTTTTTTGCCGTTTCTTCAATCGCCTTACTGTTGCTGATAATACATTGAATCTCAATCGGTAAGGCGCCACTGAGCTGCCGCGAGATCAACTCGAGCGGGCAATGCAGCGTGCCCGAACAAAACAGTGCGAGTTTGATGTTTTTTGCCCGGTCGTAAAAAGTAAAATCAATCGCCAGCTCTTTTGCAAGAGGGGCAAATGCCTTTTCGAGGACTTGTCGAGAACCGCAGCAATCGGTCTCGATCCGAATGAAAAACCGGTCGTCTTCGGTATGTTCTTCAAGATGAAGAATGTTCTCATTGTGCTCGGCGAAAAAACCACTGATCTTCGCCACAATTCCTACCGAGTCTTTACAGCTGCCCAAAAATATCATCTTCAATCACAAAAGCGGATGCCAGTGTATCATGTTTCGTCGAGAATTGGTTGAGTATTTTGTTGCCCGAGGTGTTTGCCGAGCAGGCGGCTCACAACCGTGTATTTTTCTTCACTCGCCGTTACAAAGCTAACTTTAATCGGTTGTTGCACATTACTATGAATCACAATCGTGCCGTAATTGAGTAAGTTTTGCAGCAAGCCCGACTTTTCATGATGGATATTCGTGATCTGCTTGAACGAGATCTCATTCATTTCCTCGCGCATAAAGACCGTTTTATGGAGTTCGATGATGCGGCTATCAGTCACCATAAAAAAGCCGAGATAAAACCCGATCACCTCCAAAAAAAACCAGTGGATTATAAACAGCGCTGCGGCACAGGCGAATAATTCAAAACCTTTGGCGGCAGTTTCGCTAAAATAATCGCCGATAAATGCGTGTACCAAGCTTAAAACCGCAAACACTAAAATCGCCCATAGGAGCCATCGCTTCCCAAGCCTGAACAACAAGCGGATTCCGTGACTGCGTGCGAATAACAGGCAGTTCTCGTTTTTGTGCAAAAAACTGAAATGAAAAGTTTTTTGCTCGTTGCGTGAAGGAAATATCCGCATCAGTAGTTACCAGAAAAATGATGTGTAGAACACCTCTGCTATAATCATCAAGATAAGACTTATAAAATAACCGGCAAAAACGTGGCGCAACGAAATAAGGTGAAACAGGCGTATGTAAGCGGTTTCATGCCGTAAAAACTGGCTTGTGTAGTCGCGCACGCGAACGAGTACTACAAAGTAAAACACCAATGAGAGCACGTTCATCACGATAAAAAATATCCAATACCACATTACTTGGAATAATCACCATCATAATAACCCTCTCAATCGTTTTATCAAGCTTAAGAATCGCTTTTTTTCGCAGAAGTTTTTTTGCTTTGCTTGATCTCGTCGTATTTTTTGTAATATTGGCTACCGACTTCGCCCAAAAACCCAGCTGCTGAGCCCAAAAACTTTACCGCTTTGTGCTGATCCTTTTTTGCTGTGGCGCTCTCGGCTTTTTTAAGTTTGTTAAAACCAAAGGTCACCACACTATCAACCGTATCTTGAAAGTATGCGAGCGTATTGCCGATGACATGGGCGTAGCGTTTTTTCTTCATAGTTTTTTTGTTAGAGCTGATTGAATAATAAGGATTCTCACCGCAAACGCAAGTTCTTGCATCCTTTAAAAAAAAGTGTAAAGTGTACAAGCTGCTTTTTCGTGTTGATTCAACAGCGATAAATGCGCACTCGAATTGTTCTTTACGTTCTTTGAAAACATCAGACAGGAGGGCTCGATCATGAGCACGATTCAAGTTCAAAATTTGTATGATCAAGAGTTTACTGGCTTAAGTGACGGCGCACAAGAAGCGCTTAAAGCCGGCATTTATAAATACTCCGGAAGATTTTTCACAAACCTTTATCAGAATGATTTCGATTGGATTCTTTCGGAGCTGGCTTGGGTAGCAGCAATGCCATACCCAAATATCAGCAATGATGATGTAAAAGAGGCGAGTACATATATTTCGAAACTGAAAGAATCAATAACAAGAGGCGAACTCGTATATTAGGATCGGATTTTTGTAAGGAAAAGGAGATGCAAGATGAATAGTTCATCTTTGACGTTAAACAGTATTGTGAATCCTGCAATTACTAAGCTGGATTTTCGTAGCCAGTACGCACTTTACGAAGGCGTACAATTCATCAGTAAGCCAGTCGACACCCCTTTGGCTGCTAATCTCGAATTGTTGATCCACATTTTGGGTTTGTTCAAGAAAGATGAACCTAAATGTCAGTATATTCTGACGGCACACGATTTTCAGTTGGCGATTAATTATCTCAGGTTATTTGAGGTGAGAGAGGTGGTGAATGAAAATAATACACCGAAGCAGATAACGAGCGGGCAACTTATAAAAATAGCCGATGCGCAACTTGCGCCAAAGGCTTATGGTTTGCTTTTACAACAGCTTCGTCAGCAAAGTTGGGGTAAGAATACTCCACTGGTCGACATCCATTATCGGGTTTTGCTGATGTCATTGGTA
>CAZOZW010000013.1:0-3696 GCA_964584385.1 uncultured Candidatus Peribacteria bacterium
ATCGTCTTTTCGAGATATTAACGGTTCAACCGAACCACCGGTACCCGATGAGGCACCACCACTTGAATCTACGGCGGAACAGGCTTTTTTGAACGAGCGACTTAAAACCGATACTTCACAAACCGAGATAGATCTAAGCCTCGTGCTCGATGGCGGACCGGGAAAAAACGGTATTCCGGCAATCGGGAATCCTCAATTCGTTTCGATTGAACAAGCCGACTTTGTGGCCGATGATGAATATGGCATTTTTTTAGAGCTTAATGGCGAGCAGTATTTTTACCCGTATCCAATTTTGTATTGGCATGAGATCGTCAATCAAACAATTGGCGAGACGCCGGTTGCCGTAACGTTTTGCCCACTATGCGGTAGCGCAATCGTGTACGACAGGCGCATAGGGGAACGAACATTGTTTTTTGGTGTGAGCGGCAAACTTTACGAATCGAACCTGCTGATGTTCGACACATTCAGCGAATCTTTATGGTCGCAAATATTAGGGCGAGCCGTGGTTGGTGAGTATACGGGAACCGAACTAAAGGTGATTGAAAGCGACATTATTACGTTCGGTCAGGTAAAAGAAAATTTTGTAAATGCACAGGTGCTTTCGCGTAATACCGGTTTTACACGAGATTACGACCGTAGCCCGTACGGCAATTACGAAGAAAATGATCGATTGATGTTTCCGGTACAAAACAGCGATGCCCGGTTTTTTGCGAAAGATCTGTTTTATATCGTGAATATTGGTGAGACCTCGGTCGGCTTTCAACGCAAGGCAATGCTCAGCCAAGAATCTGCCACTGTTGAAGTTGATGGCGTAACCTATACTGCCGAACTCGCACCTACAGGGTTGATCCGCGTGACGAATGAGACCGGTGAAACCGTGCCTGGGTACACGGCGATGTGGTTTTCGTGGATCACCCATCAAGAAAAACCAAAAGTGGTTTGGCCCGAGTCGGATTAGGGAAAGGCGGTCATTGCTGACCGCCAAGGGTTTAACCATTAACTCCGCTTATTCGGCGGGTTTTTGGCCTTTGGTGTGTCCTTCCTGCTCCTTTTTGTGGGAAGCACCAAATCAATGGTGAATCGAGCGGTGTCGATTAACGGTGTGGCTGCTACCAACAGAGTGATGTAGCCAATATCGATAATCTTTTCGCCGATCTCAACTGCCTTGTCGAGCATTCCTGGTTCGTGTTTTCCGTAAAAAACAGTCATGTTCTTTCTCCTCTGTTGCTGAACACAATTGTATTTAATGCCTACTTTTCATTTTTTGCAAGTGCCAGTCTCGTTTAAAAAAAGCCGGGCAGAAACCCGGCTAAGAGGCGAAAACCGTAACTCCGCTATTATGCGGGTTCTTGGTTTTTAATGTCTTCATCCTTGAAAAGAGCAGATGTTCCGACTAATATAATTGCTATTGATGCCAAACCAAAAAAACCGGCAGTCAACCATGTGGCAGTTATGATGTTCTTGCCTCCTTCAATCAGGGAAGAGGCAATACTTTCTTGCACGGGTTTATTATTAAAATCAATCATCTTCATTCTCCTGTGTTGTTGATAAAGACGGATGCATATTAAAAGAAACTCTTTTTCTTTGGCAACCTTTTTTTCTCTTTGTAAAGGGATGGGTGAATTGTTTGACAAGATAATAAATAAATATAAAGTACCGTTGTGCAGGAACTATCTTTGTTTAGATGTAGCTTGCCGTTCGTCGCTCATTAAAAATTTGATTAGGAGTGCATGTCATGCGTTTTGTATTTGAAGATGTGATTTACGAAGTTGATGATGTAGTTTATGAAATCGATCTTCCGATGGTGTACCTGGAGGAACGCAACGAATACCTCAGAATTTATAGCTGGACGGAAGCGATTCCAGCTCAGCCGAGGAGTTATGTTCTCTATCCGGTTCTACCGGACGTTAATGAGGTTGTTTACAATGCATATCGTGTATAAACGCAGCGAGGGGTGGTTGAAATGAAAATCTTAAAGATAGTTTTTGAAAACAAGTTCTACACCTTGCCTATCGAGAAAGTATACGATGGTATGCTGATCGATATCCCGGATGTGGGAATCGTTTTTATATCGTCGTGGTATAAAGCGAAACTTGGTGCGCCGTGGGAGCCAGAAGAATATTTCGTTCATGAAAGCGAAAAAGCTTTTCTGAACATGGATCTATATAAAGCACAGCCAGAACTTCAATTAACAGGAGAAACGAAATGATCTTACATGAGCAGATTCAATTCAATAACAGTACATATCGTACTGATTTTGATTTTTCGTTGTCAGGCGAAGTATGGTTTTTCTTCCCTGAAACGGGTAGATATATCCGCGTTGATGAATGGCAAAAGGGTGAGTTTCCACCAAAGCCAAAGGTGTACTTAGAAACTCCATATGCTCCAGAGAGTGCATTTGTTATTACCGGGACTCTAGTTAAAAAAGCGGAGGTTGTATGACACGCTTTCGTTATGAAGGAAGAACGTACCAAACTCGTAACCATTTCACCGTGGGTAAGGTGACGTGGTTTTACTTGCTAGATAAGCGCAAGTATCTGCAAATCCGCAAGTGGTGGAAAGGGCAAAACCCGCCCACTCCGATCAATTATCTTGAAACCTCCACTCAACCAAGGGGTGCTCGGGTAATCACCGCTACTACAATAATCGAATAATGAACGACTTGGGCGCCATGCAAAATGGCGCTTTTTTTTTACTCTCTAATTTTCTGTAAATACCGGATTAACACGGATTTTTTGCGTAATGAGTCTGTATTTTTAAAAGAATAATCCTGCTTTGTGAATTGTATTTTGCTATATTTTGCATCTTTTTTACCCAAATGGTCATTCGAAAAAATCTGCGATGGTCAGTTTTATAGCTTTATACCAAATAATTCGCCTTAATAAACTATACAATGCTTTTGTCGTGTGGTTTTCTAAACATAATCTATTCTTTAAACCATGAGATTTTTCTCGTTCTCGCAAGGCATAATTCTTGCTTTTGTGTCTGTCGTGCTTATATTTCTTACTGCTCAATTGCAGCTTGTCTCAGCTGAGCAGAATATTATCTACGCGCTTAATGCGGGTGGCAATTCGTTTACTGCTAATGACGGCACGGTTTACGAAAACGATTCGGCATATGCTTTAGGAGGGAATATATATTCCACATCTAATGCCATTGCAAATACGGCTGATGACACTTTGTATCAAAGCGAACGATACTCGATGGCCGGTTACGAACTGCCGGTTTCAGACGGTGAATACACAGTTACGCTTAGATTTGCTGAGATTTTCTTCACCGAAGCGAATCGCCGTGTGTTCGACGTAAGCATAGAAGGTACTTCTGTGATAAGTGATTTAGATATTTATGCCGAGGCCGGTCATGACGGTGCGTACGATATGGTGCTTGAAAATATCAGTGTTACCGATGGTTCACTTTCAGTCGGTTTTAGTGCGGCAGTGAATAATGCCAAATTAGCTGCAATTGTGGTTCGTCAAGAGATGGTCACAATTGAATCGACCACTACCACGCCGATCGAGGATGCCTATTTGCAGGGCAGCACACTCTACAATAATAATGATTTACGGGTTGAGGCGAATAATCGTACATCGTATTTAAAGTTCGATCTTTCGCAGATTGATGGTGAGATCGTATCGGCGAATTTGAAACTGTCGATTTCGAGCGACTCCGGGAACGGTACGGTTCGTGTATTCGAAG
>CAZOZW010000013.1:3706-4507 GCA_964584385.1 uncultured Candidatus Peribacteria bacterium
CTGGACCGAAACAACCTTAAGCCCGCAAAATGCTCCGCAGATCGGAGCGGAGTTGGGTGCGAGAACCGGGCAATGGAAGCGACGGGAGTCGTACGATATCGCACTTTCGGGGCTTAGTTTTGGTCAAGATAAGTCTTTGATTCTACAAATGGATACCGGCGGGAATGATGTAGCTTTTCACTCGAAAGAGAATAGTAAGATCCCCATGCTTACTATTACCTACATCGAGGCGCCTGCAACACCGCCAATCGCAACCATTAGTGCTGATCCATCGCAAATTGTCAGTGGCGGATCGACTATTCTTTCGTGGGATTCGACCGATGCAGATTTTTGCAACGGCAGTGGGTTCGATGCCTCTGGTCAAATAAGTGGTTCGGTCAGCGTTTCGCCGACTGCCGATACCACCTATGCCATCGATTGCAGTGGCCCGGGTGGTTCTGCAACCGCAAGTACCGATGTTGTCATAATTCCCGAGCCAACGGTTTCGCTTACTGCAGATCCAATCGAGATCATTGAAGGTGAAAGCGCGCTTATAAGTTGGACTTCGACCAATGCCGAGAGTTGTACCGGAACAAACTTCGACACAGGCAATGTAACCGCTGGTGCAATCAGCGTTTCACCGATTTTAGAAACAACCTATACCATCAGTTGTAGCGGACCGGGAGGAGCGGCAAGTGCGAACACGATCGTAACGGTTATTCCATTGCCAACGCTAACGATTAGCGTCGACCCGACTGAAATAATCGAAGGTGAAACAGCAGCTCTTACTTGGAGTTCGACTAATACCGATAGTTGCAGCGG
>CAZOZW010000013.1:4626-4832 GCA_964584385.1 uncultured Candidatus Peribacteria bacterium
TGCCGGCGGGAGCGCCATCGCAGATGTTTCTGTGAGTGTTATTCCACTGCCGACTGCTACGATTTCTATCGAACCCAGTCAGATTATTACTGGTGAGAGTGCGACTTTGAGCTGGTCTTCGGCCAATACCGATGCCTGCACGAGTAGCGAATTTAATACCGATAATGCCATTACTGGTTCGGTGGAGGTGAATCCTGCTATTGATA
>CAZOZW010000013.1:4912-9396 GCA_964584385.1 uncultured Candidatus Peribacteria bacterium
TCGGGGTCGGTTACGGTGTCACCTGTTGCCGATACCATGTACACGGTTGACTGTAGCGGCCCGGGAGGAATTGCAACCGCATCTGTAACCGTAGCGGTGGTTCCCTTGCCAGTAGTTACGCTTACTGCGAATCCGATCGAGATTATCGAAGGGGAGTCAACCACTATCACTTGGGGCTCATCGAATACCGATAATTGTACAGGAACCGGTTTCGATGCTGCCGGTCAAACAAGTGGGTCGATCAGTCTTTCGCCAACGTTTGATACAAATTACACCATTACCTGTAGCGGACCCGGCGGAACCGCAACCGCAAATGTTTTGGTGTCTGTTACACTATTGCCAACTGCTACACTTACTGCCAGCCCCATTGAAATAACAGAAGGTGAGAGTGCGACTTTGAGCTGGTCTTCGACCAATGCCGATTTTTGCACGAGCACTGGTTTTGATAGTGCCAATGCCATATCAGGATCTATTGCTGTGTCGCCAATAACCGATACCACTTACACTATCGACTGCAGCGGACCGGGAGGATCTGCAATAGCCAGCGCCACTGTTACAGTAGTGTTATTGCCAACGATTACTCTTACCGCGAATCCGATCGAAATCATAGAAGGGGAATCGACTACTCTCAGTTGGAGTTCGACTAATACCGATAGTTGCAGCGGAGTTGGGTTTGAAACGAACAACGCAGTTTTGGGGTCGGGACAGGTGAGTCCGGTTGCAGATATGATATATGAAGTGAGTTGTACCGGTTCTGGTGGAACCATAAGTGCAACCACGGCTGTAACGGTACTTCCACTACCAACGGTTACTCTTACCGCAAACCCGACTGAAATAACCGAAGGTGAAAGTACTCTGCTTTCTTGGGTATCGAACAATGTAGATAGTTGCACTGGTGTAGGATTTGAAACGAGCGGTGCTAATACTGGCTCGGTTCCTGTGAGTCCGCTGGTTGATACGACATATTCAATTGATTGTAGCGGAGTAGGAGGGGTTGCAACGGCTGATGCTACGGTGGTGGTTTTGCCTCCTGTAACGACTACTGTATATGCTTTAAATGCTGGTGGTACCGAATACACTGCTGTTGACGGAACCGTATATGAGGCCGACAGCGAGTTTGCAATCGGTGGTAATACTTATAGTACCGGAAACTCCATTTCAAATACCGAAGATGATTCGTTGTACCAAACCGAGCGTTTTAGCGATTATTCCTACGAATTGCCGGTTGCGAATCAAGAATATGATATTGTGTTTCAGTTTGCAGAGATTTTTGCGAACCAATCGCAGGCACGTGTTTTTGACGTTACTGTCGAAGGAATCACAGTAATCGATGATCTTGATATTTATGCCGTTGCTGGTCACGATATCGCTTATGATGTTTTAGTCGAAGGGGTGGTGGTTACCGATAATTCGCTTTCAATCGCATTGGTGACTGGTGTTGACAATGCAAAACTCAGCGCATTGCGAGTATACACTCAAGGAACTTATACACCTCCCCCTGCCGTTACAATCGATGCTTCACCAGTCGATATCGATGGCGGACAGAGTTCAGTACTCAGTTGGACTTCTACCAATGCAACAACCTGCAGTAGTAGAGGATTCGAAACAAATGATGTGGTGAGCGGAACGGCTGAGGTGTTCCCCACCGAAGATACATTATATTCCGTTACCTGTTCCGGCGAAGGGGGATCGGTTACAAAAACCACACAGGTTTCGGTTGCCGAGTTACCACCGGCAACGGTCTATCTTAAGGTAAGTACCGAGAAGATTAATCTTGGCGAATCGGTAACCCTCTCGTGGGAAACCGCCGATGCCAGTACTTGCACCGGAACCGGCTTTAACACCGGCGGATCGGTTAACGGAGCGGTAACGGTGAGCCCGACGATAAACACGGTGTACGCGATTCAATGCGATAGCACGCATAATACTCATAAAGTCGGTGATCTGGCACGTGTGATCGTAGGGCAGGGGAATGTGGTGAACGTATCGCCGAGCGATGATGTTCAAGCCCTAATCAACGCCAACCCGGCCGGAACCACTTATCAGTTCAGCTCGGGCGTGTATCGTAATTTTTCGGTCGATCCCAAGACCGGCGATACTTTCATCGGCAACGGTGCGCTACTAACCGGCGCGAATGTGCTCACGAATTGGCAGTTCGATGGCACCTACTGGTTTGTTGACGGGCAGACCCAACAAGGTCAAGTACATGGATCGTGTTTAGCTTCACATCCGCGGTGTAATCGTCCCGAGGATGTATTTGTGAATGATCAACCACTATTCCACACCGATTCGCTCGCTACGGTGGATGCCGATTCGTACTTTTTTGATTACGAAGCCGACCGCATCTATCTTGGTCAAGATCCAACCGGAAAAACAATCGAGGTTTCAACAACGCGTAACGCGTTTGGTCCGTCGAACGATGGTGAAAATGTGGCAATCCTCGGTTTTATCGTAGAAAAATATGCTATTCCGCCACAAATGGGTTCAATCGGTGATCAAAAACCGCCCGAAGGTTGGATCATCGAAAACAACGAAGTCCGCTACAATCATGGGGCGGGTGTGCGATTGGCTAACCTTAGTTTTTTGCGCAATAACTATATTCACCACAATGGGCAAATTGGTGCAGCAGGTGTTGGTGACAACATGTTGCTTGAAGGAAATGAGATCAGTTTTAATAATTACGCAGGTTTCAGCTCTGGGTGGGAGGCCGGAGGCTTTAAAATTGTACGTACGCTTAACGCAGTCATCCGCTTGAATTACGTGCACAGTAATCTTTCACATGGGCTCTGGACCGATATCGATAATATCCATTCGCTCTACGAATACAATATCGGGATGAATAATGCTAGCGATGGGTTCAAGCACGAGATCAGTTACGATGTTGTGATTCGCGATAATATTGCGATCGATAACGGTATAGCAAATGATGTGTGGCTATGGGGATCGAGTATCTTAATTCAAAATAGCCCAAATGCGACTGTTTACCGGAACTATGTCAGAACAATGAATAGTGGGAACGGCATCGGTATTATCGAGCAGAACCGTGGTTCGGGTGCTTTTGGCGATTGGCTGAGTCAAAATGTCAATATCTACGACAACGAAATCATCCATTCGGTGGGTAAAACCGGAGCAGTTGGCGATGCCACAGGCTCACAGCTGTATTCTCCTGTTTGGGGGATCCGTTTTAATCGCAACCGTTATCATGTCTCGAATCTTAGTTCGAAAATGTTTAATTGGTCGGGCGGGGGAGTTACATTTGATGACTTTCAGAATAGCAACCAAGAGCATGTCGGTACGATTGACACCAATTTGTCTGTTGCACCACCGGCGCCGAGCATTGTGCTGAATGCTGATAAAACAACGATTGCCGCCGGTGAAGAGGTTAAACTCAGCTACGAAGGGCGCTTGGCAACATCGTGCACGGCAGATTTTAAAACCGATGATAATGTGGTCGGAACTGCTTTTATGAGCCCGACCGTTACCACCACTTACACCGTCGATTGCGAAGGGATTGAGGTATCGACAAGCGAAAGTATTACTATCGTTGTCCAATAATTCCAATGGACGTAGGCCGAACAGATGAATCCATTTGTTCGGCCTACTGATCGATTCTGTGAGCACAGCTTTTTGTTGTGAAGAATTCAAGAAAAAGATATAAGTATAAGATACAAAACCAAAATGAAACGAACGCATCTATCAGCATCGTTTGCGCTTGCAATAATACTGTTGTTCGATTTTACGGTGACTGTGCGGGCACAATGGTCACCACAAGCCAAATCTGCGCTAAGTCCGCTCACATCACAAGAATGGAACGAGGCGGCACATCATGCCAGTTCGTGGCAACGTGCCGGCGATATCAATGCTCCGGGGCAAGATGTTGTTTTAAACACGACTGGCGGCGTGGCAATCGGCACTACTGCTGTTTCACCCGGTGTAAAGTTGCAAGTTGAAGGATCTATCGGAGCTGAACAATTTTGTGATGAAAACGGCGATAATTGCATCCGCGTGACCGATATCGCCAGTGGTAACGTGAGCGGTTTACTCGATGTGGTTGTTGGTGGCGGTCTCGAAACAAGTGGCAGTAATGTTGGGCTGATGACTTCAGGCTGTAATGCCGATGATTCTTTGCAGTTCAACGGAACCGACTGGATCTGCACGGCAGCTGCAATCGGATCTGATCTTGGTAATCAAGATCTGCAAACCACGGGGAGTATTGCGATCGGCACCGCGGTAGGAACAGAGAGTCTAACTATCGTCGGTGATTCGCCGGAACATTTGGTATCGATCCGGAACAACGCCGACAGCGGCGAGTTTTTACGGATGATCGGTGATAACGGCACCGATGCGATCATCTTTAATCAGGGGGGCGATGGTAATGGTTACATCGGTTTATTAGATGGCAACGATAACGAAAATGTACGTATCAGCGGTGGGAGTGGTATGGCGTATTTCGACAACGCGATCGGTATTGGGGTCGAAACTCC
>CAZOZW010000013.1:9406-38569 GCA_964584385.1 uncultured Candidatus Peribacteria bacterium
TCACTTGATATTAGTGGTGAGGTCGGAATAAACGGAACTCAGGTGTTACATCTGCCCGACCAGAACAACCTGCTCGGCTCTTTGGTGATAGGCAATGGCGGCGCAGCTTTGCAAAATACAACGGGTGAAGAAGGGCAGTATAACACGCTTATCGGAATTGGCTCGGGAACAAACGCTACCACGCAAGATCGGGTAACTGCAGTTGGGTACAACTCTGCCCTTACAAACACCGGTTCTCAGGTTACGGCTATTGGTAGCTGGGCAGCCGATTTGAATTCCGGAAGATGGTCGACGTTTGTTGGAACCTATGCCGGTTCGCAAAATACTGGTGACGATAGTGTGGGAATCGGTCGCAATGCGGTATCGCGCAATACAGGTAGTGGAGTGACCGGCATTGGTTTGGGAGCAGCGAATTATAATACTGGCAACGAGTAATCTTATTGCGATAGGTGATGCAGCGGGCGCGTTCAACTCTGGCGATAACAATACGATAATCGGCAAGAATGCATATGATTCATTCGTAAACAATAACACTTATAATGTGGTTTCGGCAGATGATGCAACCGAAACCGTAACACTCGCACTGCCGCATGGTTTGGGAAATACCGGTGAATCTGTTTCATTGCGAGTGTTAAACTCAACGATCGGCGGGCTCAATAACGGCAATGTTCATGTTTTCGATATCGTTGATGCCCTAAGGCTCAGAGTGGTTGGTTGGAATCTGATTCGATCGGATGGCATTGCAGTTTTGCGAGACAACGGTAATATTCATTCGAATATCACGGCGATCGGGTTTAATGCTGAACCCGATAAGAGCAATCAAGTCATACTCGGTGATACAAATATCGTTGAAGTAAAAACGAGCGGAAAGATCATTGCCGGCGAAACTGAAAGCACCGATCTGGTGAATACGGTGGTGACGAAAGGGTATTTCGAAAGTGAGATACCACTCGATAATGGCTTTATCAAGCTCCCAACGCTTTCCGGCACGAATCCACCATTGCCCGCCGATTGCAATGCTCCTTCGCACATTGGCAGGATGATTGCCAGCTACTCGTCATCTGATTTATACGTGTGCATGCAAAGTGGCGCACAGATCGAATGGGTGGTGAAATAATAATTGCCGCTTAATATAGCCAATCTTTGTATTTGGGTTCGTTTTTCATGTCTTCGAAAAGCCATGTCATGCGATCGATAAACCACATCTTGCCTAAAAAAGCGATAGCTGTACCAGTAAGGGTTGCTGTAGGGTTCAGCGCGTAGAGTCCGTACACCAATATTAGGCCGCCAACAGCGGCAATACAAGTGGTGATGATAGCTGCGGTAATGTGGTGGTTTGGGATTTTTGTGTTTTCTTTCGTGCGGTAGACAAAAATCCGTTCGCCGAAAACCGCTTTGCTCGCCCAATTGTTCGTCGATTTCGGTTTGGGGAAGATACGCGGATTGAGCCAAGTCCAAATCAATACGATGATAACCGGAATCAAGAAATAGATGCCGATCCATGCACGGCTCCAAAAAGCAAGAATAATCAAGAATATCGTCGGTATCCGCGACCAAACACTAATCGGATTGGCATGTCGCATCCAAACATCATCTCTCATCGCCATTACTTTTGAGAACGGTTTTAAAAAGTCCATATATATAAAATACCACTCATATAGTACTCCGTTTGTTGATTTTGTAAATCGCTTGACTCTTTTGTTGCGCTTACAATACGGTTGTTCTACGTTTCAACAGTAACAGAACAAGAAACGAGATGACCAGAAGGCAGCCAAAAATAGTGATGAATGTGGCGTAGCGACCGTAAAAAAAGCCGAAATCAATTATAACCGTATGCCGAAATTCGCTGATCAACAACGGATAAAACTCATTGAGATAATTGAGCGCAATTTTGTACAACATATATAAAACGGTTGCCGGCAGAAAGGCGAGTATAGTAAGCCCAAGTGGGACATGGAATCGGATACGAAAATCGAGCAGGTACTTTTTGTTGGCAATGGAATAGAAAAAATTTTTCATTAAAATGTGTGATACTTTGCTCTTAAAAGGTGCTCTCTAGCTAAGTTTCTCAAAAACATAGTAGCTTGCTATTTTCTTATGGGCAATTCCCTTTTCCGATTCCAGCAAAGATTCAATGGTCGTCACCCTTTCTTTTTTTGCCTGAAAATACTGATCCAGAATCTCTTCTGAAATACCACATCCTTTTTCTGCAGACTTCACGGCTCCAACCAAAAGGTAGTTACCATCAAGTGCGGCAATTCCGGCATCTGCATGGCTATTATTCACCAGCAGGTGCCCGCCTATTTTCAAATACTTTTTACACGCCTTTGATATGGGGCCTGCCCATTGAGATACAAGGAGGTCAATCGAGCCTTCTTCGATGTCGATCGGTTTGAAATAGTCCTGACCAAAAAAACGGAATTTTGAATCTTGTTTATAGGTTTTTCTGGCATTAATAAGCTTTTTTACGCCTGTTTCATCCGCAAAAAACTTTTTCGCATTGCTGTCTGAATCGACATAAAAAACCGTTTTTATATAAAACGAAGGGGTGATATGAATAAAGCTCCCGGGGTACAAACAGCTTTGTACCTTGTACTTTTCGGTGAGCTGAAAAAAAAGATCGGATCTTTCGAACTGTTTTTCGATAAACCATTTCTTGTAAAGCTCAGAATTATTCATAATATGAAAGGTTTTTTTCAAGTGAAGAGTGGTGGAGCATATCGGAGTCGAACCGATGACCTCTTGCATGCCATGCAAGCGCTCTAGCCAGCTGAGCTAATGCCCCATGATGTTAAAGATTCGATCTTGCATGAATGGAGGTGAACCGATGACCTCTTTGATTTTTTTGGGGTGCTATTGCAAAGAACTGAAACAATACCCCAGTTTTTCAACTGCCAGCAGATTCTGCCCGAGCTGAAAACCAAAATCAAGATTATTCTTTTTTTCTCTGAGAAATGCAGAGATTCGTGTTTGCCAGTTTATCGGCTTTTGGTTTTATAACAGGTGTAGCTATTGATTTTTTGGCTTCATTTCGGCAGATTTAAGCAAACGATGAGTGCACGAAAAAAACCCGAAGGCGAGCACAAAAAGAATTTTCTCTCGATTCGTAACAAAACCGATCGAGGTTCGATCGATTGGTTTTCGAGCGCGACGTTCAACAAGAAAAAAGCGCTCGATCTCAAACGGAAAAAACTGCAAAAACGCGCTCGCAAGCTTATCAACAATAGCTTTTTTTTAATCATCCTCGGTTGCTTGTTCACCTTTATCGGTGGGTTTTATTGGTTTGCCACTGCCGATAAATCGGCACTTGAGAAAAGCATCAGTGTAATTATTGCAGATTTTACAGAAGGAATCGATTATGCCCGAAGCCGCGATTATGAAAATGCGGAGCAGTCATTTAAAAATGCGACTGCTTACATCGAGCGAATGCAAGTGGCGGTCGCTCCGGCGCGACCCGAACCAATTGGTTTTGGGATCAAAACCGCCGATTGGGGAAAGGGGCTCGATCTGCTGCATCAATATTCGTTACTCAGCGAACGAATGATTCGGCTCATGCCCGAGATTGAAGCGGCGCCGACAGTTCTGCAAAATGGCGATGGCGAAGCGGTGCTGGAGATAATCTCAAAACTCGAAGCCGAGGCGCGAGTTTTAAAAGTTTTATTGCAAGATAGCGAGGAAGTGCTAGAGCAGTATCGCTTGCCACTGAAAAACACCCGGTTCAACGAACGCAGAGCTCGGCTCCTATCTACGGTTTTAGATGCGCAAAAAGCGACTGATTCATTTCTAGAAGCCGCTCTCGTCATTCGTACATTGCTTGGGATGGAGGGGGAACATATTACGGCGGTGTTTTTTCAAAATAGCGGTGAGATTCGCGCCAGTGGTGGGTTCCCCGGATCGATGTCGATTATTACCGCTAAAGATGGGGTAATCGATCCGCAGTTTTACGATATTTATTATTGGGGCTGGAAAAACACAGTGGTCTTTCCGCCGCCACCCGGTTTTGAACGATTAGTTCAGCGGCTGTTTTTACGTGATGCTAATTCGTTTTTTCATTTTCCCTATTCGGCAAAAAAAATGCGTGAATTATTGCTCGCTTCAACCGGACCAAAAGCCGAAACCATTGTCGTTATCACCGATCAGCTGCTTGCCGAATTGTTGCGTTCTACCGGGCCAATCGAAGTACCGGGGTTTGACGCCAGGCTTACCCACGAAAATGTAAGTCTGATGATGTCGTTTTTCGTCGAATCGAAAGCAACCGGCAGACACACTCCAAAAGACTTTATCGCTTTGCTCGTGCCGGTGGTTTTTGAAAAAGCCAAACAGCTTTCGCCAATTCAAATGCTCGAGATCTGGCAAAAAGCGGTGAAGCAAAAAATGGTTCTTGCTCACTCTAATAGTCTTGAGGTGCAACAACTGATTCGAAATCAACGCCTTTCCGGTGAAATTCGCGCGGCAAACACTGCCGATTACCTGGCGGTGGTTTCGGCGAATGTCGGTGGTAATAAGAGCGACCGGTTTATTCGCGAAAGCCTAGAGCTCGTATCGGTGGTGGCGCTCGATGGCACCGTTACCAACACCCTCACAATCAATCGGTTTCATGAGTGGGGAGGCAAGCAAGAAGCGTTTGTAAAAAATATGCTCGATCGTTTCGGTGAGTTTTATGTCGATGCCGCAACGCTCCGAAAAATACTCGGAGCCGGAGATAATCATAGTTACACGCAGGTGTTTGTGCCGTTCGGCGCTGAATTGATCGATGTCGATGGTGTACCGGTGGAGTCGGTGCGAATCGGTAATGAAAATGTTAAAACCGTGTTCGGTTTTCGCTACCCGAAAGTACCGGCAGGCACGCGCGAATCGGTAAGTTTGACGTATGAATTGAACAGTAAACTTTCGTTCCCCAGTCGTTTTAACATGTATTTTCAAACCCAGCCGGGGCGCGAAGAAACCAAAATCATGAGGCGGATCGTGCCAGAGGCGGGGATTACTTCTACAAACGGAACGACCTTTCGAGCCGAAGTTGATGCCGATGCTTTGTTTGTTACCGAACTCACTAAATGAAAATACTAGCGCTCGATTTCGGCGAAAAACGGATTGGGGTGGCAACCGGCGATACCGACACCGGCATTGCGTTTCCGCAAGACCCACTAGCGGTGAACGATCAGTTGATGAAAGAGATCGAAACCCTGTGCGAGCAGAATCACGTTCATAAAATCATCGTAGGGCTGCCGCTTATGCCAAAGGGATTTGAAACAAAGGTGAGCAATCTGGTGCGAGACTTTGTCGATCAGCTCGAAGATTATTTACTCTCGTGTTCGAAACAAATTCCGGTAGATTTGTTCGATGAGCGTTTTTCTACCTTTACGGCGCGCTCTGCCGCTCGTGCGATGGGGCTTAATAACAAGCAGATGCAGGGGAATTTAGACAGCTCGGCGGCGGCCGTTTTTTTGCAGCATTATTTCGATTCTGTGGGTTAGAATGAAGAATTACGAATAAAGAATTATGATTCGCAAGCGATTGCGCCAAAGTTCGCATCTCCGTATTCGACATAAAGACTGATAAAAACATAAACCTCGGGTGTTCTCTTGCTTTAATCAGACTCCCTGCTCTACACGTTTCTTGAGCTGATTCGCTTAAGAGCAGGTGGCCCTCGCCAAATTCCTGCCGCACACCTGCTCTCGCTGAGCGAGTGGTCTTCGCCCCAATCTGCAGCACTCTTGCTCTTGCTGAGAATCCTAAAGTTATGCCGTGTCAGATCACTCTCATCTGCAAGAAGAAAAGACTCTTGGAGTGCATTGAAAGTAAAATCAATAAAGTGTATAATATAAAAAAAAGAAACAAACATGAGTTCAAACAGAAAGCATGCATCGAGAACAGTATTTATGGGAGTTTTGATTACCGCTTCGCTTCTTACTTGTGTTCAAGTGGTTTTAGCAGTTTCTTCATTTGGTGAGTCGGGTCGTAAGCACGATGGTTCATCGACCAGTCAAACGCCAATAACAGAAGTCAATGAATCAATCGTAACAAAGCCGGTGTCATTGCCGAATCAGGCGGTGGTGCGACTAAAGCAATCGACTTTACAGCCGCTTGCCAAGTATTCAATAGGTACGCAAGAAGACATGCTCGCCAAATCACTGAAAAATCTGTTCAACGATGATTCGATTATCGTTGATATCGAAACAGTGCGGCAGGGGAGTGGCGGCAGTGATTTTAGTGCGCTGTCGAATACGGCGTTTCAGTTCGCCACGGTAGAGAGCACAGCGGTTGCAACCGATGAGCTTCTCGAAAAACTGAATCAAACGAGCTATGTAGAATTCGCCGAACCGAATATCATCTTTTATCCGGTTGAAGATTCGGCAACCCATTGGAATATTTTTACGAACGAGCAACAAGCGGGTATTGAAGCAAATGCCGCCTGGGAGCGCGGCTACACCGGGCAAGGGGTTACGGTAGCGGTGATCGATACCGGATTCGATCTTGATCATCCCGATTTAGCCGGGGTATTTTGGCAAAACAGTGGTGAAACAAGTTGTAGTAATGGCGTGGATGATGACAGTAACGGTTTTATCGATGACTGTTTCGGCTGGGATTTTGGCGATAAAGATAACGACCCGAACCCCGACCCCGGATTGTTTCACGGTACGCACGTAACGGGGATTATCGCTGCGCGCCAAAACGGCGAAGGGGTGGTGGGTGTTGCGCCAGATGTTTCGATTATGGCGCTCAAGGGTTTTCGTGGTTTGGGAGCATCGCTTTCAGATACGCTTTCGGCAATCGACTACGCGGTGAATAACGGCGCACAGGTAATTACGATGAGTTTGGGTGGCAATGTGCCGTGTAACGAAGACAGCTCAATCGCAAAAGCGATTGAAAACGCTGTAAATGCCGGCGTGTTCGTGGTGGTGGCAAGTGGGAACACAGGTCCGGGGCCGGTAACGCCGGCGAGTTGCCAGTTTTCGTTTACAGTTGGGGCAACCGATAATACCCGAACGTTGGCGGGCTTTTCTTCATACTGGCAAGATATGGTTGATGTGGTGGCACCCGGTTCTGAGATCAAAAGTACATCGATCGATGAATATGCGAATTTGAGTGGAACCTCGATGGCAGCACCGCATGTAAGCGGGTTGGCAGCGCTGGTGTTGCAAGGTTCGAGCAAATCACCGACCGAGTTAAAAGAATTATTTTGTGATACGGCGATCGATTTGGGCGAAACAGGCAAAGACAGCAAGCATGGCTGTGGCATGATCAACACTGCATCGGTGATGGAATCGCTGTATGGTCCGATATCTCCCGATATCGATCCGGTAATCTCACCGCAAACACAAACCGTTGAGATCGGTGACACAGTGGCGCCGATCGTTTTCGACGGCATACCGAATCCACAATTCGAATTATTACCCGGCACGACCGGAATTGCGATTGAGAATTGCGATGAAACTGCGAAACAATGTCGCTTTACTTCGCCAACCGCCGCCGGTATTGCTCAGTTTCGCATTGTATCGGGGCAGGTGAGCCTCGGGGCGTCTATCAGCGTCTCTGAGCCAGAGCCAGATGACGGCGGCGAAGATCCAGTTCGGGGTGAGGTCGGCATTTCACCGGTTGAACAAGATATCATGGTCGATGATGAGGTAGAACCGATACAATATCAAAATATAATCAACCCTGAGGTCGATCTACAACCGGGTGAAACCGGAATCGAACTCATCACTTGCGATGCGATGACATCTACCTGTCGTTTCACATCGCCAACCGCCGCCGGAGTTGCCGAATTCTATGTGCGAATCGAAGGGGTTGAATTACAAGCTATCATTAGAGTAACCGCCGGATCGATCTTCGATGACGACGATCCGAGTGATGGCGGAGGTACCGGAGGCGATGACCCCGATGATGACGGTGGTGGTTCGGATGACGACGATGATCCGAATCAAGATGATAATAATCCCGGTGGCGGAAACGATGATGATCCGAATCCCGGTGAAGATGATGATCCTGCTAGTGGAGACAACCCCGATGATGACAACCCGGGTGGCGATAATCCCACGAATCCTGATGAGCAGCCGCAAGATCTAGATCAGAATACGCCGCCACAGGTTCGTTTTGGTGGAATCGACATTTCGCCAAGAGTGCAGATGTTGCCGGTTGGTTGTGAGCCCAAGCCACTTGTTGGCGGCGGCGGCGAGCACTATAGTTTTTTACTGGTGCCGCGACAAACCGGAATAACAAAAGAGTATTGCCCAGCTGACACCGTTGGTAGATGTGACCTGAGCGCCCCCGAAAAAGCGGGTCTTGCGACCATTATCGTGTTCGATACAAAAGGCGGCGGCATTAATGTCGCCGGTATTGTTGCGCGCCCGAAACCGGCAGGAATCCGCACTTTATTTCAATGCGCGCGCGGCTGCTTAGCGAGCGATTCATTTATGCAATGCGTTAGCGATTGTTTACAGGTAACATCAACCGGCGATGTGCAATGTCCTTTTTCTGCCGAAGAAACCGCATATGAACCGTTTCGACCCGCTCCGCCAAGACCGCCATTTATCACCGATGATATGCGTACCGAGGCAGAAACAAAATACGCGGCTGCGGCGGTGCCATCTTCAATAAAAAACCCCGAAGACCAAGTAGAGTATGAGATGAAAGAAATCACAAGTTTGTTCGGTAAAGTATCAACCTGCGAGCACGATTTATTCGATGGTGAGACCGATTATGAGAAAATCCAAGAAAGATATGTTTACCGAGGAAACAATGACGCCGCTTGGCAAAGAGCACTTATCTCGACTCCGGCACAAGCAATAACATTGCAAGAAAATACTCCGGTAACGGTGAGCGGTACCGCAAAATCGAATCAAGAAGTGCAAGTGTACGTGTTTATTCCCGCCGAGAATAATCTCCCCGGTTATAAGACCTGCTTTAAAACCACTGCAGATATTTCGGGCTCGTTTAAGCAACAATTCTCGCCGTCGTTACTGTGGCATCAGGCGAATAAAAAAGTTGTGTTCGATGCCTATTTCAAACGTGATGAAGATTGGAAAACGCTTTTACCAAGTGAAAAAGCATCTGCGGCACCGTTCGATCGCAAAGAAATATTAGTACAGCACGAGTACGCCGCTCAGGGCTGCCAAACACTTTGTCCGACCGGAGTTTTTGAAGCTACGACCATATTCCCCGAGGCTGCTGACGAGCATATTCGAAGGGCTAATTTTCATTCGATAGAAAACTCAAAAGTAACAATCGGTCGATACCCTGGTGAACATACGTTTTCGGCAAAGTCAGACAATAAAGATGCTCGCTTTAGCGATTTGTTAAAAATCACCCACAAGGCGCTCTTGATCGAAACTCTAAAGCGTAATCTGCTCGGTGAAAAAAATGCCTTCGGTGTGTACCCCGGGTTGCCCCGCATTACCGAACAAGCTTTTGCCTCTGCATTAAGCGGAAAAATACCGGGCAGCGAGCAGACGGTGTTATTGATCGAACAACTTAAGATTGCGCTTGAGTCGACTGGAGAAAAGCGAAAAAAAGCGGTTCTTCGAATTGCAGAAAGGCTGCAACCAATCAATGAAAAGATGCGCCCGCCATTGCCAATCGCGCGCTTGCTGCACGAGGTTTTGCCCGAAAATTCACGCAATTGGAGCCATGATCTTATTCTTACTTTTCAACTCTATACCGGCGGAGATTACGAAAACAGTTGTTTAATGGCGAATGATCGCGAAACCGCGCAAAATTTTGTCCCGTATTTGTATGGTCCGATCAACTTCTGTGATATGACGATCGTCAGCGGGCTTGAGTATCGTTAGTTGACAAAACAAGCAAAATGAATAAAATACCTGCACTTGGTTCTTTAACAACAGCTTTTTGCAGGGCTTGATCCGATTGCAATTTCTTGAGGATTCTTAACGAATGCCGCAGTTGATTGTAGTTGGGTGTTGCTTTGTTTATTTCTGTTAATCCAGGAGATTATCGAATGATCGGTACAGACTTTTGTTATTGCGTGCGAGATTTAGTAAATGGCGATGTGCGTCAAGAGGAGGTGAAATATATAATCATAATGAAGGAGTTGAAAACTCATGAGGACTGCATGCGGTTTTTGGCACGATTTCTCAAAAACTGCCCTGAGAATCCGCAACGGGTTAAAAGTATTGTAAGCTCGCTGTGGCACAGTGGGCAACTAAAGATGCCACAAACCGAGCGCGTCATGAATGCTTGGATCACTAAAGGCGATTCTTGGGTCGATTCCGAGAATCAGATTCTTGTCGTCGACCGTCAGAAGTACAAAAAAATGATGGAATTAAGAAGCATGGCAGCATAAATTTAGGGGAGGCGATGCCTCCCCAAACACCTTAGTTATTAAACTTAGATTCAATTAGCGTGAACTTCGGTTCGCGTTTTTTTATTGTTTTTCCGCCGAAAACTCCGGCAAAAGTTGGGTGAACATGAATATTGCGATGAGCCCCAAGATTATCGCCGAGGTGGTGGGTATATCGTACCAAAATGAACTTATGATACCGCCGGTTACGCCGATAGTGCCGATACAGGCGCTTATAATAACCGAGTGCCAAAAGCTTTTAGCGAATCGTTGGGCACAAAGTACAGGTATCACCAGTAAGCCGGTAATCAGCAAGCCGCCGATAATATTGAGTGAAAAGGCGACAAAAACAGCGACCATCGCTAAAAAGGTGCTTTCGAGGAGGCTCGCATAACGAAAGCGGCTTACAAAAAAATCACGGTCGAAGGTAAGGCTCAACAGACGATTTCCAAAAATCATCACCAATAGAAGAATCGTCGCATTGAGTATGGTAAAACGAATCGCTTCGGTGGTGCTTACAGTTAAAATCGAGCCGAATAAATATCGCTCAAGGTTTGTTGCGGGGTTTTCGGCAAGATGCACGAATAGCACCGCCAAGGCGATTCCGCCGCTGAGGAGTAAAACCGAAACCGCTTCGGGCATGGCCATTATTGCCACCCCGGGGGCTGCTAGCATTGGTGAAATACCTAAAAATACACCCAAGCCTACGCCGGCTAAGGCGGTGTGCGAGAGCATATCTGAAACAACAGCCTTGCGCCCCGCCACCAAAAAATTACCGAGTACCGCTCCGCCAATAGCGGCAACAAAGCCGGTTAAAAGCGCACGCACGATGAATTCGTATTGAAAAAAATCAAACATGATCAATGGTGATGGTGAATAGCGGTGACCTTTTCGGTTTCTTTGAGCGGGCAGTGTAATCGGCCTTGCATAAAATCGATTGGATGACAGCCTTCGTGGAGTTGTTTATTGAGGCACAAAACCCGCTTGCTTTTTTCGATCACCGTTTCGATCTCGTGAGAAACAAACACAATCGTCATGTTTTGCGCTTGGTTGATGTTTGCCAATAGATCGTAGATCTGCAATTTGCTCGAAAAATCTACTCCGCTGAGCGGTTCGTCGAACAGTAATACATTCGGCTTTCCGAGTAAAGCACGCGCGATTATCACCCGTTGTTTTTGCCCACCCGAAAGTGTGTTGAACGATTTTTTGATCATGCTCGGCTCAAGCCCCACGGTTTTGAGTTTGTCGATCAGTAACTCATCATCGCGGCGGCGAAAAAGAATGCTGCTCCGCGGCAAACCCATTTTTAGTACTTCGCCCACCGAAATCGAAAACACCGTTTTGGGCAAATATGCCTGCGGCACGTATCCAAAGCGAGTATTCTCAGAAACCGAAATGGTGCCAGATGTAATGCCGATAAGCCCAAGAATCGCTTTTAGTAACGTAGATTTGCCAGCTCCGTTCGGCCCGATAATGCCAATGTAATCCCCTTGATCGATGGTAAACGAAATATTATCGAGTGCCGTATGGCCACCAAATCGCACGCTGGCATTCTGTAGGCTTATTAACGGCATTCGAGAGCTGTTTGTAAAGATGCAAGATTTTGGCGCAAACCGGTGAAATATTCGGTTTCGCCGGTTTCGAGAGCGGTTATGGTAACGGTGTTCAAACCGGTTTCAGTGGCAATCGTATCGGCAAAGCGTTGTACACTGTTCTGTTCTACCAGAATGTGGCTCACGTCATACTCGCCAACGGCTTGCTGCAACTGAGCCAAATTTTGCGCCGATGGTTCGTCTAAATGGGAAGCACCGGCAATCGGCAATACGGTAAAATCATAGCGCTGCTCCAGGTATCCCAAAAAATCATGCGAACCGATCACCGTATCGCGTTGGCAATTAGCAAGCCCGGCTTCGTATTCCTCTGCAATCGCTCCCAATTCATCGAGCAGTGTTTTTGTATTTGCCACATATAATTCGCTTTGTTCGGGGTTGATCTCTGTTAACGTAGCGCTGATCTCAACTGCGGCAGCTTGAGCAAAAACAGGGTCGAGCCAAAAATGCGGATCGAACTCGCCGTGATCGTGATCGTGACCATGCCCGTGATCGTGATCGTCGTGATCATGCTCATCATCGTGCTCGTGACTATGCTCGTCTTCATCGTGCGACTCGTCATTCGAATGTTCGTGGTCTTCTTCGTCTTCATGCTCAGCTTCATCATCGTGCATGTGTTCTTCTTCATCATGCTCATGGTCTTGCTCATCGTGATTGTGGTCATCTTCGTGATCATGCTCGTCATCTTCATGTGATTTATCCTCGAAGGCAATGAGATCGAGGTGTTCTTCAAGAATCAAGGTTTTGGTCGAAGTTCGATCGAGCGAGCGAATATCATCTCCCCAGGGCTCAAGACCCGATCCTACCAAAACCACAAGATCTGCTTCTTGTAAAGTGATGATGTCACGCGGACCCGGTGAGAATTCGTGCACGCCGCTGTTGCCCGATAGGTTTGTGACATTGGTGTTATCGCCAGCGATTTTTTCGGTAAGCGCGGCAAGTGGCGAAAACGAAGCCACTGCACTTATTTTTTGCGCATCATCGGTATCGTTTGCGTTGTTCGACGTGGCGGATGGAGAGTTGCAGCCACTTAATATGGGCAACACACAGAAAGAAAAAACAATTACGTACAGTTTTGGCATTTGCCCGAAAAAGAGAAAGAATGTTCGGTGGGTGTTACGCCCAGTTGTTCGATTTTTTGTTCGATTTTTTTGATTTCTTGTTCAAAGCCGATATCGGTTAAGCAGATAACATCTTCGCAATTGTTGCAGGTAAAATGATGATGATGTTTTTTGTCGGCTTCAAAATGATCAGCATCGCCACTGACATCGCTTTTGGCGATGACCTTGTATTTAACCAATGAATCGAGCTGGCGATAGATCGTGCTGCGACTCACTTCTTCGCCATTGCGTTTGAAGTGATTGTAGATCTCTGCCACCGTGAGCGGATGTTCGCTTTTACGGATCAAGCGGATAATCCGTTTGCGGGTTTTGGTGGTGCGAAGACCGGCGGATTGTAATTTTTGAAGCGCTTTTTTCATCATCCGAATGATAATGATTCTTCTCTCTTAATGCAACTGGTTCGCATTAAGGAAATGAACAAACATTAGAATGTGCTTTAAATAAAACAAAAAAGTAGAAATCTGTATACCATAATTTACCGGTAATCAGTGCAAAAATATCGCCTGGTCGATTACAGGTTTTTCGATGATTTGAACAAAATACACCTAAAACAGTGTTTCGTCATCTTCGCCTTGCGGTAATTCGAGTTTTTCGATCGTTGGTAAACTGGCGCCGATAATGCCTTGTAAATCGCCATACAAGCCGCTCGTGCTCATTACCACGCGGTCGATCTCTTTTTCGCGCTTGCTCCAAATACGCTGCATGCTGCGCTTTTCGGTTTCTAAGTCGCTTTTCATGCCGGTAAACGCCATAACGATGTTTTCGATACGATTGCGGAATTCGTTGCCCGAAAGGTAATTGTACAAGTACTCCATTTTTTCACCTTTGCCGACCATCGATTGTTTTACGCCGTGAATCTCACTCAAGTGTACGCGCAGCACGCCCGCCAGTGGTAGGGCAAAGCGATAATCAACAATCCAAATGCCGTCTTTAAAGCCCATTTCCGAAATATCATCGGGCATAACTTTGGTTGCCAAAATGCAGATATCGGCTTTTACCAGCGCCTGGTCGTCTTTCATTTTTTTGACCCAATCGTTACTGAACGCCTTGGTGTTTTTCGACTCCCACATAATAAGACCGCAATCTTGCCCGAATTGGTTTTTTACATGTTGCAACAAGTCGGCTCCGCGTACGCCCGCCGGTACGTCTTCGATAGCATCGTAAGCAAAGGCGTTTTGCAAAACTTGTTTTAAATCTTCTTCTTGAGCGTCGCCTTGTACTTGCATGCTGCCCTGTTCGCTTTTGCGCTTTAGGTCGTCGATCGTTTTGCGCATTTGCTCCATCTGTTGATCCTTTTCGCGTAACTTACGGCGCGATTCCTCGTCGAGCTCATCTTTTGCCTGTTTGATGATCTTCCCGCGTTCATCATCGAGTTTACGGCGCATTTCAAGCTCCATGTTCTTTTGCGTATCTTCGAGTTTACGCTTTTCTTCACGTAATTGCAGTTCGAACTTTTGTGCTTTTTCCAGCTTTTCATCTTTTTCGCGCATTGCTTTTTGCAAATCGAGCATTTCGGTACTGAGCTTTTCTTGCGCCTTTTGCTGGGCTATGACCCATAATTTCCCTTTTTCGCTTTCGAGTTTTTTTTGCACCTCGGCATCGAGTGATTTTTGCTTTTGTTCCAGTTCTTCTTGCTGCTTGCCCATTGCCTGCATTTTTTGTTCGAACTCGGCATCTTTTTTACGCGCTTTTTCGTCGAACTCACGCTTGAGCTTTTCACCGATCTCGTGGGTTAAGGCATCGCTAATAGGAATAGCAGCTTTACATTGCGGGCAGGTAATGGTTTGTTCTGGCATGATTACAAATAATGTCGTGATTAGTATTTAACGCCAGTTCATCAAGAATTGCAAAGTTAAGATGTTTGATCATCCTCTTCGTTGAGTTTTTTAAGTTCTGCTTCGGCGAGCCGGGTGCTTTCGTCTAATTCGAGTTCGGTTTTGAGGTCGTCGATCGGCATTGTCCAATTCTCAGGATTCAGCGCATCGTATTTGTCATCAATGTATAACGGTGAATTTTTCTCGAGGATGAGATTTTTTGGATCACAAAATTTCGAATTCGGATTATTTGCAATATAAAACTCTGCAATTTCAGCGATTCGAGAAGCTGCCTTCTTGCTAGCATTTTTATGATATACGCCATAGGCAGAAGCTTTGCCGAGCCTAGCATTTTTAATATCAGTTCGATTGGTTTTAAGGGGGGCGGCATATAAATAGGGGAGTGCAGTCATTAGTTTTTTAAACCAGATTTCCGAAGATATTGTTTCGGCATTCGTTAATTGTCCAAAGGCACCTTGAAGCCGAGGGTTATTGTGTATTTGGTTGTACCAATAGTGTAAAAATTGTTCGGCTGCTTGATTAAGTCTAATACCTTCTGTATTAGCTTCGTACTTTTTTACTTCTCGATCGATCGCAAATCGATTGTTTTTTGTTTCTGAATTTATCTCTCCGATATCCTGATCAGAAGACGCATCATTTAAAGTTTCGTTCTTAACTTTTAATGAGACATCAAGTGGGTTTCCATTTGCATCTGTTGCATTTTGCAGAGCTTCGGTGAGTTTTCTTTGATTGGAATATGAGATTGTATCACCATCAATCTGGCTGATTACATGTCGGGATGCCTTAATCGATTTGACTGAACTGCTGACTATTCCCTTTTCTTTATTCTGTTTATCGATTTTAGCACGGAGTTTATTTCTTTCGGTTTTTGACTGGCTCTCAGGTATATCGATAGTTGGATTATTTTTTTGTATGTCTAAAGCATTACTATGAACATAGTGTACAGATTCTAGTATGTCCTCAAGATGATTGCCTGTATGTTTTTTATTTTGTTTTTCTGACATAATTGCAATTTTTATTCATCGAGAATTGAACATTTTTCCCGCAACCTCCTTGCCTGCTCTGG
Organism: uncultured Candidatus Peribacteria bacterium; assembly: GCA_964584385.1. Taxonomy (GTDB): domain Bacteria; phylum Patescibacteriota; class Gracilibacteria; order CAIRYL01; genus CAZOZW01. Next base: position 25,336 of record CAZOZW010000013.1, read on the forward strand.
AGTTGCCTCACCTTGGCTCACCAATATTTCACCTTGAGCACATAGATTCCTGAGTTGGTCTTGCACAGCAATATATTCCTCAACCTTTGCGAGCTCAGCCTCATCCCTAGCGATTGAAGAGTTAAGTTCTTGGAGCTTTCGTTCTTGCCGTCTTTGCTCCTCGAGCAAGGCAATGTCAGCATCAGTGCCGTCATAGTATGCACCATCCGCCTCTGCTTTTTTCACCTCCACGACGTTCGACGCTAAAACTGCCGCCGCTCCAGCGAGAAGAACTAGCAATTTTTTGCGTGTCGAATTATCAACACCAATTTCTACTTGATTATTTTTTGGCGTATCGGCAAAATCTTGCCACTTTGATTCTGTAGTTGTTTCTGCAGGAAGAATAACAGAAGAGGGAGAAAGAGTATCTTTCATGATATTTTTAAAAAGTCCACTCCCTCTTCTCTTATTTTTTACTGCTTTCTGCAAATCTCGATGTAAAAGCCGAACAAATCTTGGTTTTAGTTTGACGCAATTAACCATATTTTGTATGGTGATATTTTACTTTCCGACTACGCAGGCGTAAACAGGTTGTATCATCTCATCGTCGATTTGTAATGCTTCTGCAATCTCAATTTCGCTAAAACCGCCCAACGGAACCATTTTTAGCTGAAGTGCCGTGGCGGCTAGAAAAATATTCTGCATTGCGTGCCCGGCGTCTAAAAATGCAAACCGGAAAGATCGGGGCCCATATTTTTTTAGCAACAGGTTCATGTTGGCACAAATGACTATTGCCGCCGATGTATTATTGAGCTGATCTTCAGGGCTCATCAGTATATCTGCCAGTTTTGGGCAGTCATCTTCTATTCTTGTAATGCAATTGTTCTCGCTATCTATTGAATAAATGCCTTTTGGTAGCCCGTCTACATTCGGCGCTATAATATATCCTTTAATGCCGAACAAGCCACCCGCCGAAGGGCTGCGGTGCAAATATTGTCCTTCTTCGGTGCGGTTTCTGGCAAATGTCGCCGAAACTATAATCTCTAAATCGTGATATGATATTGGCTTTCCGCTAAAATCGCGTTCGGTTTTGCGAGCGTCGATCACGTGCCAAAACTCACTTTTTTGCGGTAGTTCGGTGGCAAACGAAACACAACCCTTGGCTTTGGGGGTTAGTTGTGGGGTGGGTCCTAAAACTTTATCTCTTATTATTCGCTCTTCTAACTCGGTTTTACCGGCTGGGCTGAGCGCGGTTTTTTTAAACAGTTGTAAGAGTAGAGTTTTTTCATCCATTTTATTTTTTGGTTTTGCGGGTTTTTTTGCCGCCGGCTGTGGTTTTTGTCTTTTTTTGGCAGCTGCATTTTTTATTCGGGGCTACTGGTGTGTGTATTGGTTCTATCTCATCAAAATCCAAATTCAAAATGCCGTTTTCAAGCCGACCGGTGCCCGAAAAGTGAAATTCGAGTTCGCTGGCAGCTGTTTCGAACACTTTATCGCGAAATTCACCGAAATCGATGTCTTGAAGTTTGTATTCGGTGGTATCTTCTTTTGATTTTACTTTTGCTTTTGGCATTTCATCGTGAACGCATTTTGGGCAAGCACTTTTTTGCGGCTGATGAAACGGACCAACAATGCCGGCGCTGTTCTCTTCATCCAAAAAGACAGAAAGCACGCGAATCTCGTTCTCGACACAGTAATCAATCGCTTTGTGAAACTCCGCATCAAAATCGGGTGTGTGAACTACCATAGCAATGCCTTCTGCTCGGAGGTCTTTCAGTTTGATCGCTACTCGAACATCCAAAACTCCGCGATCGAGCAGTTTTTTTGCCAGCATCTCTTGAATACTCGGCTCAGCGTATACATTGATCCTCGGGAATTCTTCTGGCGAAAGTGCTGGCAGATCACCCTCTAGTGCATCGGCTTTTTGCAATTTTGCACTATACTCTGGGTGATGCGGTGCTTCGGGTGCACTGCGATGATCTTTCACCCACAGTTTGAAGGTGTTTAGTTCATCTTCGGTATTGAATTCGATCTCGACTGTTTCGCCATTTGGCTTGGTAACAAGGCAGCTGTTGCCAAAAAATTGAAAATGCAGATTCGGATTGATTGCAGCCATGGGTCGTGTAAAGATGAATTGATGTTTGATTTCTAGGTATTATAGCATTGAAGAACGAGAAAATCTATGTTTTTTATTGTTATATTCCGTGGTAATCTTGAGAATAATTTTTTTCAACCGAATGACCTTTATCGTAATTGCGCGAGATAAACCAAGCAGCCTAAATAAGCGGCTTGCCGTGCGCGAGCAGCACATAGCATTGGGCGATGAGATGAAGGCAAAAGGCGAGGCGATATTCGGCGCGGCATTGCTCGATAAAGAGCGACAGATGAATGGTTCGGTGTATGTGGTTGATTTTCCCTCGCGAAAAGAACTTGATGATTGGCTCAAAAAAGAGCCGTATGTAATGGGGGATGTTTGGGGTGAGATCGAGATTTTAGAGTGCGCTATCGGTCCATCTTTCAAAGTGGAATAGTTCGATTACTAAAGAGACGCATTGTTATGCGTCTCTTGATGTTTTTCGTTGTTTTGCAGGTCTAATTATTTCTTCGTAAACCGATTCGCTTTTTTGCGCACAAATGCAAATGCTCGTTGTCGTTTATGATCGCCCATTGCGGCAAACGCCGAGATGATGATCAGGATTAAGCCGGAGATGAGCCATGCATTCGGACCGGTATTGGCCGCACTGAGTGGTCCGGTTGCTTCTTGGTTGCCCCCAACGATGAAGTTTTTAATGATCATACCGCCGTTTTCATCGATTACTGTTTCAATCGAAATCTCTTCGCCGATGTAGTTTTGCAGATCTTTTCCAGTATTGAGCATAATGATCTCGGTGCCGGTATCCAGAATATATTCGCCTTCGACGTTCATTTGCAAAGTACCGGTTTTAATGCTTGTTTCTTCGGCTGTTACGGTTTCTTCTTCGGCTGTCATCTCAACAACCTCTTCTTCGCCACTTTGAGCTTGAATGGTATACCCACCGGCATCTTCGGCTTTAAGGTTTTTTGGTGGAGCGGCAAACGGATCTGCTTGTGCCGAAGCGGTTGCCAATAAAATGGTGCTCGCAATAAAGGCGGCTGCAAAAATCACAGCTTGCTTTTGCAAAGAAAAAGTATTTGTTTTCATGTGTGTGTTTATAAATTCATAAAATTATAACATTGGCGGTGGCGAAAAGCAAATCGATTCCGGATTATTTATCATCGCTTGCTTTGGCAATTCGCTTTGCCAGTGCTTTCATCAAGTAAAGATATTTTGGTATTTTTTGATAAATCACTTCGATCTGCTCTTCGTTGTACAAGTGAGTGGTGAGGTTGCGGTCGGTCATCATCAATATTGCGATTTCGGTTTCTTCTTCATTCAGTAATCCTACAACGAGTGCTTCGCGCATTACTTTCTTCGGTGATGCAACATCTATGCCCTCGAAATCTAAAAGGTGTGTTTTTACCGTTTTCCAGCAGGATTCCGTGGCGAGTTCAAAGAATTGGATTGCTGCAGCTCTTGCAATTATCGGCTTTGCGTCAATCAACTCTTTATCTGACAGAACCCGTTCGATGAGTTCAATGGTTTGAGCATACTCTTCTAGCTTTTGCTTTACGTTTGATGAAGCCATTGTACGTGGTCTGAAAAAACAAAATCTTTAAACTTTTTTTCTACTTTGTTGAAATCGATAATATCAACCTTGTACGGAAAGGTCGATTCTTCAAGTTCTTCACCAAGCTGATACAGTGTCGATTCATCGATATCGCCGATTATCCCCAAGTCTACATCGTAAAATTTTTGTCGCTTTGGGTCAATTGAAGAACCGAATACAAAAGCTTTTGCAGAATGTGTTTGAAGGTGTTTGCTGACCATTTCTTCGAGCCGCTGCAGATATTTTGGAGAAATCATATTTTCGAATCTGACATCACCAAGTCTAGCACATTTGCCAGACACTACAAAAAACTCCCGACCAGTCGGGAGTTTACTTTTCGATTATTGATACACTCTTATGAGAGTAAGATACGTTCGATTTTTTTCTGACGATATTCATCGCGCTTAATCGCTTCGTCGCGGATGCGACTTTTGGTTTTATCTTTTTTAAAGTAGCGTTTTTCACGCGTGCTTCTAACAATATTAGCATTCTGAATCTGCCGTTTGAAGCGGCGCATCAGCTTTTCGTTGTTTTCGTTCTTCTTTCGTACCGCGAAAATCATTCGTTCTTAAAAAAATTGCTTTGCTATCTTCGCATTATTTTTCAACTGTTTGCAAGTAGATTTTTATAGTTTCCTTGAATTAATCGCGCTGTTTCGCAAATATAGGATTTGTTTTTAAAAAGCTTTCAGTAAAAAGTACGAGATATGGATAATGATCAGGTAAGCATTGGAATTCAGTCTGACGACGAGCGGAGCACGCCCGAATTGCGTGAAGAAAGCGATGAAGGGCAGCTGGCACTCGATATTCTCGAAACCGAAGACGAGATTGTGATCATCGCTCCGGTAGCGGGAATCGACGAAAAAAGTATCGATATTGTGATTACCGATGATGTACTGACGATTCGGGGGAGCAGGCCACGACCAAGCGGCTTACCGCAAAAAGCAAAATATATTATTGATGAGTGTTATTGGGGGGCGTTTTCGCGAAACATCCTGTTGCCATCGGCTATCAACTCCGCCGAAATAAGCGCGCGACTCGAACGCGATATCGTTCTGATCACCGTACCAAAAGCACGCAAGGTCAAGATCAAAAAGATTCCTCTTTCTCCCAAATTATGAACACGGTTACCAAGGCCGTTATTCCGATTGCCGGCTTGGGCAGTCGCTTTCTCCCCGCCACCAAGGCGATTCCCAAAGAAATGCTCCCGGTGTTCGATCGACCGGTTATCGAGCTGATCGTGCGTGATCTGACCGAAGCGGGCGTAACCGATATCATTTTCGTGATTCCGCCGGATGGGAGTATTACCCCCGATCACTTTAAAAAAGACGATTGGCTCGAAGGCAAGCTCCGCGCCAAGGGCAAAACCGCGCTGGCAGACGAAGTCGCCAACATCGCCGCCCTCGCCAATATTCACACCGTTGTACAAGAGCAACCACTGGGCGACGGCGACGCGATTTTAAAAGCAGAAGATATCATCGCCGGCGATGACTTTTTTGTATTTTTCGGCGATGAACTCTTGTTTAATAGTTCTACCGCACCCGAACAACTCTTACAAGCCCGCACCGAAGAGTCTGGTTTTGTGTTGGGGGTACAAACGGTTCCGCAAAAAGACATTCACAAATTCGGGATTGTGGCGATCGGCGAAAGCCACCCACATAATGCGTTTGAGATCACCGGGTTTGTCGAAAAGCCAAAACCCGAAGACGCCCCGAGCGATATGGCGTTGCTCGGCAAAAACCTTTGCACTGCTGCCGTATTCGATGCGATTCGTAAGGCGAATCCGAGTGAAGGAGGGGAGTTACGATTGGTAGATGCGTTTGAGATATTGCTCGGCGATCAGGTAATCCTCGGTTGTAATTTAACGGGAGACCGCTTTGATGTAGGGAACCCGGCAGGATTACTCAGCGCTTCGCAATTTGTTGCGAAAGCCGGATAATCGGGTAACGAATGTTTATCGTCAGGTATTTTTGTTTTTGAATTTTCCTCAGCTCTGTTCTCATTAATCTACCAAATAACTGGTAGATTAATGAGGATTGTTTTTTGGGATGAGGATAAAATCGATAAAACAGTAAGATTCCCTTGTGCTTTTTCTTGAAATTGAAGATAAAATATGACAGAATTACAAGAAGCTTTAAAAAAGCCCTATGCAAAAAGAACGCGGTAAACGAACCAGAAACACCAACGGCTTAAGTACGAAGGTTATGCAAGAACTGGCACGATCCGAAAGTTACAAGCTGGGCGGAAAATACGACAAAGCGCTTGAAATCGCCGAGCAACTGCTGATCGAAGACCCAGCATGCTTAGAAGCCGCCGAAGAAGTGGCCGATAATCTGCTTTCGCTCGATAAATACGAACAAGCGAAAAAAGCGGCAGAACATGCTTACAAACTCGATGAAGCAAGTTACATCGCTAATTTTGTGCTTGGTTTTATCGCGAGTGAAAAAGAAGAGTGGGAAAAAGCAGTAATGCATTTTCAAGAGAGTAATAGCGGGCAACCGAATAATCCCGAGATCCTTCGTTGCCTCGGCTGGACACTATTCCACAGCGAACAACAAAGTGAAGGGCTTGCCACGCTGCAACGTGCTTTGTACTTGCGCGAGAACGACCCCGCAATCCTCTGTGATTTAGCGGCGTGCTTATTGCAGGTCAATAATTTTCCGAAAGCAATCGTGCTCTTAAAAAAGGCGATGAGTCTCGATTCTGACGATTTGCGGGTGCAGGAGCTATATCATGTGGCGAATCGTTTACAAGAGACATACTCTCGCGAAGGCTGGTAAAAAAGAGGTGCTCATTTTATAATTTGCATTTTGGTATAAATCCACCTAAAGTGCCGGTGTTTTTACTGCGAGAACTTAATGACTACCGTAATGGCCGCCGGGGTGTTCGATTTTTTTCATCCGGGGCACCGGTTTTTTTTAGAACAGGCAAAAGCATTGGGCGACAGGTTGGTAGTTGTAGTAGCACGCGATGAAAACGTAGTGCGGATTAAAAAGCAGCTACCGTTTTTTGGCGAAACAGAGCGCAAGCAGCAGGTTGAACAAAGCGCAATTGCGAATGAGGTTCTGCTCGGCAACCGCAGTGCCGATTTTTTGCAGATCATCGAACGGGTGAATCCGCAGATCATCGCATTTGGGTACGACCAAAAAATCCCCGAGCGACTGAAGCGAAAATACCCGCAAATCAAAATTGTGCAGCTTTCATCGCATAATCCTTCATCGTATAAATCGAGTGAATTTCGCAAGCGAGCTAATACGATGAGTGAAAAAAACTGATTTGCTTGTATAATTATATTATTTTTCTATAATGCTGATTGTTCGCGCAATCGCCATTTATTTTGCGAAAGTGCGGCATGTTCTTTAACAGCAAAAGGAATTTGGTTTTAAAATCGATGTAAGAGGTGATGTATGGATTTGATATGCAATGTTCGTGATACCATCCTTTACAAATGGCACAATGAAAGAAGTTAAAAAGAATGATAGTTTTTGTAAGCTAACTATTTTTGTTGATAAAAATGACGTGCGGGTTGTTATTGCAGAAGCCCAGGGTTTTGAAATGATTCATTTGCCAAATGAAGTATTTGAATGGCACAAGAGAACAAGCTACGTAGAAATAGGAGGGGATTAGAATGAAAACTTTCAACTTACAAGTTGGGCAATACCTGCTTTTCTTCGAGAAGCCGATTTTTGGTTTTTTACAGATTGGAGGAATTAAAAAAAATCACGTCGAGTTGCTAACATCTCGGTTCGATTACGGAACCGATACGCCGATGACTATTGAAGACGGAGGTTCGTATACTTTTTCTTTTAACGATCGGGAGGTAGAAGTTCGTTGCTTTGTACATTCGGGCAAAAGCAAGATGCTATATGTTGAGCTTGAGATATATGCCGATGAAGAGGTCGGGATTTATGAGCAAGCAGACGCAAAGGAGAAGAGAAATGTTGATCTTTAGACTGCATATAGATAGACCCCACGCTTTTGTGATTGGTGATGGGCGAGATACGTTGTTTATGATTCCTGAGAAAATACAGCCAGATGGCGTGATTTTTGAAAAAATCAACTTGGCTTTGCTTGTTGATTATCAACAGATTTTCATGTCATTCGACCGTCCATTTTTTATTCGGTATAAACGCAAATGCGTGCAAGTAACCTGCAGAAAAGTACGCGGACGGAGTCGGAATATAATTGTGCTTTTGCGCGCGCCGAACTCGGTGCCGCTTAATCGCAGTGTTGTATTTCATCGAAAAGTTGAAGCGGGTTTTCTAAAATCTGCCGATCTTCACTGTAGTTCTAGTGACGATTTGTCATTGATTGTTGAAATAGACTGAATAGAGGAGAAGTAAGATGTTGAATTTGTGGAGAAAGAAGGGTGATCTGACCTATTTTATCGTTGATCAAAAAGTGGAAGCGGTAGCGCGATTGATAGATATTGAACCGCAATCAGTCGATATCGAAATTCACCAACAAGGCGAAGAGTCTATAATAAGGACGATTCCACGTGGCGGTAGAACTATCCTTCGGGTGGGCGTTTACCAAGTGCGCGTTGGCTTTCGGGAGCTTGATCAATATGATCGAAATCGGGTTAAAATTGGCTTTGATGCATCTTCGGATGTCACGATACATCGTGAGTCGGTGTATCTCAAGGCGGTTAAAGCCGGTCGAGTAAGGCAAACAATGCTCGATGCAGAATTTGCATAGAGCTGTAATTCCTTTTCGCTGTTGGCGCATTGAAAAATGCGCCTTTTTTTGGCGTATAAAGAAGACATTAAGGCGGTGAATTACGCCTTAGTGTCTTCTTTTAAAAATAAGATTGCTTTTTTACATGACACAACTATAATCAGCGCGTTTGCAAAATGCTCCGTGTTTTATGGATGCGTTTGCAACGCGTTCATTAACAGCAAAGGAGTTTTGCAAGGTTATTCGAAACTACTTGGAGAAAACATAATGTTTTTTGAACAAGACTTAGATATCGGGGACACTTTGGTCATCGAGAACACGCAGGTGCATCAAACGATCGATATTAAACTACTTGGTGTATACTCGGGATTTGTGACTTGCAGTCACCAATGGAAGAATTCCGATACACTAGAGTTTTTTAATTACTTCTATCGTCGAGGGACAAGGATTTATTTTAAATTGCAAAGTGTACGGCTAACTGTTTTGTGGCATGAAGAAGCCGATGTTGCTCATTTTATGCTTTCGAGAAACGGGCAGTTCCACATCTTTGTGCGACCGTCTGCGATGAAAAGATACCGCAAGTTCGATGATTGTGCCGAGATTTAGTGGGGTTTTTAATCGCAGCGATTATGGGTGCAAAGTGCTTGTTGTGATGAATGTCTTCTTGTTTACCTTCAAAGCATTATCGCTCTACGAAGCGTGATCAAAAAAGGGGAGTATGGATACTCCTCTGCAACTTTAAAAAACTCCTTTGCAAAAAAATAAAATTACAGTATAAATATTTTTGTCTTCAATTTTTCGTATTCGAAGAAGTTGCGGCACAGGAACTTAACAGCAAAGGGAGTTGCTTAAATCATTAGAGGGGTGAGATTATGTTTGAAATCATCAAGGTGAAAAAGGGCGACCTACTTCGTGTTGCGGGCTTTTACAGTGGGCTTGATTATCGGGTTGTTGAGTTCGACTCTTATACTTGCCATCTTTGTATGGAGCCAGAAGCGGGGCGATGCTCCGATCGGTATCTCGATAGAAATGACAAAGATGCAGATATTTGGTTGAATTTAGAACCGCATGGTCCGGCGACCATATCATATGTTGGCGTTACCGATGACGGCTGTGCAGCAATTAAAATCGATAAGATCAGTCCGCATATAACGATGTCTGTGGTTTAAGCTAGCCCTATTTGCGGTTATTGCGGTGCTAAACACACCGCTTTTTTTGATACCATAAGACATTAACGCGTAATTCACCGCCTTAATGTCTTCTTTTAATAAACGCCGGTACATTTCGAAATACCTTGTTAGGTTCACCATAATCTGCGTGAATGTACATTGAGCACACCAGAAGTGAGATGGTGGTTTGTTTTATCGTCTATCAGGCTTTTCTAAAATAATGCCCCCTGAAATGCCTGTTCTTTTTGTAGCCCCAGGGCTTTGGCAGAAAAATCTACGCGGTAGCCTTTGAGCTTTTTGGCATCTAGAATTACGCGTTCGGCGTCGGTTTCGAGTACTAAAAAGCTGCCTTTGGCACTGAGCAATGTACCACTGACCGATTCGCCTAATCCTAAGTCGGTGCTGTGAATCGGTTTATCGCTTTTTTTCGCTTCTTGTAAATGATACTTCTCGCTCCATTCAAAAACCTCGGCGGGTTTTTTGAGGTATTGCTCAAAGTCGGGGCGCTGGGCGAGCACCGCCGGTAAATATTTGGCGAGCAATTCCTCCATCTCTTTTTGAGCGGCCTTTTTGTCGATTGTTCCTAAAAGAGCATCTTTCTTTTGTGAGCTTTGAATTTTATCGATAATACCGGCCTTACGTAAAATGGTTTCGAACTGCCGTGCCGGTACGCCCCACATGCCTTCGGCGACGATCATCGTATAATGGCTGCCTTGTTCGATCTGTCGTAAGTAACCTCGTTCGCTCGACGAAACCCCGACCTTGATCAAGCCGCTATCGAAAAACGCCAAATAGACGTAATGCGGGCAGCTGAGTTTTTCGAGCTCTTCGCCCGAGAACATATCGGTATTAAAGCCGTCGCAATATTGGGCAACGGGCATGCCTTCACGCTTTTTACATTCTTCACATTTACGAACGCCGTGGGCGCCACCGGTGGCACAGTTATTCCAAACACCATCTTTTTCATACCCGGCACATTGAATATTGCCGCCGACCTCAACCGAGATATTGCGCCCAAAATAGACCGGGCGTTCGGTTAGAACCCCGTTTTGAATCACTCGAAAATAAGGCGATTGGTCGTCTTTCCAGCGGTATTCGTATACGGTTTCGAGCATGATTCGTAAAAAAAGTTGCCACGGCATTTTGCCGTATTGAGTTACAGTTGGGCAACGGAAAAACTTTGACAAGCTGTAATTAATTTAGTATTATACAACCGAAATGAACAAATCGCTTCAAACTTCAATGGCTTGCATGTGTATGCTCTGCGCTAATGCGCGGAACGAGCTTGCCTAGTTGAATTTTTTGCGACAAATCGGCAGCCTTTCCGCCAAAATAAGGAGAGGTTATTTTTCTATAATGAGAACCATGTCAGAAACCAATCATACAGCACCGCGTATCTTACTGCTCGATAATTATCATCCCGAACATGCCGACTATTTGCCGATCACCGGTATGACGGGGCATGAGTATCGCCAAGTCGTTGCCGAGCGATATCAAAACTTTAACGATTTGCTCTTTCAAACTGAGACGGAGATCGTTCGCATCGAAACCGAAAAAGCAACCGATTTGGAGTTAAACCGCCTTTTACCAGAGAAATGGGATTTGATCATCTCGACCGGTTCGCCGTTCAACTCAACCGATGCTGAGCGCAGCGATTGCTCTTGGATCAAGCGCCAGATCGAATTTTTGAGGTCATATTATCATTCCGAGCATCCATCACCGTTTTTAGGAATTTGCTTCGGGCACCAAATTTTTGCCGTGGCGCTTGGTGGGAGACTCGCCGAGGCAAGTGAATATTTGCAGGGCAACCACGAGTTGAAGATCAACGAAGAGTTGGTGATCCCAATTTTTCGTTCGCATCGCTCGTTTATAACCGACCTGCCACAAGAGGCGATTGTGCTTGCCCATGCCGCCGAGGTCGATCATCGATTAACGATTCCTGATGTGATCGAGTATGCTCACCCCGATAAAAAGGTGATCACGACGCAATCGCACCCCGAAAAGCCTTTGCTTGCGAATGGAGAATACAACCCCGAGCTTATTCAATATGCTCGCGACTTATTGGGCATTGCGCCGCAAAAAAATCATCAAGCGAAAGAGCCGGAATTTGCGGTTGTTTAAGTTTATCGTTTATAATTGGTAATTTTGAGCATTCCGCCGGAGTCGGGGTGTCTGTATTCGACACGAAGATATGAGAGATTTTATAGAGAGTATTTCCCGGTTATAACCGACTCTCTGCTCCACATGATTCTTGTAGTGATTCGTAGTTTTTGCCGCGTGGGTGATTCACGGCCGCCAATAAAGCTGCACTAAACAGGTTGCAGCCGTGAGTCTGCTTTTTTCAGCAAGCAAATTGTGCCGATCGACCGAAATGGTTTTAGTAGCGTTATCCCCGCTCCGGCGACAGAACATTTTTTAGCTCTGCCCTTCGAGCATCGTAAAGAGCGCAACAGTGCTCAGATCATTGCTTTCGGCAACGAGTCGACCTTTGGCATCAAAATAAACGATTTTTGCATCTTGGGTGATCTCAAGTTCTTTGCGTTCTTCTGTTCCCAGTGGCGAGGGAGTGTACATCACGATCATATCTTTGGGGAGCGAGAGCAGGCGACTTTGCATTTCTTCATCCATTTTGTCGCAGGCTTCGCAATTCTCTTCATACATCAAAACTACAATCGGATTTTCGCCGAAATGGCGCACAAATTTATCCGACGAGAAAACGCCATAATTCGCCATTATAATCTTTTCGGTTACGACTGTATCTTCGGTTTCAGTAATTATAGTCGGTTCGGTACTCGGTTGCTCCGATTCTAAGTTCACATTCTCAGTTTCGTTGATCGATCGATCATTTTCTTCAGAGGCTTCTTCGTCGATCTCGATCGCTTCGGGTTCGACCAAAATCGAGGTGCTTCCATCGGCAAAGGTGATTTGCGCTGTGTCGGATGTAGTGGCAACAATCGTATTCTCATCGGTCGTATTTATTTCGTTGCTAGAATCATCGGTGGTTGATGGTTCGTTGTTCATTCCACCGGCGATCTCGGTGTTGCCATTTGGGTTCTCGTTACCGGGGATGACATCGGGCGGAACATAAGCATCTTGCTTTAAAAAGAAGCAGCCACTAAGCGTGGTTACGGTAAGGGCAGAGAGCAGCAAGAGCTTTTTCATGGGTCTGTAATAACATATAAAAGAAAACTCGTTATTCGGAGCTTTTCATTTCTATGGTTGATTTTTCTCTCTTTTTGTAAAAAACGCAAATTCAATTTGGGCAATATTTGGCTTTTAAAAGCACTCATCCCGATTGATTGACTTATTTCTTCAAACGGTTTTAAAAATACATTATTGATTGTGAGCTTGTCGCATAACCAAGAAAAGGAGACATTAAGGCGTTCGTTATCGCATTAATGTCTCCTTCGATGAACAATGGAGTCGCTCAGGTTTGCTCGAGTCAAACGAGGAGTCTGGTCGCAGGTTTTTCGAGACAAGACATCAGCTGATGATTTGCGCAACTTTAAAGATGGTGGAGAGAGGTGTTTACCTCTCTCCGGTTATAGTGCGATGGGTTTATGGTCCGGTAGGCCCAGCGCGGATCAAGGTCGGATCAAAGATTTTCATCTTGATTCTCCTTTTTGGTTGTTTACAATCTCCAACTTATGTGGAGGGTTTGTCTCTCTGAGCAGCTCAGGAGACAAAAATTAGCGTAATCGAGAACATGCAATGCGTCAACATT
>CAZOZW010000013.1:38579-38949 GCA_964584385.1 uncultured Candidatus Peribacteria bacterium
TATTCCCTTGCGAAGGGAGCGGATTGTGGCTGTTGCGAATTTGATTTTTAGGAGTAATAGCGTCTTAGCTAATTGCTTACTAGCTTGGGTGTCTGCAATATATCTTGTTCAGAAGGCGATTGTGGATCGATCTAGATGAGCATTGGAAAAAATCAGAAAAGCTATTTGTGTATTTGAACAGCGGACACCCTTAATCTCTTTATGGTCACAAGAGGTGGCTGACTCTGGGAGAAAAACCCCCTCAATCCCCCTTATCCCTTCTTCGCCAAGGCTACGCAGGGCAGGCAGGGGGAAAATATCGCGTTAGTTTTGCACCTAGGCACTGTTGACATATGTCAATTTCCGCCATAAATCCACATATTCAACTCCA
>CAZOZW010000014.1:0-27378 GCA_964584385.1 uncultured Candidatus Peribacteria bacterium
ACAATGATGATGATACTCTGCCGACGAGTGCGGCGGTGAAGGCGTATGTCGATGCACAGGTAGGTGGCAGCGGTATTGGCGACTTTGCCGCCGGGGGCGATACTGCCGGGGGCGACAGAACCCTGGGGAATAATGATGGGTATGACCTTGGTTTTGAAACCGACGGTTCAACAAGATTGAGCATAGCAAGCAATGGTAATGTTCAAGTGAACGGTGGCGACCTGCAAATGAGCACCGATGGCTCAACCGAAGCCACCCCGCGGGTTTTTGGGATGAATAACTTTAGCAGCGGCGAAGCCGCCCGTTGGCAGTTCGGCGACCAGTATAACGCGGTTCAAAATGCGCATGGCAAAGCGATGGATATTTATGCCTACCACCCGGTACGCATTATGGGAAACCGATCGACCACTGGTAGTACACCGGCGTTTGCTGATGACTACTCGGTAGGAACCGATATTATCAACACCGTAGGTGGCAATACTGCCCTGCGGGTAAGAGGAGCGGCTTCGCAAAGTGCGGATTACTTTCAGGTGTCATCGAATGGTTCGGGTGACGTGTTTTCGATACAAAGCAATGGTGAAGTTGAAGTACAAGGCACAACCATGCTTCATAACCCCGGCTTAAGCGGCAGTTTGGTGTTTGGTAACGGCGGGCAAAGTATGACAAACACAGCCGGAGAAGAAGGGCAATTCAATACACTTGTAGGTATTGATGCTGGTACCAATGCTACTACCGAAAACCGTTTGGTACTGGTTGGGCGCCGAGCGGGTCATAGTAATACCGGTATTCATACTGTTGCTGTTGGCTCGGGTGCCGCAGAAAACAACAGCGGACAACGTGCAACATTTCTCGGTACCGGCGCAGGAGCAAATAGCTCGGGGAATGCGGTAGCTGCAATAGGATATCTTGCTGCACAATACAACTCCGGTGAAAGGAGCACCATCATGGGAGTTGAAGCGGGATTGAAAAACAATGGTGACGATGCTGTTGCTGTTGGTTCATACACTGCCACATATAACAATGGCGAAGATGCTGTATTCATTGGGCAAAGTTCGGGTCAGTACAACACTGGCATCGGGGTAATAGGAATTGGGAGTAATGCAAGTGATTACAATAATGAAGACGATGTAACCGTAATTGGTCATAATGCTTATAATGTTTGGGCAGATGGAGCCAGTCAGGCGGTAACCGGTGCCGACCCTGTGGCAGAAACCATTACAGTACCCGGTCATGGCTTAGGCAGCGCGGGTGACCGAATAGCCCTAAAAGTGACCAATAGCAATATAGGAATTACCGAAGGTGCCATTCGCGCATTCGAAATAGTAGATGCGAATACCCTTGAGTTCATTCATAACACAGGTGACATTACTGCCGATAATACGGCAACAATCACCATTAATGCTAACAGCTTCGCCAATGTAACCGTACTTGGTTCTAATGCCCAACCCACCAAAGATAACCAGGTGGTACTCGGCGACACTAACGTGGTAGAAGTAAAAACAAGCGGGAAGATAGTATCTGCCGAAACCGAAGGAACCGATAGCGATGATACGGTAGCGACGAAGGGGTATGTCGATTTGCAAGTGGGCGGCAGCGGTGTAGCGGATGGCGACAAGGGTGAGGTTACAGTAAGTGGTAGTGGCGCGAGTTGGGTAATAGACAGTGGAGTGATCGATAGTGATAATATTTTTGACGGAACTATCACCAACAATGATATCAGCGGCTCTGCGGCGATCGCAGGTACCAAGATCGATCCGGATTTTGGTAGCCAGAACATCAGCACCAATGGCGATATTTTAATAGGCGCAAACGGAACCATCCAGCAAAACGATGCCGGCGGAAGTGGAAGTGGCTTAATGGAATTTTTCCCAGGAGGAACAGCCAAAGGAAGTGTTTCCTTTTTAGACAATAACCATTATGGCGATAGTGATGATGAACTCTATATTCGCCTTGAACCCGATACCAATACCGGCTGGACAGTGCTCGAAAGCTACGATAGTGCCGGATTGGTGCTTGGCACCTGGGGAGCTGGCGACCCCATTTCGTTTGTGGTCGACCGCACCGAATTGGCAAACCTAAACGCAACCGAGTTTGATCTTAGTGTTGATATCAATACTAACGGCAACGAACTGATCGGCTTGCCGGCAACGCCAAGTGGCGATACAGCGGCGGCGAGTAAAGCGTATGTCGATGCCCAGGTAGGTGGAGGCGGAATCACTTATCCTAACTATGCACCGCATGGCGATTCTTCGAATACCACCTATAGTTTTACATCTTCAGATAACGCCGGTATGTTCTACGATTCAACCGGAATCGATGGTGAACCTGGTATTTACCTCACCGGCGGCGATTCGGGAGGCGCCTTTGTATTGATCGATGATAACCTGACCATGACAAGCGGGAACATTGATGTGGCATCGGGAGAGATCCTGATGACCGGCGGAGGGGCTATTCGCGATTCAGAGGGTGGTGATATCGCCGCATACATCGGAAGCTCAAATGCATTTGAAATATACGACGAAAGCGGCGGCATGATGGATACCGAAATCTTTGTTGCAGACCTTTCGGGTTCATACCTTGGCGGAAGCGAAGTAATACTCGGCAACGCGGGTAGCTCGTCGGTAGGTATTGCGACCAGCACAATAAGTAGCGGGTTAACACTCGATGTAGAAGGTTACGTGGGCGCAAATCATTATTGTGACGAAAACGGCGGCAATTGTTATACAACATCAGAGCTCTTGCTTGATGAGTTTAATAACGGCGGTGACACCGCGGGAGCAAACAGGGTACTCGGAAACAACGATAA
This sequence comes from uncultured Candidatus Peribacteria bacterium, assembly GCA_964584385.1. Taxonomy (GTDB): domain Bacteria; phylum Patescibacteriota; class Gracilibacteria; order CAIRYL01; genus CAZOZW01. The sequence goes on from CAZOZW010000014.1 coordinate 2,807, forward strand.
CTACGACCTTGGCTTTGAAACGAACGGCATCACCCGTATGAACATTGACGGCGACGGCACAGTGAGCATTGGTAGCCTGGAGGTTGGCTCTATGCGCTTTGAGCAAGATGCGGGCGTGGTGAACTGGGTCGACCTACCAGTAACTTCGTTTGCCAACAGTGGCACGATACAAAGCTACTCGGCGCAAATCGACGGAAACCCGATTCTTACCATGTATGCCAAAGCCGATGGCAGCGGTGGTATTACAGACCCGGGGGTAAACATAGATAACGGCTCACTTTGTGTCGATAACGGCGGCAATAACTGCGATGACAGCGCACGAACCCCCGGAACCATCTATGCCGAAAGCGGCAGTGTAGCCGGTATGGACGTCGCCGAGATGTATCCGACATACGATGAAGAAATCCACGCAGGAGATATTGTAATGGTCGATGTCAATAATCCGGAATTCGTTACCAAGTACGATCCGGCAAAGAATGGTGCTTCTGCCATACTCGGTATTGTTTCGACCGAACCGGGCTTGTTACTCGGTAACTTTGGCAATAGCGATTACGGCGACGCAAAAGAAGTACCGGTGGCTCTAAGCGGACGTGTGCCACTTAAAGTAACCGCCGATAACGGCGCGATTGCCATTGGCGACCGCATCGCCGTTTCGCCCGAAACCGGCTTGGGGGTAAAAGCAAATGCCGATTCAGAAACCATCATCGGTATTGCGCTCGATAACTTCGATGGCGAAGGCGAAGCGATGATCAGCGTATTCGTAATGCTTGAGACCAACGAAAAAGCCACCGAGCTCTGTGTGGGTGAGACATGCATCGACGAAGAGGGGCTTTCGCGGTTGCTCGAGTTTATTGATGAGTAATCTGTTATCATAGCGAAACACAGGGGAATATGGATTTAAGATTTATGATTTAAGAATAAACACGCACAAAGTAATCAAACTTAAGAATGAGCGAAAAAAAAGTGAAAATAACGGCATTCACCGACCTCATCGTATGGCAAGAAGGTCATAAGCTGGTAGTTGAAATCTACTGCAAAACCAAGGAGTTCCCAAAAGAAGAACGGTACTCCTTGGTAGACCAAATGAGAAGATCATCCACCTCGGTAACCTCGAACATTGCAGAAGGCTTTGGACGAAAAGGATACAAAGAAAAAATCCAATTCTATTATATGGCACAAGGATCACTCACCGAATTAAAAAATCAGCTCTATATCGCACGCGATGTCGGATATCTCAAACAAATTCAAATCGAAGCTTTAATGCTACAGGCAGACACCACCCACAAACTGCTCCAAGGTCTTATCACCAAATCAAAGAGCTTCCTAAATCAATAAGTCTTAAATCATATATCATAAATCTTAAATCTTAAATCTGTATACAAAACCTTAAAGCGAATCTAAAAAAAACGAAACCCATGTTATAACCTAAAATGAAAACCAAACTCCTCTCCCTCCTCGCCACAATCGCCCTCCTCGCACCACTTGCGAGTGCCGATTATATTATCGATTCCCCATCGCAGAGCACTAGTGGAACAATAGGACATTGGAGTTTTGACGAAGCCGATAGTTCGGGCACAACGATAAACGACATTTCGGGAAGTGGAAATGATGGAGCTGCCACTAATTATATAAGTGGTGGATCGGTGACCGAAACATATACAACTGCAGGATTACACAGCCACACGCTGCCAAGCGGGGTAACAAGCATGACCGTGCAAACATGGGGTGGTGGTGGCGGAGGTGGCGATCGATCGGGTGGTGGCGGAGGCGGAGGTGGTGCGTACGCCGAATCGACCCTGAGCGTAAGTGGCGGAACCACCTACGATGTTGTCGTCGGAGGTGGTGGAAGTGGCGCAGGCACCTCAGATTCTACTGATGGTGAACCCGGCGGCGATAGTGGGGTATTTATTAACAGTGGTAATGTGACCACCGAAGGATTCGAAGGGGTTGCATTTCCGCCAGCACCACTTACCAGTGGTGGTGAAGTAGCCTGGGGGAGATCGCTAAGCCAATACAACAGCGGTGAAGCTTCGGCAAAGGCCGGTGCGATTAGCCACGACCAAGCGTCGTGGCTTGATCTCGATTATAGTTTCAGTAACAGCGGAACTATTACGTTTCAATGGAAAGTCGATTCTGAAGAAGGATATGACTATTTACTCTTTTGTGTTGATAACGACAGCTGCACCTCGGCGAGTGGTTATGATCGCAGGATTTCGGGGAACACACGTTGGGCGCAAGTAACCACTGCGGTAAGCAGCGGAAGCAGAAGCTTTCGATGGGTGTACGCCAAGGATTCAAACACAAGTGTTGGCAACGATTCGGGATGGATAGATGATATTGTGATTACCGACGGCAGCGTAACATTTAATGTACTTGCCGATGGCGGTGAAGAAGGTTTTTCAGATAGCGGATCTGACGGCGGTGAAGTGGCGAATTCGATCGGCACCATACGATACGACGCCGGACCCAACGGCGCCGGTTTAAATGGCGCAGATGCCGTTGCCGTAAGTGGTGTCGGCGGAGACGGAGGGAATGGAGACAATGGCAGCGGTGGAGCCGGTGGTAGCGGAGGCAATATAACAGAAGGTGAAGATGGTTTTGATAACGCCAATGGAGGAGGTGGAGGTGGAGGAGGTGACAACAACGAGACTGGTGGCGACGGTGGAATCGTCGGTGGGGGTGGGGGTGGATCTGACGACGGTGGCGGCGAAGGCGGAAACGGAAAAGTTATACTGAGCTATACCGCACCCACGATAAATACTGTTGATTTTTATGCCGGACCTTCGGGGCAGGCACTGGGGTTTGATGGCATTAACGATTACATCGATGTCGGCGACCTGGGGGCAACGGTTCGATCGCTCTCCTTTTGGATCCGCCCGCTCGATAGCACCAACGTCGGCTTGATTAATCTCAGCGGCTCTGCCGGTATTGAAATGAATATTTTAGGGCAGATCACGAGCAGTGGCTTTTCTAGCCCAACTGTCTACATCGATGCCAAGCTGATCGATACAATGTGGCACCATGTGGTGATCACCGATGCCACCGGTATAACCGCGAGTGATTTTGAGATCGGGCGATATGGCAGTAAGTATTTTAAAGGAATGATCGATGACGTGCGGGTCTACGATAGTGTTCTCACCAGCCAAGATGTAATCGATCTACAAAACACCACCCGCGGTGACTTGCATAGTTTTCATGAATCATGGATTGGTGAGATTGATGATCTGGCAGGCTACTGGAGCCTGGACGGACCCGACACCACTTGGACAATGGTATCTGATACGATAAAAAAACAACTCGGCAACTCATCGAGCGATATCGGGCGAGATGCCGATATCGCCTTGGGTGTCGACGGGTTTCCGGTTATTACCTACATGGACGATAGCAATAATGATTTGGAATTCATTAAATGCAATGACAAAGAATGCTCGACATATGTAAGCCGAACCCTTCATTCGGATGGTTCGAAGGGATACTATTCTCATGTGCGGATCGGGAATGACGGGTACCCGGTTATAGCCTACCAAAGCCGAACCGGCGATGATGAACTGATGGTATTAAAATGTGGTGATGCCACCTGTGATACTGCCACCAATACTATTACTATAGTAGATACAACCAATGTAACCGGAGGGTATCTGCATATGGAAATCGGTAATGATGGCTACCCGGTGATTGCATATTTCGATGAAACAGATGCTGACCTAAAGTTCGTAAAATGTGGCGATGCCAGTTGCACACCCGCTTCGGCAACTTTTAATACAATCGATTCAACAAATATTTTTAACGGTCTTGCCTACGTTCATACGGCAATGGCGATTGGAGCCGACGGATACCCGGTAATCACCTATCACACCGGAGGCAGCAACGGTGACTTACGACTTATTAAGTGCGGCGATGCCAGTTGCACGCCGGCAAGTGCAACATCGCGTTTATTGCTTACCGGAGTTGATTCGGGCTGGGAGAGTTCGATTGCAATCGGCAACGATGGCTACCCGGTGATTGCACACCACATAGGTCTGACATCTGATCTTGGCTTTATTAAGTGCGGCGATGCCAGTTGCACGCCGGCAAGTGCAAGCTTCGAAACCCTCGATGATACGATCAGCACCGTTCACGGATATATGGATATTGCCATCGGTAATGATGGCAACCCGATTATCGCTTATTACGATGAATCAGAAGACCTTTCGTTCATCAAGTGCAACGACACGGCTTGTAATCCGAATAATATCGTTCAACGAACCCTCGATAGCGATGATGACGTAGGGCCATACATCAAGATGATACTCGACTCCGAGAATTATCCGGTAATGGTGTATCATGATTACACAAATGCAAACTTAGAATTTATTAAGTGCGGTTCACCCGATTGCAACCCAAATGCCGGTAATAGGGTAATCTCGGCGGTTGACTTATCGACAAATGGAAACGATGCCATTGGCAGCGAAGGGTTTTACCCGGTGCCGGGGATTGTCGGTCAAGCGGTGTACCTCGAAAATCAACACAGCGGTTTAGGGTCGATCAGTTTTAGTCGGGTCCAAACCAAATCCGACGAAGACAACCCCGCCAGCATCACCTTCGATACCGCACCGACAGCAGGTAATTTGTTAATAGTGCAAGCCACCGCACGCGACGGGGTAGATGCCGCAGACTTTACGATAACCGGCAGCGGCTGGACAAAACGCATTGCCCATAATGCTCTTATCTCGAGCAGCTGGCAACGACGTACTTTAGTGGTTTGGAGCAAAGTTGCCGGTGTTAATGAAAGTGCGACCGTATCGGTAGATAACGGGACCGCAAACGATATTGCCATACTTGGCCAAGAATTTAATGCGGGCACCGCGGTCGATTGGAATTTCGAAGCCGCAACGGCGAGTAATACCGATCAAGACCAGGGGGATCCGATCTCACCAATGCCAACCGGTTCAACGCCAAGCATCGCCGATGGCGAACTATTAATCATCGGTACGGCCGCATGGCGTAATGAGGGGAGTAGTGCGCCGAGCAATATCAGTTGGACGAATGGAATAACCAATCTGGTTGATTATTTCAGTCCTACAGATTTTGGTCGATCGTTACAGAGTGGGTTTACAACAACTACCACCGGCGGTGTAAAATCGAGCCAAGTCAGCTTCGACGGCACAGGGCACGAGGGAGCAGCAGGCCTACTCGTTTTTTCGGCGGAAGAGGCGGCTGATGTCTACGAGGCGTATCTAGATGCCAATGATATTGGGCAGACGATAAATACAATCTCTTTTTGGATGAAGCCGATTGAAAACGATCGTGGTATAATAACGTTGAACGCAACCACGAGGATAAGCCTCGATGGCAGCGGCAATGTTACAACCGAAGGCTTTACATCGCCTAATATCACCACCATAAACGGTGAAAACGGTTGGCAGTTCGTGGTGATTACCGACAGTACCGGTGTAATAGCGAATGATGTTGAGTTCGGACGAGTGACCGGTGGTTATTTTTACGGTTCGCTCGATGAAGTAAAATTATATACCAGTGTGTTAAGTGATGATCAGATATTACTATTGGCACAAAGCGGCAAAGTAAAAGTCAACACCACACCGAAAATTGATGAAGGACTGATCGCTCATTGGACCTTTGACGGGAATATGATCGACTTCTCGGATTCTCTCAACGAGATTCGGGACTCAGCCGGGGAGAATCATGCTCGGCAATATAATATGAATCAAGACGAAAATTTTGTGAAAGGCGTTTACGGGCAAGCTGCTTGGTTTAGTGGAAGCACCGGCGACGACCACATTCGGACTGATTACGATACTGCTTTTCACACGGGTCCACTTTCGTTTTCGGTTTGGATTCGACCTGAAGAATTGTCGAGCAATGATGGTGACGACTTTACCATTTTACGTTTAAAAACAAATGGGGATCCGTGGGATGCTTGGTCACTCAAAATATTACCATCGGGCACCTATGAAAACAGGCTTCGTTTAAGAGTGATTGAAGCCGATCTTGATGGTGAGAATGCCGCGTCTGACACCACCATACCGATTAATGAATGGACGCACGTTGCCGGCACTATTGAAACGGGCGTCGAAGATGGGGTAAAAATCTTTATCAACGGCGTTTTGCAAAGCGATACCGTAACCGTGTCAGATATATATGTTCCCGATCAAGAATTGGTGATCGGATCAAGCTGGGAAAACAACGATCGGTTCATCGGGGCAATAGATGATGTGCGGATCTACGACCGAATCTTGGGGCAGAATGAGATCGAAGCATTATATAGTAAAGCGATTGTAGCTACCCCTTTAATCGATGAAACCAATGTAGATAATTTGGTAGGACATTGGTCGTTCAATTCATCTGAAATAGACTGGGACGATGCTGCCTTTGAGATTAGAGACCGACTCGGCAAAAACGATGGTGACGCCGAGGATGCGCTAGGGAGTGAAGACTTGGTAACCGGCATGGTGAATCAGGCACTAGAGTTTAACAACGACTCGCACATTCAGGTATACAAAGAACCCGAACTAAAACTCGGTACCGGCGATGGCACTGTAGCTGCTTGGATTAAGATAAATGATGCCGGTACGCATAGTCATAGTATTTATAGCAATCGCGGGTCGGGCACAGAAAATAATGGTATGCAAGTGCGAGTTACTGAGGATAAGCTGTGCTATGGAATAAATGCTGGCACTTGGAATATTTATTGCGGCTCAACCACTGGCTATGGTGACGACGAATGGCATCATGTTGCGGTTGTGTTCGACCGCGATGATAAAGTATCGTTCTATAAAGATGGAGTGCTCGTTGATGATGATGGCGGAGCAATAACCGCGCAGAGCGGCAATGCTCTAGATTCTTCATGCCCAACGGCAATCGGCGCCGCAAGAAGCTGCTCGGGCACAGCCGTATCCGATGAATTAGACGGTATTCTCGATGAAGTTCGCTATTATAACCATGCATTAAAAGCTGATGAAATCGCTAAGATTTATAATGCGCGCTAGCTACAGCCATCTAAAATTGACCAATTCGTAAGCCACAACAAAAACAGCTTGCACACAGTATCAATCCCTTATTAATACGCCGAATCGATTGATTCCCTAACTGGTTTTAATACAAAAAGCTTGCTAAAAAAACAAATTTCAGCTAGAATAAAATAAAGTTTAAAAAACAAATTTCCTTTTTTTAACACAAACATGAAAACTTCCGCACGTAACTTGTCGATATTCGACGCGGTATCCACCTTTTTGGTAATGGCAGTGCTCGGCTCTGTTATGGCACTTGGCTTTGCTCAACCGGCATCAGCTGAAGACTGTAATACCGACGAAGACCCATTCTGTCTCGAAATCAGTGCACCAGAAGGTGTAGAGCAACGTGATGATTTTAATCTTCGACAGGCAATCATCGATATTATCAACTATGTGCTTACTTTCCTTGGTATTATCGCTGTTGCAATCGTAATCTGGGCGGGTTTCTTACTGCTAACTTCAGCCGGAAACGAAGAACAGGTCAGCAGTGCCAAATCGACTATCATTTACGCATTAATAGGTATTGTAGTCATCCTTATCTCTTGGGTGCTCGTTCAATTCGTCGTCCAAATATTCAACGACGCGGGCGAATAAAAAACCGTAAAAAAACATATTAAATTCACCGCTGCTCATCGCAGCGGTGAATTTTTTTTACTCAAATTCCATAAACTCCTTTGCATAAATATGCTTCACGATCAGTGGTACCCCTGTGCCCGTATCGGGAAATCTCCAAATCGCACTGCCTTTACATAACCCGCGATTGCCGTTTCTTCACTCATAAAACTATTGCCAAAGCGGCGCAAGAAAACAGGGTTAAAATTCGGATCGGTTCGACCGATGATATCGTTATAGACAAGAACTTGGCCGTCAACAGAATCCCCCGCCCCAATGCCGATGATCGGGATATTCGTTTTGCTAACCAATGAATCGACAAGCCTTTTCTCGATGCATTCGAACACGATTGCCTTTAGCTTATGTTTTGTCAGCTCGGCAAAATCATCGACAAGTTTTTCAGCCTCTGCCGTATTCGTCTTAACCGCGATAAACCGTTCAGCGGTTTGTGGCAAAAAACCCAAATGTCCGACGACGTCAAACCCTTTCTCGATCAACAAGTCGATCTGTGGCAGAATCTCAACACCACCTTCCATCTTAAGCGTTTGGATACCTACTCCGGCAAACCGCTCAGCATTGCAAACCGCTTCAATCGGGTTTTTATACGACCCATACGGCATATCTACAACCATTGGAACAGCACCATCTACCGCCCGTTGTACCGCTTCGGCGTGTGCGAGCATCATCTCCATAGTAACCTGCTTTGGCGATGCAAAACCATACACGGTATTACCGAGCGAATCGCCAACAAGTAGTGAATCAACCCCGGCATTTATGCAGATTTTCGCCGAGGTGTAATCGTGGACCGAAACCCAGACCTGTTTTTTCATAGCTGTATTCTTAATCGTTGATAATGAAGATGCAAGCTCTTTCAATCACAATCCTGAGAATTACGAATGTCGAATGATGAATTATGAGGCGCAAGCGACAATCTTACAAACAAGACGAGAAATACCTTGAGCTGAAACCGGCTTGCAGCCGGTTTCTTTTGTTTGGTGCGATGCGATAATTCTCTCTTAATTCTGGAGACGTTTTGGTAAAACATCTCTCCCTTAAAAGACAATTCGACTCGGAAGAATACTACATTTAGGCGGTAACTTACGCCTTAATGTAGTATTTCTAAAATTTTTTAAAGTTGAAACTTAGCATTTAGTTGCGCGAGTCGAGCAGGAATCAGTATCGACAGATGTAAAAAGATATTGCCACGCACCAGTGTTTTGTGGATAATGCATAAGCTTATCTTTTGCATCGATCATGAGTAATCGCTCTTCAAGCCATCAGCATGGCTGCCACCGCATCAAGCGTCGTCAACCTTCGAAAATTCAACGATTGAAAAACAATAAAGCTGCGGCTCGCCCGCGCCAAACCGCCCGCAACGAGGCAATTACCGAAGCCTTGGCAAAAGTAACCCGCTAAGCGAGAGCATGACTTCTTACCCGCAAGGGACAATCGACCAGATGCGTATGCTCGAGCGAATTGCGATTGAGCATTTTGGCATACCGGAGAATATTCTGATGGAAAATGCCGGGCGCTCAGCAACCGAGTGCATTATTAAAGAGCTTGAGCCGAAAGGTCTTATTTCGCTATGCATCGGGCCGGGCAACAACGGCGGCGATGGCTTGGTTTGTGCACGCCACTTATTCGATTGCGGATATGATGTCGAAGTCGTTTTGTGCAGCCCACTTGAAAAAATCCACCACAAGCAATTACAAATTATCAAACAGTATGATCTTCAGATGAAACACAATATCTCGCATAAATCTTCCCTGATCGTAGATGCCCTGCTCGGTTCCGGTTCGAACGGCGCTCCAAGGGGTAATATATTGGCAATAATAGATGAGATCGCTAAATTCGATACGCCGAAATTCTGCATCGATCTGCCAACCGGTTTCGATTGCGAAAACAATATTTGGCATCATAAAGCTTTTGCGAATGCAGTTGTGTGCACGCTTGGCATTGTAAAACCAAACATGATTGATAATCAGGAGATATCGCGTTTATTTCTTAGTGAGATTGGCATACCTCGAAAAGCGTATTCAGCAGTTATTAATGATTATACTCCCCCATTCGCCGAATCGACTTTTATAGAGATCTACCAGAGGAATGATTTATTGCCGAAGTAGCGTAGATTAAAAAACTATCAAAAGAGTATTTTAGATTTAAATCCCCACCAGCCCCCTTTCAAAAAAGAGGGCACCGATCGTATTCTTTTGAAATCGGAATCGGCATTAAAGCTTGCCTTTTCAACGAGAAATCTGAATAATCTTACCTGCTCTTTTTTAAACTGAATGGAAAATGCATTGATGATTCTGCAAGTAGTGATCTCGATTTTACTGGCTCTGGTTATATTATTACAAAACCGCGGCACCGGGCTTGGGAGCCTGGCTGGTGGCGGAGGTGGTGGTTTTCATGCCGAACGACGCGGTGCAGAGCTTTTACTACACCGGGTAACGATTTTACTGGCGGTGTTGTTTTGTGCAAACGCCTTTGTAATCGGTTTTTTACCAAGCGTATAACCCATGGCATTTTATAAGGCCTTTTCTCGGCTTGAAAAAATACTGATCAGCCTGTTCACGATTATCTTGTTTTTATCGGGGAGTGGCTTGATTCGGGCATTCTACCTCGAAAACACCGAACTGCAACCGGCAGTTGGTGGCGAGTTCACCGAAGGCATGGTGGGGGCGATCTCACCCGATTATCATTTTAATCCACTTTTTGCCGATGGACTCGAAACCGATGTCACCGAACTGATATTTACCGGGTTGATGGAATATGATGCCAAAACCGGTACGATCGAAGATTTTCTCGCCACCCACACCCTCTCGCCCGATAAACGTGTGTACGAGTTTACACTTAAAAACGATTTGCTCTGGCACGACGGGCAACCACTCACCGCCGACGATGTGGTCTTTACCTATCGTGATGTGATTCAGCACCCCGACTTTCAGGGGCAATTACTAAAACAAGCCTTTCAAGATGTATCGGTCGAACGGATCGACGACCGCACCGTTCGGTTTACGATTCCGGAAAAACGCAAAACATTCTTTACCAATTTTACATTAGGTCTTCTCCCTCGTCACATTTTAGGGAACGTGCCGGTTGCCGAACTGATCAATCATCAGTTTAACCAACAACCAGTTGGCAATGGCCCATATCGCTTTGAAGGAGTATTACGCGATGGCGACACCACACAAGTGCGCCTGGCTGCATTCCCTGATTACTTTCTCGAACAACCCAAAATCGAAACGATTCAATTCAATATCTACCCGACTTTCGAAAAACTGGCGGGCAATGTGAATAAGCTCGATGTGATCCGTCCGATTCAAAAACGAGAAGCGGCGCAGATTCCGTCTAATCAGCGATTTAACGAAATAGAAGTAATCGGCCCTCGTTATTTGGCGGTGTTTTTCAATTTAAAAACCGAAACATTAACCACTAAAAAAATCCGCCAAGCGATGCGCGCCGCAGTAAATACCGATCAGCTCGCCGAAAAATATGCCGGCGAACGGGTCGATACACCTTTGGTAGAGCTTTGGCCGCAAAACGACATTGTAAATGTTTCATTCGATCGCGCCGAAGAATTAATGCGCGAAGCGGGATATTTGACAAGAGCTGAACGAAACCCCATTGAGCCACCACCAGAAGAAGCTGGTTCAGATGAGACCGAGCGAGAACCTGCTGAAACGATTACCGAAGAGCAACTGCTCCCAGCCCCCGAACAAGCCCCCACCGAAGAGCCAGTGCCGGCACCAGAGCCAGAAACACCAGCTTCTTTCGCAAAGGCGGAATATGTCTACGAACCGTTTGACTCCTTGCGTCAGGCAACCGGTCAGAATGAATTCTATTTAGTGGGATCGTTTCCGGAAGGAACCAGTGGTGTACGCGTTAACGGATACCGACTGCAACTTTTTAATGCCGCTAGCGGGCGCTTTTCGTACTTTGCATCAACAAGCCTTGGTACGTTGTCGCAGGGTGAAAATGTGTACAACGTAGAATTTTTAAACAGTGCTAGTGAAATAATTGATAGCGAATCGGTAACCGTTGTATACGAACCGAATGCCGACGCGTTGGCAGCATTGCAAGCCGAGCTGGCAGGAGAAACCAATAATATCGAGCCAGAACGTGATCAACAAGAGGCTCTTTCTGAAGAAACCCCAGTTGCCGAGAATAATGCGGATAAAGGTGAACAGGAGAATGCCGAAGAAAACATCGACCAGCCAGCCGAACCTGAAGATCAAGATAATAATGAAGAAGAATTCATCGAGTCTGAAGAAATGGCGGATGATATTTTAGAAGACGAAACCGAAGCGGCAGATGGTATTGATTCATCGTACCGCACGAATGATGCTGGTGAACATGTAAAACTCACCTTGACGTACCTCGAATCGTTCGATTACATCGCCTCGATTGCAAGTGACCTTGAGCAAACATGGCAAGAGCTTGGAATAGAGCTGATCTTAGACCCGGTCGACCCCGAGATGTATCGCGAGAAGATACGCACCCGCAATTATGAGATTATCCTTATGGCGCAAGACATGGGGTATAATCTTGATGCTTACCCGTATTTTCATCTTTCGCAAGCCGAAGAGAACAAATTCAATGTCGCCAACTGGAAGAACCTAGAAGCAAGTGTTCTGCTCGAAGAGATTCGCTCAACACATAATACAGAAAAGCGTATCGATAATCTTAGGCGTTTAACAGATATCATCATCGATGACGTACCGGGGATATTCTTGTTCACGCCAAAATATGTGTGGATGTACGATGACAGGATTCAGAATGTGGATGTAAACCACATGGTGAACTTGGCAGATCGCTATTCGCATGTATATGAGATGTATACTCAAAAAGACCGTTTGTTCCGCGAGGAGGTTGCGGCTTCTGATTTTTTTCCGTGGTTTTTGAAAAACAGCGGTCAACTTTTTTCTCTTTCATCAACATAATGAACGTTATTTTAAAACAAGACGTTAAACACCTGGGTTTTAGCGGCGATATAGTAGAAGTCGCGATTGGCTACGCCCGTAATTTTTTAATTCCTAATCGACTCGCCACAGTAGCAACACCTGCCGAGCAAAAACAAGCCGAGCAGGTTCGTGCCGAGCGAGTAGCCAAAAAAGATGAGATTATGCAAAATGCCGAAAAAATAGCCAAAGACCTCGACGGCAAAACCGTAAGCTTTACGAAGAAAGTGAGTAGCGGGAATAAGTTATTCGGTGGTATTTCTGAGATTGATGTTGCCGAAGCGGTAAAAGAGCAACTTAAAATCGAGATCGATAAATCGCAGATAAAGATCGATGGCGGTCATATTAAGACAATCGGTGAGCACAAAGTCGATATCCATCTTTTTGAAGGAAAACATCTGCAAATCACTGCTGAGGTAAAGTCAGAATAATCTGTTGCAGATTTACTGTGCGACATATGGGGTTTTGTAGAAAGCCCCATTTTTTGATGAACAGTGAATACTAAATGCCGACGTGATACCAATTATCATCAAAATACAATGCGGTGGCTTTCTCCTGCCTGATCTGCGTAGCTTTGGCGAAGAAAGGGATAAGGGTGATTAAAAGGCTTTGTGGAAAGTCTTGTATGATTGATAGCAGGAGTTGTTATGATATTGATAAAATACATTCTTAACGAATCAATCTATTTTTATATATTATGTAACAACTTATAAAATTTGTATTGCTTTTTTCTTAAAACCTGAGGTATACTGATATTTGAACACGAAGAAAAAAATTCTTTGCGAAACAAGAAACATAAAAAATCGCGAACAATCAGAAAAAGCTTGTGTTCAACAACATATTTCTTTTTTTTCACACTAACATGAAAAAACTTTCGATCAAGGGTTTTACCCTCATCGAGCTGCTCGTTGTGATCACCATTATCGGTATCCTCGCAACCGGCGCTACCGCGGTTTACACCTCTGCTCAGCAGAAAGCCCGCGATTCAATCCGCCAGAACGACCTTTTGGCTATGCGCTCAGCTATTGAGCAAAGCTTTGGCGATAACGCCGATTACCCTGAAGTAACAACAATTTATTCAGACGTTGTTGGCGCTAACTATATGCAGGCATTACCCGATGATCCAAAAAGTGATCAGCCGGATAATCAAACAAGATTCGTATACACTTATGCAGCTGCACAAGACCCCGATACCGCAGTAGCAGGACAGGTGTACGAGCTCAGCGCGAACTTTGAAAACACCGGTAATGCGACCACCAAAGAAACCAATACTTCTGATGGCGGTAACGATGAAAACCGTTGGGAGCTCGGCATTTCGATGGACACCGTTAACACGGATATTGATGCGACAGATGCCGATTGCGATGGTTCAAATAACTATGATGGCACTGGTGCTGTTGACTGTGTGACCGTTGACTCAATCAATTCCTAATTCTTTTATCACTAAAGAATATAAAGTAAAAACCCTCCCCACCCGGGAGGGTTTTTTTATTCGTATTGAATAAAGAAGAGATGATATACTGAACCAAAATGATTACATTCAAAAGAAAACCATCTTCAGCTTTCCTCATGCAACTATGCGCGCTCAGCGCACTATTTTCTGTATTATCGATTTTTTGGTTTCCCGGTTACGAAACCGAAACCGAAGACCAAACGTACTATCTGGCTCCCCTTTTGCAACAAACCGATGCCGAGTTGTACCAAGATGATTTTTTAATGAGCGAAAGCCAGGCAAGCGCCAGTTTTTTTGATGAACTCTTTGGTTTTTTTACTTTGAAGAATCCGGAAAACATTTACACAATACTGTTTTGGGGCACGGCTCTTTCACGCTTTATCCTCTTCTTTGCAATCGGACTGATTGCATTTGCACTCACAAAAAACCGGCTCCTAGCAATTATCATTCCGCTGGTTTTTATTACAACTCATGCCGTTCAGGTTCATAACGCGTTTCCGGCAGAATCGTGGATGTTTAGTTTTGGTTTGGAATTGCACCCACGATCGCTGGCGATTCCGATCACACTCTTGGCGATTGGTGCATATTTTTTTAACAAGCGGTTATTGAGCATTCTCTCACTCTCTGTCGCCTTGGCAATCCACGTTATCACCGCCTTGCCTATTGCCGGGTTCATCGGGCTGCATCACGTGTGGGAGATGCACCAAAAGCGAGCTTTTGCCAAAACCCTGCTCCTGTGGCTACTGCCGCTGTTTACGATTATAGCATTGCTTGCTGCCAAATCGGGCGGTTCGGGGTTGTTTGCTATTGTGGATCCCGAGTGGCAAGCGGTAATCGAAGCAAGAACCTCTTGGCACTATTCATCGAATCATTTTCTAAATGCCGTTACCTTTAGCGGCATTTATCTGCCACTTGCCCTCATGTGGTCATACATTTTCTTGAGTAAGCGGGTAAATGTACAAATCCGCGAAAAACTCATTTTTATGGCTGCATCGATCATCGGCTGTATTGCGATTGGCATGATCGGTTTTGATGCGCTTAATATTGCCATATTCGGCCAGCTACAGTTTTACCGCAGCGTGATCTATCTGCAGATCATCGGCTTGATTGGGTTGTGGGCAGTGCTGTTGCCAGTACTGATCGATAATCAGGAAGCGAAATCGAAACGAATTCTCTTTAGTGTAATTCTGATCATCGCAAGTCTTGGCGGTTCACACATCCTGCTACCGATAAATATTTTTCTCCTTGCCAGTGGTTTGTTCCTTTTGCCAACAAAAACAGCGCGGCTACAAAAAACAAAAGCTGCCCTGCTCATCATCAGTTTGCTTATCGGTATTTGGACGATCTGGTTTCATCCTGTATATGCGCAGCAAGTCGGGTTATTGGTGGATTTTTTCCAAGCGATATTCACCGACCCGCTGCTCGGCTTGGGTTTGCTCATCGAATGGGGCAAAAAACCTCTGTTTCTGCTCACCTTGCTTATTGCTCTGCTTATTGCCCTGCAAAAAGATGGAAGCGATTCTCGTGCCTTAGATGTGTTTAAGAGCATCAAGCTCTGTATTTCCGGCTCGCTGATTACTGCTTGTATAATCTTTACGCTCTCGTTCGATGAATACCGGTCGTATACCGAATCTCCTCTTGCCAATCCATCGGAATTAGCACAATGGACGATTGATAATATTAAAAAAGACGATGTGATCTTCGCTTCACCGCAAGCCGAAAGCCGCGCTGTAGAGCTGAGAAACCGGCTTGGGAAGAACTTGTTCGTAAGCGACAGCGAAGGCGGGCAGATTATGTTTGGGCAAGCATACGCGCTTGAGTGGCAACAGCGCCGTCAACTACAAATTCGCTACAATACGAATTGGGATGCGATCACCGATCGATATAAGATCGATTTCTTGATCGATACCGCAACAAGCGAATTTACGCCGCCGCAATCGAAGTTGGTCTACGAAGATCAGCGGTATCGTATTTATAAAATCAATCGATGATACTGTAAAGAGCGAATCCTACCGAAAATCGGCTTAATGCGCTACAATACAGGGAATGAAACACCAAAAACCAAAAACTGCGATTATTATCGGTGCCGGCCCGGCCGGGCTTACTGCTGCACTCGAACTGCTCGAAAAAACCGATGTTAAGCCGATAGTGCTCGAGATGAGCGAGAAGATAGGTGGTATTTCGCGAACCGAGGTATACAAAGGTAATCGGATTGATATTGGCGGACACCGCTTTTTTTCGAAATCGGAACGGGTGATGGATTGGTGGCAGAAGATTTTGCCGATCGAGCCGCAAGATCAGCCAGATCAGCAGAAGAAGAATAGGATGCTGGTGCGCAGCCGACTTTCACGGATTTATTTTTTGCGGAAGTTTTTCGATTATCCGGTAAGCCTCAACACAAGTACGATAACCAATCTGGGATTATGGCGTATCTGCAAGATTGGCTTTAGCTACCTAGTGGTGCGCATTAAGCCGATTCGCAAAGAGAAGAGCTTGGAAGATTTTTTTATCAACCGCTTTGGCAAAGAGTTGTATAAAACCTTTTTTCGTGATTACACCGCCAAGGTGTGGGGCGTAAGCTGCACCATGATCAAACCGGAATGGGGGGCGCAACGGATCAAAGGCATCTCGATCACAAAAGTGATCAAACATGCGCTTTCGAAGATAAATGCCAACGACATCCGCCAGAAAAAAACCGAAACGAGCTTGATCAGCCGGTTTTTGTACCCAAAATACGGCCCCGGGCAAATGTGGGAAGAAGTAGCGCGCATCGTGCAACAAAAAGGTGGCGTGATCAAGATGCATCAAAAAGTAGTTGGCATTACAACAATATCGGATTCTCAGATTGAAACCGTCAAAATCATCGACAGCAAAACCGGTGCAACCGAAATATTGAAAGGTGATTACTTTTTTTCGACGATGCCGATCAAAGACTTGGTAATAGCCTGGCAAAGCGAAATGCCAAAAGAGATCAAGCAGATTGGTAAAGGCTTGCAATACCGTGATTTTTTAACCGTGGGATTATTGCTGAAAAAATTAAAAGTAAAAAACCAAGATGGCACTAAAATCAAAGATAATTGGATCTACGTGCAAGAACCGGATGTGAAAGTGGGGCGGATTCAGATCTTTAACAACTGGAGCCCATATTTAGTGAAAGACGAGAACACCGTTTGGATCGGCCTGGAGTACTTTTGCAACGAAGGCGATGATTTGTGGAGCATGACCGATGAAAAGCTAAAAGAATTGGCAAAGGTCGAGATGAGCAAGATCGACATCATTGAGCAAACCGACGTGCTCGATGCCGTGGTAATAAAAACGCCCAAGGCATACCCCGCCTATTTTGGCAACTACGACAGCTTGCCAAAAGTGAAGGATTATTTAGATGGCTACGAAAATCTGTTCTTGATCGGTCGCAATGGTATGCATCGGTATAATAATCAGGATCACTCGATGCTTTCGGCGATGACAGCAGTTGAGAATGTGATAAGCGGCAGAAAAGACAAGCAGAATATTTGGGATGTGAATACCGAGACGGAGTATCATGAGGAAGGTTCGGAAAGGAAAGAGAGTGTCGAGGACAATAGCGATAAGAGATGGAAGGAGGAGATAAGAGATAGGAGATAAGAAAGATGTAAGATTTATAATTTATGATTTAAGCACAATCTCTAATAGTGTCATTCTCGCGTAGACGAGAATCGCCATGGTCTCTCCCGCAAAGTGTAACCGAGTACAAAAACTCCTTTTACGAAGCAATGTAAAGATTGAATAGATGCATTCGAATGAATATACGAATAACCACCTTTCGCTTCACATAGTCAACTTGAGGGAAAACAGTTAAGATAGTCGCATGAATCTCAAAGCTATTGGTGGCAATAAGCTTTTGCAGCTGGCGAAGTACATTTTCGTGGCAGCGGTTTCGGCAATGTTCGATTACGGGAGCTTTTGGCTATTATTGATCACCGGGGCTCTTCATTATTCTTTTGCAGTGACGGGTGGGTTTTTATGCGGAACAATGGTCAATTTTCTGCTGAGCAATGCTTTTGTATTCCAACGCAAAAAAGGGCTTTGGACAACAGGGGTTCGACATTTTCTTTCGAGCAGTGCCGGTCTATTGGTTAATCTACTGGTGGTTATTGCTTTAGTGGAGCTTGAAATAACAACGCCCGAAATCGCTAAGCTGATGGCGATGGCAATAGCATTTATCGTTAATTTTAGTTTGATCAAATGGTATGCTTTTGGCGATAGATCGACCTGATGCGAAAAAAATATCTGATCACCGGCGGCTCGGGCTTCTTCGGTTCGCTGTTGCAACACAAGCTATTACAAGAAGGTTATGCATGCGTGAATATCGATCTTGAGAAAGATGAGCAACATCACAAAAACCTTACGAGTATTAAAGGTGATATACGCGATGCCGATCTCGTTGAGCGGGTTTTTACCGAACATGGAGGTTTTTATGGAATCTTTCACTTGGCAGCGATTTTAGCGCATGCCGTAAAAGACGAAACTTTTTTGTGGGAGTCGAATGTAGATGGTACAAAAACCATCGCCGATGCCTGTATTCGTCACGGCGTGAAAAATCTTGTTTTTACCTCGAGCAATTGCTTGTGGGGTGAACCACTCGGTCGACCGGTAACAGAAACCGACGAACCGAATCCTATTGAGATTTATGGCAGATCTAAACTAGCCGCCGAAAAAATATTACTAAAGCGTAAAAACAAACTTCATTCAACCATCATCCGCTGCCCTACGATTATGGCGGCGGGGCGACTGGGTTTATTGGCGATTTTGTTCGAGTTCATCGACGAGAATCGCAAAGTGTGGGTCGTTGGTGGTGGCGAGAACAAATACCAGTTCATTTACGCACCGGATTTGAGCAATGCCTGCATACGAGCGATTAATCGTGACAAAACCGAGATCTATCATATTGGAAGTGATGATGTGCGCTCATTTCGAGAAGTCTACGACTATGTGATCAAACAATCCGGTTCGACTGCGCGCGTTGCCGGTTTGCCCAAATCCCCCACTCTGCTTGCGATGCGAATCGCTCACAAGCTCGGGCTATCGCCACTGGGGCCGTACCAGTATAAGATGATTGCCGAAGATTTTGTGTTCGATACCACGAAGATCAAACAAGAGCTCGGTTGGCAACCGACATTGAGTAACCATGAAATGATGCTTGAATCATACAAATTCTATCACGACCATCGTCTCAACATCGAGAATCGAAAAGATGTATCGGCGCATAAACAAGGGGCGAAGATGGGGGTGATCCGGCTTTTGAAATGGCTCTCATAAAAAATTTTTCATCACCCGAATGACCGAACTCAAAATACCGCATGATGCTTTGCCGTATGCCTTATTGCAACGAACCGAATACCTCAAAGAGTCGTGGCTTTTTCGGTTGTTGACACATGCCGGTCGCCTACCCGGGTTTACCAAGGTAAGTTTATATCTCCGAACAAAGCTGTATGCCAAGCGGGTAACTTCGGCATACCAAAACGATATAACAAACGAATTCGCACAGCTAAACGCGTATTTGCCAAAAAAAGCCAGTACTGTTTTAGATATCGGCTGTGGGATTGCTGCAATCGATGCCCTGATCAGCGCGCACTTTCAGCACCGTATAAAACTACACCTTCTTGATAAATCGGCAGTGAACAAGCATCTCTTCTACGGGTTTAAGCAAAGGGGGGCGTTTTATAACTCACTATCGACGGCAAAACAGCTTCTGTTGCAAAACGATGTCCCGGCGCAACACATCATCCTACAAGAAGCCGATCAACAAAATACAATATCTACACAAGCACAGTATGACATTGTCTTGTCATTGATCTCGTGGGGGTATCATTATCCGATTGAGACCTACTTACAACAAGTATGCAGTCGCATTGCAGATGATGGGGTGTTGATCATCGATGTTCGAAAAGGCACCAACGGGGAAGATAAGATCAGAAAAGCTTTTTCGCAGATAGAGATTATTACGAATTCATCAAAGCAACTTCGCATTGTCGCCTCGAAGAAAAAAGCATAAGGCGGTATTAGCCGATTCGATTGCTGAACCAAGAAAAATGCTGGTATGCTACTGGTAAGCATTGATCCCATGGAATACTCGGTTATTGTCCCCCTCTACAACGAAGCTGGCAATGTTCGCCCGCTGCATAAAAAAATCATCGGCGCTTTAAGTCGCCTTACCGAAGATTTTGAGGTGATTTTTGTCGATGATTGCTCCAGCGACAGCACTGTTGCCGAAAGCGCCGACCTAAAGCCGATCATGCTCATCACCCTGCGAAAAAATCGTGGCCAAACCGCTGCTCTCGATGCCGGCATAAAACACGCCAGGGGCAAATACATTATTACTATGGATGGCGACCTGCAGAACGACCCGGCAGATATTCCACGCCTAGTGGAGCATCTTGAAAAAAATGAATACGACCTTGTGTGCGGTTGGCGCAAAAATCGCTATGATCCGTTGATGAAGCGAATCGTCTCGCGTGGGGCGAATTTTATCCGCGGATTTATGATTAAAGATAACATTCACGATTCGGGCTGTGCACTTAAAGTTATTAAACGTGAATGCTTCGAAACACTCGATCTTTATGGAGAGATGCATCGTTTTATCCCGGCGTTACTCAAAATTCGCGGTTATCGCATCGGTGAACGAGAGGTTACCCATCATCCGCGCATACACGGCAAAACGAAATACAACTGGCGAAGAACATTTAAGGGTTTGTTAGATATTTTTTCGGTGTGGTTCTGGGAAAAATATATGAACCGTCCGATGCACCTTATTGGCGGCGTCGGTCTGGTTTTTTTTGTACTCGGCAGCGCCGCATCGCTCTATGTCGTTTACATGAAACTGATCTACCATATCGACCTGAGCGATAATGCGATGACGACTGCGGCGTTCTTCTTCTTCTTTTTTGGGCTGAATTATCTGCTATTCGGCATTTTATTCGATGTTAGTTCGAAGATCTATTTTAACGACTCGAAGGATAAATCGTATTTTGTAAAAGATGTGGTCGTCAATAAAAACTCTTCAGGATAATGATCAGACAATCGAGATCAACTCAAAAGCAAAAAATGCGAGTAATGGTGCTTAACTATGAATTTCCACCGCTCGGTGGCGGAGCAAGCCCGTTCAGCTTTGATCTGGCAATGCGTTTATCATCGGTAAACGGTATGTATATCGACGTTGTAACCATGCAATACAAGCAGCTCCCGGCAATTGAACGAATCGGAAAAAACCTCACAATACATCGAGTTGATTGTATCCGTAGAAAAAAATCGACATGCTCGCCTTTTGAACAAATGACCTATTTACATTCTGCAAGGAGAAAATGTAACGCGCTGATCGCAAAGCACAGGTACGACTTGATTCATGCGCACTTTTTTGTACCTACCGGATTACTGGCATTGTATCTGCATAAAAAGTATCACTTGCCGTATATCATCACCACTCACGGCAGCGACGTTCCCGGATTCAACCCGGATCGGTTTCGATTGCTGCATAAGTTCACCCCTCCACTTCTGAAAAGAATCTGCGGCTCGACCACTCATATCATTGCACCGAGTGATTACTTGGCAAAACTGGTTACAAAGAATATTGACGAGAGCTTGCATGAAAAAATCTCGGTAATACCGAACGGGATCGACCCCTCAAAATTCAAACCGACGAAGAAACAAAACCGGATTCTTGCTGTAGGTAGACTTTTAAAACGAAAGGGTTTTCAAAAAATCATCTTAGCTGTATCGAATAAAGATATTGGTTTTGAGATCGATATTTGTGGCGACGGTCCTATGCGAAGTGAACTGGAACGACTCGCTGTAAAATCAAAAACCAAGATTAACTTTTATGGCTGGCTTGATAATAACAGCGACGAGATGAAGCGATTGTACGCGCGAGCAAAAATATATATTTCGGCAAGCTCCGAAGAAAGCTTTGGCATGACCTTGATCGAAGCGGTTTCTGCTGGGTGCCATCCTATTGTTTCAGACATTCCGGCTCACCGGGCGATAATTCCGAACAATGAGAATCTATTCGACCTTTCTATACCCGAGTCGCTGAGAGAAAGAATATTGGAAGCGGTTGGCAATGAGACACCAGTTTCTCACTTGAGTATCACCAAGTTCTCGATGTCGTCTGTCGGCGATGAGTATCTGAAGATTTATCGAAGTACTACGTGAAAACAGCAATCGTAATTGTGAATTGGAACGGCAAACATCTTTTAAAAAACTGCCTGGAGGCAACCTTAATGCAAAAACATGATGATTATTCTGTGATTTTAGTCGATAATGGATCGACTGACGGCTCAGTCGAATATGTAAAAGAAAATTTTTCTCAAGTCAACGCCATCGAACTAAAAGAGAATTCCGGTTTTGCCAAAGGTAATAATGTCGGCATCGACTTTGCCCTAAAAGATGA
The DNA here is from genome assembly GCA_964584385.1 of uncultured Candidatus Peribacteria bacterium. Lineage (GTDB taxonomy): Bacteria > Patescibacteriota > Gracilibacteria > CAIRYL01 > CAZOZW01. The sequence goes on from CAZOZW010000014.1 coordinate 25,268, forward strand.
TGATGTGCAAAATATCGTTTGCCTGAATAACGACACTATTGTTCAGCACAATTGGCTTGAAGAATTAATCAAGACAGCGAATTCGAATAAAAATATAGGTGCGGTTTCGAGCAAGGCGTATTTCGAAGACGGAGTAATGATTCAGAATGCCGGTCTGATCTACAGTAATACCTTACAGATAAACAAGGCCGGGGGCGTTTCGCTCGGCTACGGCAAAACAGACGCCGAAGCTCCCGAACTTGCAACCGATTGCGAAATATTTGCGGCAGGAGGTGTTGCCGCGCTCTTCAAGCGTACAGTTGTCGAAAGCATAATCGCACGCGATGGAGAGTTTTTTGATGAGGACTTTTTTGCTTATGCCGAAGATTACGATCTTGGCTTTCGAATTCGAAGCCTTGGCTACACTGCCGCTCTATCGGCGCAAGCAAAGCTGGTTCACCTGCACTCACAGTCGGTGGGAAAGGCCTCGTTGTTAAAGGCATATTACCTGGCACGGAACATTTTTTTAACGATTACAAAGAACATGCCGCTGACTGATGTGCTACTCTACCCCTTTCGGGATGGGTGGATGAAAATGAAGTCGTTGCTTTCTCATCATGATTCGACGAAAGACCTACAGGCAAAAATCGGTACTTTTGCAATGGCAAAAACCTACGGCAACGCAGTGTTCGACGCTTTACGGCTCACGCCGAAAATGCTGCGAAAACGAAGAAATATTCTAAAAAAACCAAGTAGATGAGAAATCAAGGCTCCCCTTTAGTTACCCCAAAAATACCGCTCATCAGCGTGGTAATCCTTAATCGGAACCGTTTACACTTTCTAAAGCAAACACTGCCGAACATACTACGGCTAAATTATCCGCGGCTCGAGTGCATTGTTGTTGATAATGCCTCAACCGACGGCAGTCGAGAATACATACGATCATTCCCTCAGGTAAAACTTATCGAGCTTGAAACGAACATCGGTTTTTCGGCGGGGAAAAACCTGGGTATCAAACTAGCAAAGGGTGAGTTTATTCTTTCGCTCGATAATGACATCCTCATACAAGACCAAGATTTACTACAAAAGCTGGTAGCAAATTATTCTGGCGATACTGGGTTTTTGCAGATTCCGCTCATCGATAAAGGTACCAGCAAAACCTATTATTATGGCACATTCTTTACGTTTTACGGATTGAATATGCATAGACCAAAACTGACACTTGAGCAAATACAGCAGAATGGAGATTTGGTTCGTGTCGGTGGCGCGACAGGTGGCTGTTTTTTTATTTCAAAAGATCACTGGCAGCTCATCGGTGGGTTTGATGAAGCTCAAGCTTTTCATCTCGATGATGTAGATGTCGGCCCCCGAGCTTGGATATTGGGCTATGAAAATCGGCTACTGACAACTACGCATGCAACCCACATCGGCATTGATGCACACGATGATCTGCAAACATACGTTCAGCGATTCTCGCTGGTATTTTCTGGTCACGGCAGAGCGATGCTAAAAAACTACCGCATGATGAATCTGTTATACTGCTTTCCGATTTTCTGCTGTTATAGCCTATTGAAAGCGATTCGCTATTCGCTTCTTAAGGGGTCATCAAAAGTGTTTTGGGCTTTTTGCGGTTCGATGATCCGCTTTCTTAAATACCTGCCTGAATCACTTCGCTTGCGCCAAGAACTCCAAAAAAAACGGATTATCGCAGATGATGTCTTTTTACGGATTAAACCGAATAATCTTGTTTCGTCAACGACTCATACGATAACCGAAAAATATACCAAAATCCGGCGATAGAAATATTCTGTAAATTCCACTATGGTTATGTGAGCACAATTTCATTGCATTGGTGACTCAACCCCCACTCGTCTCAATTATTCTGGCATTCTACAAAGATGAAGCGTTTTTACGTACTAGCTTAGAATCAGTCAAAAAACAATTTTTTACGAACTGGGAATTAATCCTCATTGATGACGCCTCGACCGATGGTTCGACAAAAATCGCCAAGGCGTTTGCAGTAAGTGATAATCGCATCAAGTATGTACGGAATAGAAGCAATATCGGGCTGACAAAATCCCTCAATAGAGGCATTGAACGAGCAAAGGGTGAATACATCGCTCGGCTCGACG
>CAZOZW010000014.1:27454-32586 GCA_964584385.1 uncultured Candidatus Peribacteria bacterium
CAACGCAGGTGGCTTTTTTAGAAACTCGTCCGAATCTTGCACTGTGCGCCACTGGTTGGGACTATTTAGATGAAACGGGTTTGCGGATAAAAAATCACTTTCGCCCACCCGAAGATAATCAATCGATCAAGCAGATGATGCCGCGGAAGAATTGCTTTGCCCATTCGAGCATCATGTTTGTGAACAACGCTATCTCCTATCGTGAAAAATTCCGCTATGCGCAAGATTATGATTTGTATTTAAGAATGATTTCGCAAAACCTGACCGTTGGCTGTATACCGAAAAAACTGGTGCTGATTCGTAAAACAACAGATAGTATCAGTTCCAGAAACTTACCAGAACAAATGGCTTACGCAAAACTGGCACGAAGGTTTTATCACGAATCAGTAGGGTTTGGTGAAGATACATATAATGCATTTAGTAAGGACGATTTACCACGAGTGAGTTTTACAAAAGGACAGTTACAGCAAAAACAACTTGAAAATAGAATCTTGATGTATGCAGAAGGAGGACACACTGAACAAGCCAAAGAAATATATAGGAATGACTTTCTCACAAGCAACCCACCTCATCTGCGCCGTCTAATGATCAGGATTATCATTGCGATGCCCGGCTTGCTCACTGCCTTTCGTCTGTTAAAAAACGGAACATGAATGAAGGAAAGAAACCATCGTTGGCATTGTTTTTAACAGCGGGTATGTCGCTTACCAAATGGCAGAAAATCGGCATTCTTAAGCGCGAGATGGCAATGTATCATGCTTTAGAAAACCATTTTAAGACAATATACATCGTATCGTATGGCAACGAATCGGCAACGGACTTCGCCGGAGTTATTCCAAAAAATGCCATAGTTCTGCCGAAAAAAATGCCGCTGCCGAAAATGATCCACCAACTACTGATTCCCTTATTCTACAGAAAAGATCTAAAAAGCTGTACATATTTAAAAACGAATCAAGTAGCAGGTTTGATTCCGGCTGCCCTGTGCAAACTGTTTTTCAAGAAACCAAAATTGATTATTCGGAGTGGGTATTCGGCATCGCTGTTCGCAAAATTACAAAAGCTTAGCAGACTACGCCAAATCATCGTTCTTCTTACGGAAAGGTTCGGCTACACGATCTGTGATGAGGCGGTGATCACTTCTGAAGCAGCCAAGCAGTACCTTATAAAAAGACACCCCGTGCTGAAAAAAAAACTCCGTATGATTCCGAATCTTATCGATTGCGATGCATTCCGTCCGAATCAGCAGCAAAAAAAATACGATATCGGCTTTGTTGGGCGATTGCACCCCGATAAGAATATAATGTGCTTACTGGAAGCGGTAAAAGATACCAAGCTGCGAATCGCTTTGGTTGGTAATGGAAAGCAGAAAGAAGACTTACTTCAGAATGCCTCTAAAAATAAAGTTCCCCTTACGCAAATCGATGGCATGAGCAATGGTGATTTGCCTGACTTTCTCAATTCGTGTCGATTGTTCGTACTCCCATCTCATTTCGAGGGATGCCCCAAAGCGTTGCTCGAAGCTATGGCATGCGGATTGCCGGTTATCGGAAATGATATGATTGGCATTAATGATGTGATTTGCCACAATACGAATGGCTTGTTGTTTAACGGTAGCGCTGTCGACCTTAAAAACCAGATCGATCTATTACTCGCCGACACTACTTTGCAAAAAAGATTAGCAAAGGCAGCACGCAAATACGTATTACAGAACCATAGCCTTGAAACCATCCTTTCGCTTGAAACAAAGCTCTATGAAACAACTGCTTAAAAAACTTCTGTACAATAAAACGACCGCGAAGTGGCAAATGCCCGTTTGGATATGGTTGCATAACCAGGCCTACACCCAAATATCAGGTAATGCCGTGCGACTTCATAACGGCAAGCATCCAAAACACGAGATTATCGATTACTCCCAGTACTTTCTCGATAATATCGATCCGACCGATACGGTTATCGACATTGGTTGCGGCAACGGCATGAATGCCGCAAGAATCGCCAGCAAGGCAAAATCGGTAACAGGAATTGACATATCAAGGAATAGTATCGAATATGCGAAAGAACACTCCTATGGAGATAATCTGGAATTCATCCATGGCGATGCGACGACTTATGCTTTTGTCGAAAAATATGACAAAGCGATTTTATCGAATGTACTGGAGCACATAGATGATCGAGTGACTTTTTTGCAAAAAGTATCGAAACTCGCCGATGAGATTTTGATCCGCGTACCGCTGATCACCCGCGACTGGCTAGCGGTTTATAAACAACAGCAGGGTTATGAGTACAGATTAGACACAACTCATTTTATTGAATACACAGAAGGGTCATTGCGCAAAGAACTAGAGACTGCCGGATTAAAAGCAGGTGAAATGAGAATCGCCTTTGGCGAAGTGTTTTGTTGCACAAAATGAAGAACAAACTAAGGTCAATAGTAGATGGTACAGCAAACCTATGCGGAGGCAAAAAACATGACTTGTTCTACATCGTAGAAAATGCGAATTGGTCGATTCACTGGGACGGCGCACAGCTGTGTCAAGAATTTCGAAGAAAAGGGGTTCGTGCGAAAACAACCACTACCGCCAGATACCTAAAGAACAAGGTTCTGCATTTCGGCTCATTACATACTTTTTTAGCAACACCAGCACACTTAAGTCTCTTCGAAGACAATTGTGTTATTGTATCAGTTTTTCATGTTGACCCAAACACAACTGCGCTCAATGAATTCATGCAACGAATCGATAGTATCGACCTCATACACACCTCAGCTATCATCACCAAGAAGGTTCTTGTAAAAAGCGGCGTACCGGCAGAAAAGATAAAAGTAACACCGCTAGGTGTTGATACTAAGGTTTTTTCAGCAATCAATGAAAATACAAAACAGGAATTACGAAAAAGATTAAACCTTCCATTGAATACATTTATAATTGGTTCTTTCCAAAAGGATGGCAATGGCTGGAAAGATGGCAACACCCCGAAGTGGGTAAAAGCACCTGATGTTCTTTGTGATGTGATCGAAAGCGTCGCCGAGAGAAATAACATACACGTTTTACTCACCGGACCTGCAAGAGGCTATGTTAAAAATCGGCTCGATAGAATAGGGATTCGCTACACACACTCATTCATCAAGAACTATCATGAAATAGCCGAATACTATCGAGTCCTTGACTGCTATTTGATTACTTCGCGGGCAGAAGGTGGCCCCAAGGCGATTCTAGAGAGTATGGCATGTGGCATCTCGGTAGTAAGCACAAAAGTCGGCATGGCACCCGAGTTGATCAAAGATGGGGAAAATGGCTTTTTATGTGCGATTGATGACATGCATCAGCTGACAAATAGGGTTGTAGATATAATGAATGACTCATCGCTTGCAGCGAAATTCAAAAAAAATAGCTTTCGACACATAAATAATTACTCTTGGCAGCATATTGCCGAGCAATATAAAAAGAATCTCTATCCGCAGTGCTTATGAAAGTTTCGATTAATTCTAAGTTTATAGATGGACCATTCGGTGGTGGCATGCAATTTGCCAATTACATGTATTCCTTTTTGAAGAAAGAAGGAGTCACAACGATCAATCATCTTAATGATTCGGATATTGATATTATTTTGCATGTCAATCCGTTTCCGTATTTAACGAGCGCATCGGTCTATTCATACCGAGCCGCATATGCCTATAAGCTCAGTCATCCGCAAGCGAAGATTATCGAACGAGTAAATGAGTGTGACGAACGAAAAAAAACTCACCATATCAATCGTGAGATCATCAAGGCTATTGATCATAGCGATTATACTGTTTATATCAGCTCGTGGTTAAAACAACTGTTCGAAGATTATTCTGAAATAGCGAGTATTAAGCCATCGAGTGTAATTCTCAATGGCGCAGATGAGGCAGTGTTTAAACCAAGGAAAAGAATAGCGTGGAGCAAGAATCGTCCGCTCAAAGTCGTTACGCATCACTGGAGTGCACATGAGCAAAAAGGGCATGACATTTATCGGATGCTCGACAATCTGCTGAGCGAAAAGGAAATAAAAAGTCGTTTTGAATTCACTTATATCGGAAACCTTCCAGAGCATTCACCGTTCAAGAACACACGCGTAATCGGCGCATTGTCTGGCGCAGGGCTCGCAAAAGAATTACAACGTCACGATGTATATGTAACCGGTACACAAAACGAACCAGCAGGCATGCATCATATCGAAGGTGCCATGTGCGGTCTTCCCCTTTTATATCGCTCCTCGGGTGCCTTACCAGAGTATTGTAAGGATTTTGGTATTGAATTTGATGAAGACAGTTTTACAGATGGATTAAATGATATGTACCTAAGACACAATGAATTCGCAGAGAAAATGAAAAAATATAATAATACTGCAGATAAAATGGCGCGGCAATACTTATGGCTGATGAGAACCTTGCATCAACAAACTACCAGTCCTGACAAACCCAAACTTCTCAAGGCGAAGTTCTACAAGGCATATGATACATACACTCGAAAACTGCACTGGCGTATTAAAAAATATTTTTTATAAAATGAATGCTTCATATAACCCTCAGGTAAATAGTGACCAGTACCACACGAGTGAGTATTTGAATGTTAAGCGCTGGTCTACCTATGCCAAAGTAATCGAAGAAGTTCTGCGACTCATGCCAAAAAAAGTTCTTGAGATCGGCCCGGGGAACAACGTTGTGAGTAACATCCTTCGAAATATCGGCATCGATGTAAAGACACTGGATTACGACACATTGATTGGTCCGGATTATAAAATGAGCATATCAGATGATGAATTGGGGAAAATCACTGAAAGATTTGACTTGGTAATTGCCTCTCAAATACTCGAACACGTTGATTACGAAGATGCGAAAAAAGCGCTCTGTAATTTGAGAAAACTAACGAAAAATATAATTGTCACACTCCCCTACACCAATTTAAACTCTTTTCAGCTTGGAGTACGACTCTATGTAAACAAACTTGGTGCACGTACTTTTTATAAAAAAATCATCACAAAAAAAGTTCGTCATCTATTCAACGGACAACATCATTGGGAGCTGGGCAAAAAAGAGTATTCATTTCGCAGAGCACGAAGAGATATTCGCGAATGTGGCTGGCAGATCATGAGGGAATATATCAACCCAG
>CAZOZW010000014.1:32596-38092 GCA_964584385.1 uncultured Candidatus Peribacteria bacterium
GAAAATCCTTATCATTACTTTATAATATTAAATATTGATGATTAGCAATGAAATGGAGCGTTGGCTGAGAGATGTAAAGAATCGTGCCTCTGCTTTTCTAGACCAGCTCAAAGGAGAGAATGGCTTCTTTCGCTACTCCGCGAAAGGTGACCTGTACGATCAAACGAGAAATTGGGGCCTTGCAAACACTGTATTTGCCGTCAAAATCTATGCCGTATTGAATTTGATAGATGGTCTGCCGAAAATGCATAAAGAAGAGATGCAGGAGTTCATCCACAGGTTCACATTACCTACCGGAGAGTTTCATGACCAGATTTTGAATCGAAACAAGTCACTGATAAAGAGTATTATCCGCCCGATAAAATTACAAAAAAGATTTCAAGACATTAAACGAGCAGAAACACGTCAAGCCGTTTCTGCATTGAAGCTGCTCGGAGAGTATACAATGACATATCGTGATTTCCCACTCAGAAAAGACGATGTATTAGTTTACTGTAAAAAACTCGATTGGAATAAACCCTGGGACGCTGCCAGCCATGTCAGTCATCTGCTGTTCTTCTTACACCATAGCACACTATCGAATAAGCAAGAACTGACTGATACGGTATTTACATTCTTAAGGAATGTCGAAAATGAAAAGACTGGCTCTTGGCACACCGATGATGTTTTGGAAGATCAGGCCATCAATAGTGCGATGAAAATACTAACCGGCATGAACGTTACTTCTAGAATCGAGTGCTCCCATCCGAAAAAACTGATTGACACATGTCTAAAGGCCACACAGAACAATCAAGCATGTGATAATTTTAATATTGTTTACTGCTTAAAGTACGCCGATCAATGTACAAGCTCAAAGTACAGGCATGAAGAAATCGCGTATTTTTGCAAAAATCGTTTAAGCATTTACCAGAAATACTATCACCAAGACCATGGCGGTTTCTCATTTTATATCGGACAAGCAAACACTACAATCTATGATGCTAAAATTACAAAAGGATTTAATGAACCCGATATTCACGGCACCGTAATGTTTTTATGGGGGATCGCAGTTATAGGAGACATCTTGGATTACAATAAGCACCTCGGATTTCATGTATTTACCCCCTGAGCCACCCATTCAGAAAGTGCCTTCTAATTCTTTGGTTGTATGAATAACATCCACTGCCAACCTCTTTCGGTTTCTACTCTTACTACTCGATCAAAGCACTTTCGGCTTTATCACTCGTGCATGCTCGGCAAACATTTTCTCCAGATCAAAAGCATGATCGACAGCATTGGTGTATATCAAATCTATCGAGCCATCTTCTGCATCAATCTTTAAGAAATCTCCATCCTTGACCCACTTGTTATCTGGACCAGGATTAAGATCGATGCCATACGCATTTTTATAGCCCATATCCCACAACACTTCCACCTCGGTTCCCTGACGTGCTCCAGCACAAAGGATTATAGCTTCTTTTTCAATATATTTTGCGAGATGCTTAAATCGACGATAAAACCGTCGCCGATATGCCGAAAAGACTTTATTGGAATACCCTTTGCCAACCTTGAGCATTTCATCATGCTTTTGAACCTGATGGGCGACATACTCGTCGTAAGTATCGTAATCACGATATTTTACACCTTGTTTTTACCCATCCTGCCATCCCTGATCGCCGAAATGCTTATTCCGGACTTCATGCCTGTCTCGATCATGCTCATATGACTCATCTTTGAGCGACCTCAGGTAGCGATAATACCCCCAACCCCCCGGGAACAAAACGGTATAAAATGGTTTTGGTCACGAAACGGATTTTTCCGAAAGGCATATCGTAAAGAAAATAAGAGTGTCTGAATAAATACAGAACAATACGATAAATTGTAAATTTGATAACGCTTATTGGTTGACGACCGGCGACCAAGACCGTTACGCTAAAAGAAATTATCACTTTGATGACTATCAGCATCGATGACCGGCTCAATACAATTGAACATTGGCTAAAAATGCGAGAAGCAGATTACCCTCATAGAAACGAGGCGTATTATAATCTAATCGAGGCTATACAAGATTTTACTACAGCTCTGACAGAAAAAATTGATTTCACCAACGTCAAGCTGCCAAAGAACCCGCCATCGATTGGGCAAGAAAACGCCTTGCAGCCGGTTTTCATCTGCGGCGCAATGAAATCTGGTACGACGCTATTAGCTCAACTCCTCGATGGTCACTCGAAGCTGTTCGTATTACCGGGTGACAGTCATTTTATGAATATACACCGCAAACAGACGAAACAGGACTTTACAGAAATAGTGACGTTTGTATGCCAAAGAATGATCACACCTACTGGCAAACAACCATTTTGGTTTTTTGAAAAAAAAGAAGAGAATTTCCGTCTTTTTTTGCAGAATCTTTACGTATACCTCAACCAAACCGATCTTAACATATATGAGTGTATCGTTTTTGCGATCATCAGTGTTAAGGAGCAGCAAGAACAACTTACTAAAAAAAAATCATGGGTAGAAAAAACGCCTCATAATGAGCTTTATTCAAATGAGATTTTTAGCACGTTTCCAAACGCAAAGTGTATCCATGTCCTTCGCAGCCCCCATGAAAATATCGCCTCATTAAAGAAACTATATGCAATGCGGAACAGGTCAGAAAAAGTTATTGATCATGCTTTTACAATAGAAAAACTCTTCAAAGCCGGCCAAAAAAATGTCCAAAAATACGGTATAGAGAGGTACCTTTTAATTCATTACGAAGATTTGGTATCTTCGCCGAAAAAAACCTTAGAAAAAATTTGCGCTTTCTTAGGTATTTCGTTTGAAAATTGCCTGTTGACACCATCGGAAGGCGGTCGACCTGCAACATCGAATTCGATGCATAAAGATCAACGCGTCACAGGAAGAATCCTCGATACATCGCGCATCGGGAAATATAAAACGATTCTGACCAAGCGTGAGATCAACACTATTAACTACATATTATATAAGGTATCTAAAGCAAATGGCTACCCCTTGGTATGCAACAAAGCTAACTTCTTCTGCCTCCGACATCTAAAGAAAACACTCTTAAAGATGCTACATCTCAAAAACAAGATTACCAAAGGACAATGAATATAGATTCGATAGTAGCGGTTGCCAATACATCGGTGCAAAAAGCTGCGGAGGAGGTCATGAAGTTCTATGCAAAACCGAACACAGAGACCGTCTTAAAGAAAGATAATTCGCCGGTTACCGAAGCCGACATCGCAGCGAATAGCATCATTTGTAGGGGGGTTGAAGTTTTTGGATACCCAATTCTTTCAGAAGAATCGCCGGATGACAGTGAGCGGCTTTCGGCAAGCAGATTTTGGATTATTGATCCACTCGATGGAACAAAAGATTTTATAAACAGAACCGGAGAATTTTCGATAATGCTGGCACTTGTCGAAAAAGGAATTCCTATTATCGGAATTGTTGCCTGTCCAGCATTTCATAAGACCTATATTTCCGTGAAGGGTCGAGGCACCATTCTGCATAAAAAAGGACATCAAAAAAAACAAATCCATGTTCGAAAAACCACCGAAGCAGATAAGATGATAATGTTAAAAAGCCGTAATCATCCACACCGGCTCGTAACGTCGGTCAGCGAAGCTATGAAAACGAAACTCGTCCAGCAATGTGGTAGTAACGGAGTCAAGGCGGGCTTAATCGCCGAAGGGGGTGCGGATTATTTTTTGAATCCCACAGATAAAATGGGAGAGTGGGATGCCTCTGCCCCGCAAATAATTCTTGAAGAAGCCGGCGGCATGTTAACCGATATAAACGGTGACAAGATTGTGTACAATAAAGTGAGACCGAATCTTCCAAATGGGATTCTGGCATCGAGCCATATAATCCATCACCGAGTGGCTTCAACAATTTCTGATTGCAAAAAGAATGAAAAATGAATCCATAATACATGAGCGTTATTTTACTACTGCTCAATCGGACGAACTACTCAGCAGAAAAGATATGCATTCGAGACTGAAGCTCTCAAAAGAGAATATTGAAGATGCCAACAATATTGCCAACGGTGCATACTCACCCCTACGCGGTTTCTTAAAAAAAGCTGACTTTGTTAGTGTTCTACACAACATGCGCCTGGCAAACGGATTGATTTGGTCGATACCGATTGTACTTGATATCTCTCAGCAACAAGCAAGAACATTTAAAAATGCAAATCGAATACTGTTGCAGAATGAAGCTGATAAAATCATCGGAGAAATCCGAAATTTTGAAATCTACGAATATGACAAAAACGAATACGCTAAGAGCGTCTTTGGTACCATAGATAAAATGCATCCTGGAGTTGAAGCGGTTTTTCGAAAAGAAGAGTTGTTGATCGGTGGTGATATCCGACTATTCTCAGCTCAAACGAATCGGTTTTTCGAATATCACTATGCGCCGCTGCAAACCCGAAGCATTTTTCAGAGAAGAGGTTGGCAAAAAATCGTCGCTTTTCAGACACGAAATATCCCTCATCGTGCGCATGAGTTTTTACAACTTGAATCGCTCAAGCATGTTGATGGATTAATGATTCAGCCTGTAATCGGTGAAAAGAAACTCGAAGATTTTAAAGATGAACTCATCATCAAATCATATGAAATGCTGATTCATAAATATTATCCACTCGACCGGGTCCTTTTGGCGGCGTTGCCACTCAAAATGCGCTATGCGGGTCCGCGAGAAGCGGTTTTTCATGCTCTTATCCGCCGTAACCATGGCTGCACACACTTTATTGTGGGTCGTGACCATGCCGGTGTGGGTAGCTACTATTCGCCTTTTGCTGCGCAAGAAATCTTCGACGTGTTTACACAAGACGAAGTCGGAATCGAAATAATGAAATTCCCAGAGATCGTGTATTCTAAAACAAGGAAAGATTTTTGTTTCGCTGACGACTGTCCACCCTCTGATCGCCTTGATACGAGCGGTTCTAAACTGCGCTCATATATCAAGAATGGAGATCAGCCCCCCGAATATCTGATTCGACCAGAGGTGTTCAACATCTTGACAAATGAGCGGCAAAGCCCACTCGTCGACGTAAGATATAACAATCGAGATCTCGTGCGCCAGCACGGTTTTGTACTCTGGTTTACTGGCTTGTCACAATCGGGTAAGAGCACCATTGCCGATGGGGTATACAATCTGCTGATGAAAAACGGATTGATGGTCGAACGTCTCGACGGCGATATTGTGCGTGAATCGCTCACAAAAGATTTAGGGTTCAGCAAGGAAGATCGAGATGAGAATATTCGAAGGGTCGGCTTCGTCGCTCGCCTCCTTTCAAGAAATAATATTGGAGTAATTGCTTCATTCATCTCTCCTTATCGCAACGAGCGAGATCAACTGCGCTTAAAAATTACAAACTATATCGAGATATTCGTAAATACGCCGCTAGAGATTTGCGAACGACGAGATCGAAAAGGGCTCTACCAAAAAGCACGAGCAGGACAGATGCCCTGTTTTACCGGTATTTCAGACCCTTATGAAGAACCC
>CAZOZW010000015.1:0-3281 GCA_964584385.1 uncultured Candidatus Peribacteria bacterium
CTTCATTCGTAACTCCAATCCTTCTTAAATCATAAATCAAAAATCCTATCTCACTATCTCTTTATCTCATGCCGTTTCGTAATCAAAAAAATACTATTTAGATAAAACCCCCTTCTTCCCCCTTGTCAGGGGGACATGAATGTATTTTTTTGAAAACTCCTGAGCATCTTATTCAAAGAAGAACAACAACACACACGGCACCTTCACCGACGGCACTTCGACTGCTTCACTCGAAAACCCGGTACCCGTGCCGCCATCAAGATTCAATGCAGTATCGATCCCGAACAACCGGAGTGCCGCTGCCGTTTCGGCAAGGCTCGGTGCGCCCCGCCACGAAACGAACAAATACAACAGTTCATCTTTTTGTGCGATTACGGTGCGTCGATCGTACTTAAAGCTATCTTCAAGAAATCGATTCTCACCATTCGACACCAGAACAGGAAATCCCGATACCGCCAAAATGTAATACTTGTCGCTTTCGGGTGCTTCTTCGCGCAAAACGATTTTGGCCTCGCCGTCTTCATCGATCGCAAAAAATGCCGGATGACTTTTGGTGTTGCCATAGGTTTTCTCTGCGGTTTTAGCAAAGCCCATCGGCCAGTATGAAATATCGAAAAAGCCGCCATTGAGCGCCATATCGGCGTTGGATAAGTTGCGCCATTGTCGCACGGTTTGCGGATTATTCGGCTCGCAACGATACTCTGTTTCGTACAATGCAGGATGAAGCGGCACCACCAAAAAATCGGCGGAATTGGTTATAGGGTACAAAAATGTACCGCTTTGCCACGCGGCATGGAATATGGCCGCAAATCCGAGAAGCAGATTCATCCTACCTACCTATATTATGCAAAAATTCTGATAAATTATGAAAGACAAGGAACCAAGCCGAAATCGTAGCGAGGTCTGCTAAAGGTACACTAGCGTGGATTTCGGTGAAGCTGACGCAGTATTTCGAGATTTAGCAGGGTTTTTTATACGTTAAACTTGAACAAGCACACATCGCCATCATGCATGATGTATTCTTTGCCTTCGCTGCGGCATAATCCTTTATCGCGACAGCCACTCCAGCCGTCGTTCTCGACAAAATCTTTCCAGTTGGCAACATCGGCGCGAATAAAACCGCGCTCAAAATCGGTGTGGATCACGCCTGCCGCTTGCGGAGCGGTGAAGCCTTGTTTTATCGTCCAGGCGCGGGCCTCTTGTTCGCCGGCGGTGAAATAGCGAGAAAGCCCCAAACGGCTGTGTGCGGCGTGCGCCAACTGCTGCAAGCCAGATTCGGTAATACCGAGATCGGTCAAAAATTCTTCGGCTTCTTCGGTAGTGAGCCCTGCCAATTCGGCTTCGATCTTCGCCGAAATCACTGTTAACTCATCGCTTTCGTGTAGTTCGATTCGCTGACGCGCCGCCTTTTCATCGAAACTCCCTACTTCATCTTCGGCGACATTCGCCACGAACAAAAACGGTTTTGCGGTAATAAATTGCATCTCTTTCCACACAAATGCCTCGTCGTCGGTCAGTTCGGCGTTTGAAGCGCGCTTGCCCTCTGCCAAAAAAACGTGGATTTTTTCGAGTGCCGATGCGCGCGCCACCGCCGATTTTTCGTTCGATTTGGCATTGCGTTTTGCTTTTTCGAGCGCTTTTTCGGCGGTTTGTAGATCTGCCAAAATCAGCTCGGTTTCGATGATCTCTTTATCTGCCAAAGGATCGACTCGCCCATCGACGTGGATGACATTGCCGTCTTCGAAGAACCGTAAAACCATGCATACCGCATCGCATTCGCGAATGTGCGATAAAAACTGATTCCCCAACCCTTCGCCTTGCGCTGCGCCCTTTACCAAGCCGGCAACATCTACGAATTCGATTGTTTCGGGGATTACTTTTTTAGCATTGGCAACTTTGGCGATTTGTTCGAGTCGCTCGTCTTTAAGCGGCACAATGCCAACGTTCGGGTCGATGGTACAGAACGGAAAGTTCTCGGCCGCCGCCGAAGTAGAGTTGGTAAGAGCATTGAATAAAGTGGATTTACCGACATTCGGCAAGCCGACGAGTGCGATTTGAAGCGCCATAGCACAAAAAAATGTACCGCTATTGTGGGTGATAATTCAAAAATCGGCAAGCCATACTCCGATGATGCACAAAACGTACCTGCAAAATCGGCGCTGAAAATTGCAGATTCAGCAACAATAATTAGATAAAAAATTGCAGCTGAAAAATCAAAATATGAAAAAAGCCCGCGGTTAGGCGAGCTTTTTGGTTCATCAACTCTTCATTACAACGACTTTGCGTAGTTGCAAATAGATTACGACAACGCCACTTTCGAAATGATCGCGCCGCCATTCGTCGATTTCGATCTTTATCCAGCTTCTTGCCGGCTTCAAGCCTACCGGTGAATAAAAAGTGACACTTTTACGACCAACATCTTTTGTGATGCCCTGAATGTGGATCCAGTCTTTCACCCATGTCGACCATGAATAAAAACGAATCGACATCTTTCGTCGATCGAAATGACGCTTTCGTCGCAAATGTACCCAAAACTTTTCACCGATCGGTATACTACCGATGTAGTTATTCTGCTTATCTTGGCGAAATGCCAATTCCCAACCGGTTCTTTCTATCTTAAATTCAAAACCGAGTTTCTGCACTGTTATATGCCTCTTTGTAATTGTTAATGAACCTTTAGCGGATTCGCTTACTCCGCAAAAGGAGAAACAAAATCACCGAAGAAAAATATAATAATAATTTCATAACCACAAGAAAAAGCCCGCATAAAGCGGGCAAGTAGTTCAAATAACTTCAAAATAAATGTACGAATCCAAGTCGCTCCAACCTTTTCTCCCATAAAATGCAGAGTAGATGAGGCGACCGGTAGTCCCCAATCCTTCAGGCATGATGTATTTTGACGATGTTTTGTACGACCACCAAGGTCGGGCGCCAATCCACGCTATCTCATGGTCTTTCCATTCACCGGTAGGTGTGAGGTGGTGATACCAAACGCAGATTTTGAATTTTCGCCTAAACAACTCAGTTCGGCGGGCACGCACAGAAAACGGCGAACCACGATCAACGAGAATAAGCAAACCATCCTTTTTTTCTATTCCTCTGTAGGGGGTTCCATCACGCAGTATCTCCAGACTGATCTCTTTAACCATTATTTTCTCCAGCTAAGTTAATGAACTCTGTTGTTGCGGCTACCGCCTCATCCTTGAGAGATAAACCGCATCATATGTAATTTATGCGTCATTTTTACATTTGTCAAACTTCCTTTAAAAACTGCGAATCGA
>CAZOZW010000015.1:3291-14364 GCA_964584385.1 uncultured Candidatus Peribacteria bacterium
ACGCTTTAAAATACGTCATTAAAACGGTATACTACGTTTAAATGACGTAGAAAATACAAACAAACACATATTATTAACCACTAGCTCACTAGCATGAAACCCTGAGCCGTCGTTAACCGTCAGTTCAATAGTAGGAAAATTTGAGACATCGTTAACCGCCAGTTCACTGGCGGACACGCCGAATCATGAAACGAATTTCTTTCACCAACACAAAATGACCTTTGCCGATGTGGCCTTCTTGGCAGAAAAACCGGTACGGACCGTAGAAACCTTTTTTTACCGCCACAAGCTTTCGATCAAAAACAAAAACGATATTCGGTATTACCTGGCAGTGGTACGCGGCGGCAAGCGCGTAGAAAGTGGCAAACGCAATGCCGCTCAGCTCAAGCCGTATCACTTTCAAAAATCCACTCATAATCACGAACAGATCGATACGCCAAACGAATTGCTGGAGCGCGGTTTTGCGCTGCTCTTAAAACGCGAAAAACGCAGCGATTTAAAACTGATGATCGCGACATTCGGCGAAGAAATAATGAAGCAGCGGTTAGAACAAGAAAGCACCGCGCAATACGAAAAATATCGAAGAAGACAGCCGTTTATACTCGAGAGCATTGCGTTTATCCGCGAGCGGTATTAGAAAGCAAAGCATACCTGCTGCTTTTTTTGATTACCCGGTAAATCACCACTATTGCTTAGAGAGCATATCGGCGCTCGTTCTCTCCCTTTTGCTTCAAGCGATGTGAGAATATCCGAATTCCAAAATTTCTGACGTCTCCCATTAAAGCGGGAGTTAGAGGGGGTTTTCTTCTTACGCAACAAACGCTTTGATCTGGAGATGAACATCGCAACATAATCGACTGCTAATTTATAACATTGCCGAACCAACAAGAAAACCCCCTTGTATTCCCCCTTTTAAAAAGGGGGATTCGCTGCGTTTTTTAATGAACAGGTAAATCGTCACGATTGCACCGAGAATTTATCAGTTTGGCTCTAGTCTCAAAAAATCGTAATTCGTAATTCTTCATTCATAATTCCAATCCTTCTTAAATCATAAATCTTAAATCATAATTCTAAAATCCATTCCTATCCCTATTCTCTAGCCTCCAACCTTTATTATCTAACCTCTCACCTTACGCCGTCGCCACCTCCGACATTTTCATGATCGGGCCCATGATCGCCGCTACCAAAAAGCCGACAACTCCACCAATCAGCAAGATGATGATCGGCTCCATCAACGAACTCAAGTTTTTAACGATATTATCGACTTCATCTTCGTAAAATTCGGCGAGTTTTTGCGTCACGCCATCGAGCTGAGCGGTTTGCTCACCAACCCCCACCATCGAAACGAGCATAATCGGCCACATTTTTTCTTGCCCCTTGATATTTTCGGCAATGGTAATACCTTGCGAAACGTCTTCGGAGATAAATGCGATGCGCCGGCGGTAAACCTCGCTTCCCACCACATCACCGGTGATATCGAGCGTTTTAGTGATCGAGATACCCGAACGTAACAATGTTGAGATACTGCGGCAAAAACGTGCCAGCACCACTTTGCGCGCCAATCCGCCGAAAACCGGTACCGTAAAAACAAAATGATCCCAGTAAAACTTACCGTTGCGTGTCGCTTTCCATTTATTGAGCAACATAATAAAGATGAATGTCGCGACGATACACATCATCCAGTTCGGCAAAAATAGCCAACTGGCGGTTAAGAACTCACTCAAGGCGATCAGCATTTGGGTCGATTTCGGCAATTCGGCTCCTCCTGCTTCGAACATGTCTTGCAAATTGGGAATAACCAACACCGTTACCGCACCAACCACACACACCAACACAAAGACTATCGCGATCGGATACATCATCGCGCCTTTGATCTTTCCTTTGATCTTTGCCGAAGCCTCCATTTGATCGGCTACTTCGATCAATACTTCGTTCAATTTTCCTGAAACCTCACCCGAACGCAGCATACCGATCTGCGCGTCTTCGAACACATCGGGGTACTTGTGCATTCCTTCTGAAAGGTTGCGCCCCATTTCCACCGTATGACGCAAATGCGCACAAACACGTTTTACTTTTGGGTTCTTCGCTTGATCTTCAAGAATATACAGTGATTTCACGAGCGATAAACCGGCGTTGATCATGGTAGCGAGTAGGCGGAACAGAGTAACCCGCTCTTTCGTTTTTACCGATCCGTGCTCAACAAGCCAGACATTGATCCGATCGATCACATTACCACCCGCCTCGGCGCCTTGCATTGCCGCACCGGGCTTTTTAACAGCTCCTTGCGATTGTCCTATGTGTATTGTTTTGTCTTCGTTGCTCATAGCAGATCAATAAAAAATCAATGTTCACCGGAGGCGACCTTGTACACTTCTTCAAGAGAGGTGAGTCCTGCCATGCATTTAAACATCCCATCATGAACCAAGCCGATCATTCCTTTTTCGACACAAGCTTCTTCAATCTCAACCTCGCGCGCGCCATCGAGAATCATCTTTTCAATATCACGATCCATCTTCATCAGTTCGTACACCCCCATACGCCCTTTGTAGCCAAGATTGTTGCACTTTTCACAACCCTTGGGGCGAAAGAGTGTGAATTGAGTATCGAGTACTGAGTAATCGAATTTAGAGTCTTTGGTATTCTTTACCGCACTTCGTATTTCGTCGCGCACGCTATCGGGCGGGCTGAACTGCTCTTTGCATTCCGGACACAAACGCCGTACCAGGCGTTGCGCCTCGATATTTCGCAGGGTCGAAGTAATTTTAAACGGCGCCACTCCCATATCCATAATACGGGCGATGGTAGCGATCGAAGAATTGGTATGAATGGTGGAGAGCACCATATGCCCGGTAAGTGCAGCACGAATCGCGATCTCGATCGTTTCCATATCGCGGATCTCACCCACCATGATGATATCCGGGTCCTGACGAAGCGCGGTACGTAATCCGCTCGAAAAGTCGTAGCCGATATCGGGTTTTACCTGACTCTGCGCAAGCCCCGGCATTTCGTACTCCACCGGATCCTCGATCGTCATAATATTTACTTCGGCGTTATTGAGCTGGTACAAAGTGGAATAAAGTGTGGTTGTTTTACCCGAACCGGTTGGCCCGGTAACGAGCGTGATTCCGTTCGGATTCTTGATCACCCCATGCATTCCCTCAAGATTATTGCCGGTTATACCGAGTTCTTCGAACGACGGTATTGTGCGGTTTTTATCTTGCAAACGCATACACACCTTTTCGCCGTGGATAGTCGGCAGTGTTGAAACACGAAGCTCGATCTCGCGCCGGTCTTCGGTGAACATCTGCAAGCGTCCGTCTTGCGGTTTACGCTGTTCGTCGATTTTTAAATTCGATTGGATCTTAAGACGCGAAACGACCGCCAAATGGATATTCGCCGGATATTCGACGATCTGGCGCAATACACCATCAACACGAAACCGGATGCGCACCGAGTTCTCCCCTGGTTCGATATGAATATCCGAAGCGCCCAGATCGAGCGCATGCGAGAGGAGACTCATTACGATCTGCGGGGAGTTCCCCGCGATGATCGCCTCTTTTGCCTTTTGAAGATTTACAGATGACATATTTATTGGGGTGGATCTTGATAAAAAGCGTTCAACTCAAGTGAAACACTGTAGAGTTGCTCGTCACTCGGCTTGCCGATCTCGAACGAAGGAATATTGACCGAAATACGCGACACCTCCATTAATCGCACCGGCTCACCTTCAAAGAAATCTTTTTCTTCGATCGATCCCGAGCTCTTAACCATTTGCATAAAGCGCACAAAGTTTTCGCTATTCGCCTGGAACGAAAGCCGTATTGGCAGCGAATTGTATTCTTTGGATTTTTGCGATTAACCATACGAAACGGTAGATAATTCGAACGGTCCCGCCTTTTCGAGCTGCAGTGCAAAGTACTCTATAAACCGTGTCATTTCGGTAATCCCCTCTTCATATGGCAACACCTTCTCAATACGGGGGCGGTATTTATCTTCGAGCAATATTAATTGTTCTTCTTGTCTTTTTATTTCTATCTCTTTTGTTTGAATGTTTTCTTGAATCGTTTTCATACCTTCTTCGTTCGAAGCTATTTTTTGCTTCGCACTCTCAAGGCTTTGTGTCTGGGGGATTGTGTGAAAAAAGATGGTGCCGCCGATCACCACGAATGCGAATGCAAAGTATGGGAGCGGGGATTTTAATATCCCAGTGACTTTTTCTGTTTTTGCCGCTTGTTTGAATCGCTCAGGAAGCGTAAACATAAAGGATTAAAAAAGGATTACGGAGCAGCCGAATGCAATTCGGGATCGAGCTCCTCGTAACTGAAGTTAAAGCTGAACGAGCTTTTGGTACCCCCCTGTTGGTCATCTGCTTTTGAAAAGCTGCGTAAACTCGCACCATCGAAAGTTTCGTCTTGATTGATCGATTCCATCAGCTGTGTCAATTTTGTCCAACTCATACTCTTCGGATCACGCACCGAGCCGCTGATAGAAACACCGATTTGGTTTCCTCCTTCTCTACGTGCCGAATACGTATTAAAAACAAGCATGTTGATGGCACGATTCAAGCTTGCCGTAAGATTCAACGAATCAAGGGTTATGCGGTTTATGTGGAGCATGATATCGAGGTAATCGACTCGATTCTCCGAAAGTTGTGAAAGAACTTTGTTTTCCTTAATTCCTTCGGCTCGTTGCAATAACAGTGCTAATTCACGATTTTTTTGCTGGAGTGCCTTTTCTCTATCGGCGAGCTCGGCATCGGAATCTGCCAGTTCTACGCCGTAATTCTTCGCCTTTAAAACATCAGAGAGTTTACTTTCAGGTTCGAGGATTGTATAAAAAACCACCCAAGAAGCGATTGGAACTAAAAGCGAGAAAACTGCCATAAACTTACCGGCAACTGCCAATCGCTGACGATTTCGCTCTCTTTGTTCGTGTTTTTTTCGATCACCCGCCGGGCTGAGCTTCGCAGAAAAATCTGTCCCGAGTACGTTATCGGTCTGATCCATATTTTGTTGCACCCCGGCAATCATGCCAGAAATGGCAAACGGGTTATCAGCAGGATTCAGTAAGGCAGATTCAGTGTTTTCAGCCGAATCGTCACCCTTGCGCTTAAATCGCGAAAGCAAGCTTGAGAATGGATTTCGTTTGCGCACAACCGCGTTTTCTGGTGGTAAAACATTGTTATCTTGTGGGGCTTCACCTGCAATCTCGATGTTATTCGTTTTTTGTTCACCTTGCGAAGAGTCAGCCGAAGCACCCTCTATCACATCATCTGGTTGCATATCCAGCCCCACATCACCCAAACTTTCGGTTGTGCTTTCGGGTTGATCGATTGCCGGCTCGTCGACTTGTACCGACTGAGGAATCAGTTGCGCCAATGGATCAAGCTCTTCTTTCGACTGATGTAACTCGCCCCCATCTACTGCATCATCAAGCTGCTCATCGCTCGTATCGAGCGGATGCCGCATTGATACATCCGGTACCATATTTTGATCCAACGGTATTCCGGTTGCGTCTTCTGTCATCTGTTGTGCAGACATTGCCTGCTCAAGAGGATGGGTAATGTCTTGTAGATCGTTAGCATGCTCAGTCTGCGACGATGCATGTTCTCCCTGAGGATTCTGACTGAATTCAGCACTCGCATCGCCCGACTCTTGCTTCGATGACTGTGAGTGATCGACACCACTTGCAGCTTCGCCAGCAGAATCTTGCGAATCCTCGAAATCCTCCAAAACCAACATTTCAGGATCATCTTCGCCCATTGCCGCAAGTTCTTCGTCTAATGGCTCATCTGTCGACACCAAACCAAAGACTTCGGCAAAAGCAGAATCTTGCATGGTTAGTGAATCTGTTTGTGGCGCTAGGGATTTATCATTTACTGCATCTTCCGATGCTACCTGGTGATTCGAATCTTTCTTCTTCTTTCGAAAAAATCCGAATAAACCGCCCTTCTTCGGCGCTATATCTTCGGCTGGTTGCTCTTCTGCAATCGCTTGTTTCGATTCCAGAGGAAGATCAGCTTCTACAGGTTCAATCGCAGAATCATCGATTATAGTATCTGATTGCTGCGAATCTGATGGGGTGATCGTAAGCCCATATTCATTTTTGTCCTTCTCTTGCTGAGATCCATCGGCGGGCGCCATTTCTTCAATCGGTAATTCGTCAGCCGTAACCTGAGGCTGAGACGCTAAAGATGAATCGACAACTCCTGTTTCACTTGGTTCATTTTGATCTTCGACTGTAAGCTCCTCACCTACCGGTGGCATAGCTGAATCAGGCTCAACACCAGCCTGTTCTAATAATTGCTCCGGTTGAATAAGGTTCTCGTCGACCGAAACCACTTCTTCGGTAAGGTTTTTAGCTGCACCAAAACTCAATCCGAACTCATTTTCGGCTGCTGCTTGCTGCTGAGCCACGTTTTCTTGTACCGAATCCAATTCGGGAGCAATGGCATCAAGATTCGCTCCTTCTTGATCTTCTCCATCAATCGAATCAGCAGATGTATTTTCGATTGAATCTGCTTCTGCTTGTGGCAATTGCTCTAATCTTAACAGATCGGCTAACGGATTTTCTTCGGTTTCAAGCGGTGCTTCATCAACTTCAGAGCTACTTGTTTCTAAGTTATTTTCAGCAAGAGCATCACTTGCCTGTTCTGCCTCAGGTTCTACTTCGGCAGCAGCTGTTTCGGCTGTTTCGACACTTTCTGGCTCTAACTCAGAATCAAAAGCCATGGTCTCATTCTGCTCAGCCAATAAAGCAGCCAACGGATCATCATCTTCTAGCAGCGGATTGTTGGGGTTATCTTGTGAAACAATATCGATACCCTCTGTCATTTCGACATCATTCGGAATCGAATCTTCTGAAGAACTTTGCACATCACCTGTTTTAGCGCTTGGTGGCTCTTCGTTTGTTTCGGTAGGTGCGTTAAAAAGATCGGCTTCTTGTTCAATCTCTTGTGGCTGATTCGTTTCGAGTAATTCCGCCAACGGGTTTTGCTCATCTTGCGTTGGCTCTGGCGCATCAGCATCGATAGCAACTTCTTCGACTTGATCGAGCATCTGTTCTTCTTCGGGGTTTATTGCCGGTAAATCGGCAAGTGGATTCTCGGGCTCGACGTTTTGCGCAATTTCTTCAATCGCTTCAGTCGCCTCTTGTAGCGATATTGGCACAGCAGCGGCATTGATCTCATCTTCAAACGCTTGTGGTGTTTCATCAAGCGGTACGGGGAGATTCGCCGATGCCGATTTTCTTTTTACGAGAGCGAGGCTCGGCAACCATTTTTTCACCAAAGATGTTTCGGTTCCTTCTTGATCATCGGTCATACCTGCCTCAAGCCGCTCAATCTCTTCATCGATTTTAGAAGCGTTTGCTTCTGCCTCAACAGATGCTACATGCGTCGCAAAAATCATCTCGGGATGACCACCTGCCTCCAATACCGAATCCTTATCTTTTCCCTGCTCAATGACATCGGCACTCTTCGAAAAGCGGTTTTTTAAGCGCTGCATCACGCCGTCTTTTTTCGTCTCGGGAATGACACCGTTCTCACTCTCAACCGTGTCGTTTGCAGTTGCATTCTCGTCAAACGAATTTGTCTCGTGCTCACTTAGTTCACCACCTGTCTCTTCGGGCTGAGTACGATTACGCCCCGAGAACATTTGCAAAAATCCACGTTTTTTCGGCTGTTGCTCTGTAACTGCCACCTCGGTTTCAACCTCGGGCTTATCACCGATCAAACCGGTAAACTGACGCACATAATCGTCGGTCGTGAGTGGTTTTTCATCTTCTTCGAGTGCCTCTTCAATACCTTGCGGCACTTGGAGCGATTGTTGGAATTCGACATCGTTGATGTCGGTTGCCACCACCATTTGCTCAAGCAGATCTGCCTGCTCTTGCTCTACGGCTTCTTGGATTATTGGTGCAGAATCGTGTTCTTCTAGTGCTGTTTCTTGCTCGATGGTTTCTGAGACCATTTCTTGAACCATTTGCTGATTATGCCCCTCATAGACACTCACTTCGGAATCATCTTCAGTAGCAGTGAGTACATCGTCGACGGGCGAATGAGCCAGCTCACCGATCTCGGCATGATTTGACGCATCGAACCGCAGTGCATCTGTATCGATGTCGACCTGCGGATTTCGTACTGCTAAAATCACCTTCGATGACACTGTTCTTTTTTCTTCCGATACGTGCAGCTGCTCTCCTTCATTCGGATGAGTTGCAGTCGGACCGAACGTCGGCAAAAACTGCGTGATTATTTCTGCAAATGCTTTGCGCTTTTTTGGCTGTTCTGTTTCTAAAACCGACTCACCAGCCAATGAATCGACATGCTCTGGCAATAATTTCTGTTCTGTAACCGCAAGTAATTTTGTTTCGGTCGGCGAGGCCAGCTCTTTAAAATGATTCTGCTCTTGTTGGTGCGTTGCATCCTTTTCTTCTGTTTGCTTTTCGATTCTTACTGCTTGCTCGACTTCCTCACTTTTTGCGGACGCCTGCGCTTCGCCTGTATCCTGCTCTAAGAGACTGAGTGACGATGTGGTATCACCGACAACTTCATCTTTCGCAAGCTCCGGTTTAGCAGAGCGTACAGCAAAAATCACATGAGTAGCAGACTCCTGGTTCTGCTCGGTTATTTCGCCGGTTGCCGATTTAACCTCGACGCGCTTACCGGTAATACCAGAAAACAATCGTGCAAATGTCTTACCGATCGAATTCGTTTTCTTCGGCTGATTTTGATCGAACGGCGCGCCTGCATCATCTTCTTTCGCTTTTTCTTCTGTAACGCCGATCGCGTGTTCGGCAAGCAACTTGTGCGGCTCTTCAGATTCCGGAAGCAGTTTTACCTCCTCGGCGGCAGAAACCTCGGCGAATACGCTTTGGTTCTTTTTAGTCGCCGTTTCTCCCGAATTTGCCTCTTGTACCTCTTCTTCATGCTCCCGGGCTTTTTCTTGCTCTTCAGTGGTGACAGTATTGTTTATAGATTCTTGCTCTTGCGCCACCGTCGTATTCCGCGTGGCAAAAATCACATTCGCATTCAACAGCTTATCGTCAGGTTGAATCGATTCTGTCGACTTCGAATCGGCATCTTTTGCCTTGAACCAGTCGGCGATGGCAACGGCGAAAGCTCTTTTCTGCTTCTTGGGTTTTGCGGCAAACTCCTGTTGCTCTTGGGTATTACCCGGTTTATCAGAAGATTTCGGCAACGGATCTTGCGACTCGACAACTACCGGATCAGCATCTGCTTCAGTTTTTATCTTGGTTTTTTCGACCTTTTTTTGCTTCACTTCGGCTACTGCTTTTTCTTCTATCGGTTCCTCTCTCTTTTTACTCTCGTGCTTTGTTGCAGCATCATCGCGAATAACCTGTGAGCGCAATGTACTGGTCTTTTCTGCTGGCTCTTCACCAAAATAGGCTGCGAATGAATTTTCGTGGTCGGGGTCGATCTTATGCAGCTCGATATCGCTTGATTCAGCCTTTGCAGCAAACGCGAATTTCTGCAAAAAACCTTTGCTCTCGGTTTTTGCTTTTTGCTTTATCGCCTTGTGTGCTTGCTTTTTAGCAAAAGCATCGATCTTAGAAATACCGCTTTCGGTATTACCAGCCGGACCCTCCCGAATGGCAAGGGAATTATCATTCGGGAGTGTTCCCGGGTGGTCGGTGGTTATATCCTCGCCCTTTCGTTTACGAAACATACCCAAAAATCCTTTGGGTTTTGTCTCAATCACCTCTTCGCCGCCTTCGGCCATGGCTTCGCGCCGCTTTTTGGCAGCAATATTCTTCGATGCCTTGGCTATTTTGTCGATTTTTTCAGATGAGCCTTTCTTGCTCTGGGTTGATTTCTTTTTTGTAGCCGCAAACGCAAAACCGGCACCATTGCCCTTCGTCGAACCACTCCGGTTTCGGCGTTTTTTGTTCGAGCGTTCTGCGGCGCTTGAGGATGTTTCTACTGGTGCTTCGATGGCGATTTGCTCAGAAACAGATACTTTTTTCGAAAGAGTTTTCTTTTTGGTATTTGTTCGTCCCTTGCCATTGGTGTTGGTTTTTCCCTTGCCGAGACCACTCTTTGCCTTGGTTTTGTTTTTTTTCTTGTCTTCAGGCATTGAAGATGGTTTTGATTATCAGGTTATTCTACATCAAAATAACCAAAAGAGCAACTTTTACAGGCATAAGATCAAACCTCTCAAGCATTTTTCATAGCCACTTTTTGGTCATTTTTCAGCAATCCCGAAAATAAACCTCGTGCGCTGTTTTGATCAGAACTATCTCTTCGCTCCAACCGCTTTCGGCTTTCGCTTGACCGGCTGCTTTTTATTTGCCGTTATGGTAGCGGTGAGTACGCCGTTTTTATTCGTATCGAGTTTTACCGCGGCACCATCCTCGGTATCGATTTTTAGTAATTCTGCGGCGATCACATCTTCGGCGGTATTACTGATCGTTTTACGGATCTTACGGGCACCGGCTTGCTGATCGAAACTCTTCTCGGCAATCGCATCGATCACCGCTTTTTTGTATTCGAGCGAAATCCCTTTTTCGTTCATGCGATCTTTCAGCTCGCCCATTTGCATCTGCACGATATCGCGGATCGCTTCGGCGGTTAACGGATGAAAAACAACGACCGAGTCGATTCTTCCCAAGAATTCGGGACGAAAATTACGGCGCAATTCATCGAGCACGAATTCTTTCTTGTCTTCATAATCTTGCTCGGCTTTTTCGAGCTTGGCACCATGGGTACTAAAGCCGATCTTCGTTGCTTCATCGGTCAGCATCTCGGCTCCTAAATTACTCGTCATGATGATGATCGTGTTCTTAAAATCGACCTTACGCCCCTTGGCATCGGTTAATTCACCATCTTCGAGGATTTGCAACAATACGTTTTGAAAATCGCCGTGCGCTTTTTCGATCTCGTCGAATAAAACGATTGAAAACGGCTTGCGTCGCACCGCTTCGGTCAGCTGCCCGCCATCTTCATGACCGACATAACCGGCGGTCGCTCCCACCAAGCGCGATACGTTGTGGCGCTCCATAAACTCACTCATATCGATTTTTACCAGGTGATCACGGCTGCCGAACAATTCT
>CAZOZW010000015.1:14399-14613 GCA_964584385.1 uncultured Candidatus Peribacteria bacterium
CACCGGACGTCGTACGTCCGAAATTCCGGCACGACTGCGCCGAATCGCGCGTGCTACCTCAGCCACCGCATCTTCTTGCCCCACCACTCGTTTACTGAGGTTATCCTCGAGTTTCAAGAGCTTATCGCGTTCGCTTTTAAGCAGTTTCGAAACCGGAATCCCCGAGTTACGGGCAATGGTTTGTGCTACATCGGTTGCGGTGATCGCGATTGGT
>CAZOZW010000015.1:14665-22475 GCA_964584385.1 uncultured Candidatus Peribacteria bacterium
CGGCGATTTGCTCGCGCAGTTTTTCTTCTTCTTTTTTCCACTCTAACGCTTTTTCATAATTCTGATTCTTTACCGCATCTTCTTTCTTTTTGACGATTTTATTGATGCGCTCATCGATCTTTTGGATTTTGCCGCTATGCCCCTTGCTTCTGCCGCCTTTTTTGGCACACGTTTCGTCAATCAGGTCGATTGCCTTATCGGGTAAGAACCTATCGGCGACATAGCGCTTCGAAAGGTTTACCGCCTCTTCGATTGCTTCGTCGGAGATGTTGACATGATGAAAATCTTCAAACCCCTTGCGTATACCCCGCAAAATGGTAATGGCAT
This sequence comes from uncultured Candidatus Peribacteria bacterium, assembly GCA_964584385.1. Taxonomy (GTDB): domain Bacteria; phylum Patescibacteriota; class Gracilibacteria; order CAIRYL01; genus CAZOZW01. The sequence goes on from CAZOZW010000015.1 coordinate 14,993, forward strand.
CGGGCACGCTCGGCTCTTCGACTGTTACCGGCTGAAACCGCCGTTCGAGCGCTTTATCTTTTTCGACATATTTTCGATATTCATCATACGTCGTTGCTCCGATTACCTGGATTCTACCACGCGATAGTGCCGGCTTTAAAATATTCGCCGCATCTAACGAGCCTTCGGCCGAACCGGCACCTACCACAGTGTGAAGTTCATCGATAAAGAGCACAACATCGCCTTCGGCTTCGGTTAGCTCTTCGATTACTTCTTTTAGTCGCTCTTCGAATTCGCCGCGGTATTTTGTACCCGCGACCAAGCTGCCCATATCTAGCGCCAAAACCCGCTTTCCCAGTAAACTATCGGGTACGGCACCGCGCTCTATCCGCTGTACCAGCCCCTCCACTATCGCCGTTTTTCCAACTCCCGGTTCACCCACCAAAACAGGATTATTCTTCGTTTTGCGGTTTAAGATCGTTACCATCCGTTCAATCTCAGAATCACGTCCGATAACCGGGTCGACTTTGCCCGAACGCACCTCTTCAGAAAGATCGGTCGAAAAAAAGTCGAGTGCTGGAGTTTCGCTCTCTTCTTCTTCGAGTTCGCGCTTTTTTTTATGCTGAAAGGCGTCGTTATACTCTTCGCCGGGCTTCATGCCGGCAAGTGCTCCCTGCAAACCGGTGAGCAGGTTCTCAAGCGCGTGGATCATATTCTCGGGTGGTTGTTTCATGCTGCCGCCTTTGCCGCTTTCGGAAATATGGGTGAAAATCTCTTCGAGCTGACGGCGGATTTCGATGGTATTGACCTGCATCTTTTTAAGGATTTGAGTTCCCCCGGCTTTTTCGTGCTCGAGCATTGAAAACAGCAGATGCTCGGCTCCCACGAATTGATGCCGAAATTGAAACGACATCTTAATCGCCCCCTCAAGCACTTTTTTCAGCTCGGCAGAGAGTCCGCCCTCTCGCCCGCGTTCGGGTGCTTCGTCGTTTTCGGGCAAAAGTGGCATTACCGATTGAATATTAACGCCTGCTCGCGAAAGGAGTGAAAAGGCGAGTGTTTTTTCGGTGCGGATGATGCCCGCCAACAGATGGTGGGTGCCAATTGCTTTCGCTCCGCTTTTTCGGGCTTCTTCTTCGGCTCGCTTTAGTGCCTGTTGTGCTTCGGGGGTAAAGCGGTCGAATGGGGCATTGTTATCAGACATACATCGTTATGAAAAGAAATATCGTGGTACCGCTCCTTTTTCCTCACTGAGATTGCATCATATTCTGCCAGAAAATTCGAGGAAAAGAAAGGAAACAACGTGCTTTTTTTCGATTGAAAGGTAATAATGACATTGATTTAACAAAAGGCAAATTTGAATCTGCAACAGCACGTTGAAGGCGAATTCAAAAAACTGTTTTCAGATAAAGAACAGAAAATGGTTTTCGACGCGCTCGCATATGCTGCCGAAAAGTATCGAGGGAAAAAACGCTTAAGTGGCGATCCGGCACTCTCGCACCCGCTTGAGGCGGTAAAGATATTACTTCGGTTAAAACCCGATGCTGCGATGATTATCGCCACATTACTGCACGAAGTACCCAAGTTCGATGAGGGATATTTTGAAGAGATACAAAAGCGCTATGGACCCGAGCCGGCACTTTTACTCCAAGGAGTGCGCAAGCTATCGTTGTTTCAGATCAAGCATTCCGATCGGCAACTCGAACTATTGCGCCGGATGTTTTTAACCATGGCGAAAGATGTACGCGTAATATTGATCAAATTAGCCGACAGATTGCATAATATGCGCACACTTGAATACCTTCCGCCCGATCAGCGGCACCAGATCGCCCACGAGACCCAGCACATCTATGCGCCACTTGCCGGCAGACTCGGTGTGTTTGCCATTAAAGCCCCACTCGAAGATCTCTCGTTCTTTTATTTACACCCCCGGCGCCACAAAGACCTCAGCACTCAGATAATGCGCCACGAAGTCAATCGCGAACGGATTATCAACAGTGCTGACAAAAAACTCACCGAACTGCTCAAACAAGCCGGTATCGATGGCAGAGTAGTGGGACGCGTAAAGAACATCTACAGCGTTCACAAAAAAATGCTGAAAAAACAATTCGATAATGTCGATGATATCTATGACATCTTCGCGATGCGCATCATCGTACCACAAGTGTCAGATTGCTATGCGATGCTCGGAAAACTCCACGAATTCTATCTGCCACTTTCAAACCGTTTTAAAGATTATATCGCCGTGCCGAAACCAAACGGTTACCGCAGTTTACACACCACCGTACTGGGGCTATCGGGTGCTACCAAAAAATCTTTTCCGATCGAGATCCAAATCAGCACCGAAGAAATGAACGACGAAGCCGAATTCGGAGTTGCCTCACATTGGTTCTACAAAGAAAAAGGCAGTAAGCAAAGAGCGATGTGTCTGCGCTCTGTCGGTCCGCAAGAGTGGGTCGAGGGTTTGATCGAGATGGAGGAGCACTTGCGTGAAGACCCCGACTTTATGCGCGAAACAGTAAACGACAGTTTTAGCGAACACATTTTTGCCATTACTCCCCATGGCGACATATTAGATTTACCACTGGGCGCCACACCGATCGATTTTGCATTTGCGCTCCATAGCGACCTGGGCATGCAAATGCGAATGGCAAAAGCGAATGGCAAAGCGGTAGCGCTCGATTACAAGATCCAAAGCGGCGATGTGCTCGAGATTATAACCGGTGCCCAAGTTCGACCAAGTCAAAACTGGCTTTCGCTATGTGTAACGGCGAAGGCAAAAAATAAACTGCGCTCATATTTTAAAACGAAAGACACCGCCACACTGATCCAAGAAGGTAAGGTGATATTAAACCGCGCCCTTAAGCGCTTTGGCTACCCCGAGCTCGATAAGGATTATTCAATCCTTAAAAACTATAAAGGCAAACAGCTCACCAAGCAAGAACGAATAGATGTTTTAGAATACATCGGTGGCGGTTCGATCGCCGTTGGTTCGGTGATCAAAGATCTCGCCGAGCGCAGCGACACCACCGCTCAGCGCCGTAAGATACTGCAAACCTCCGACAAAAGGCCGAATACAAGCAAAGGGGCGCCAGATACGAAAAAACCAAAGGTGATAGTAAGTGGCATACGCGGCATGCCGATAAAAATCGCTGCATGCTGCAAACCCAAAAGCGTTGACCCTATTGTAGGCTTTGTAACAATTGGCAAACGGGTAACGATTCATAAAACCACCTGTCGTTTAATCGAAAAACTCAACCCCGAACGCTTGATCGACGCCCGCTTCGAAGGACAAGAGAAGAAGTACCAAACCACGTTGATCGTAAAGCGCGGCATCGACCGCGTAGGAGTGATAAACGACATTTTACGGGTGTTCGTCGAAAAAAACACCAACGTGCTCGATATTCGCTTTTTAGAACGCTCGAATGTAAAAGCAAATATTGAGTTCGATATTGAATTCAACCACTGGGATGATTGCATTGCGGCGGTGAATGCGGTGGCAAAAGTGAAGAGTGTGGTGGAGGTGAAGCGGGTAGAAAGATAAATTTCAACAGATAAACAGCAAGATTTGAATGGATTTTGCCAATTTTTTACTTGGCAAAAATGATAATCCAGTTAACAATAGCTATGAAATGTCAAAAACTGATTTGACAAAATACAAGTAATGTAGGTAAATTGCGAAACCTTTACTCATTCACCCAATGACAAGCCCCGAAACAAAGGAACAAAAGAAGTCGCCCACAGCGACACCTCTCGAAGAGCTTGTTCGAGAAAATCCGGATTTACCGGTTTCAATGGCTATTCTACGTGCTAAATTAGAAAACTGGCTAGATCACCATAAAGAGCAGCTGACATTAAGCCACATAACGGTCAGATTCCAAGATAGCGATAGGAGAAATTATATAAGAAACTACAATGGAAACGAATTGCTTGAAGCAGTTGGATATGAAGCACTAATGCAAAAAGCAAACTCAATTGAAGACATAGTCGAATACACCAAAAGACTGAGGGGACTCGCAGAAAAACAGGATAATGAATTGTTTGATGCGAATTACGAAAAAATGATGAAAGGAGTTTCTGAGATATTAAAAAATAACGATTTTCCCACCTTTATTGATGATGACGTAATCAATAATCCGATTGATTATAAAAATTGTACTGATGATAAAATTCAAGTTGCCAATATTATTAGAGACGCTTGCATTGTGCTTTTGAGAGACCTGAAGCGCCAACGATAAAATAATAATTATGAACGAAGCAGTATCAAATCAATGGCAAACATCGTATAAAAATACGACCGGGAAGTCTGAATTTTTTGAGAAAAACAAGCCGTGGATAGAACAGCTATGTGAAAAGTGCAAAATAAGCATTTCTAAGATTTTACCTAATTCAGAAGTTTCATTACCAACAAAAGAAAGGCTTAAAAGAGAAGGTTATGCAAGCACATCGGACAATCCGGCTGGCACGTTTGGCAAGGATATTGAAACCATGAAGCAGAAATTCAAAGAACAAATACGCCTTTCAATAGAACCCTCTTATAGCATTAAAGAATTAGATGCGAATAACCAAGACCAGATGAAAGAGGTTTTGAACTTGAGAAACAATGTAGTACTACTTGGTGTAGACGTAATGGTTGCTTCACTCGAAGAGATGAAAAAACTCAATCCGCAAGAAATACCAAGGCACGGTCGACACATGATAGATATTTATGCGGGTCTTCAGTCACCCATGATCAGTGAAGACAACCTCAAATTATTGACCGAGAGTAATCCCCCGATGGTAATAAGTACGAAAGAAAATGAACACGTGGTCGGTACGTACCTGTATACAACGCAAATTTCTTCAAAAGAGAATGAGCCTACTCCCCAAGAAAAAAGTATTTTTGGTGAAAAAGGTATACACGGCTTAATCAACGGCAAGATTGTTCCACACACTGACACCGAAGAAGATGCCCTAAAAACGGCACAGAAAGCCTTAAAACAGCATAACCTAGCCTACTTCGCAACCGTTTGTGTTGCAAATCATGCAAGAGGATCGAGCATTGGCACTGTCTTAAAACAAAAAACCTATAAAAAGGCTTTTAATGAGGTAATGTCGAATCGTGATAAACGCCTAAAAAATTCACCTGCATACGGTTTTCAGCGTTATTTCTCGATTGCAGGAATCTATGATTCCAAGCAGCGTGAAATCCATAGTTTTTCTCCACCCATCGGCAATTCGGCAAGTGCCGCACTCAACCAAGGCACCTTTCAGCACATGGGTTCTGAACGCATGTACAGAAGGGTGATTGATATGACGAATGCGTCATTCGAACAAGAAGATGCCATCAACCTCTTAAAAAAACTTGGTATTCCGCCTGAAGAGGCAGGAAATTACTACGTAGGAATAGACAATTTATATGTGCTCCTTGATCTTCAGCAAGCAGAACAAGAATTCGAGCGAAAAATGGAGAAAAAAGGCTTAAGCGATATATTCGGTGATAGCAAATAAGCAACGACTATGATGCTAACCAGGATTCTCTTATATCTTGCGAACGCTTGATTTTTGTGAGGAAGTAAATTGCTAAAGTAATGAATACTCCCGATATCAACGCAATAATATTAAGAGATATGTTCAAAGCGAGCATCTCAAAAACCAATGTAACCACCCAAGTAAGTGCGATTGGAATCTGAGTATAGAACACGTGCCCATACCGCAGATTTAAATGATAAATGAGGACATGAGGAATTAATACAATAGCACTTAAAAAAGACAAAAAGAGTAAATTTTCAGAAAGAAGCATCGCAATTCTTTGCCCGGGATTATCGACGGTAACAAAGAAACAAATGGCAGCAGCAATTGCGCAATAGGTATATATTGTTGCGATAAAATTGTGATGTCGAACTCTGATCGAATATTTCTTAGCAATTAGTTGACTGCCAACCGAATATATTGCCAGCCCCATAAACGCCAGAATATTATATATTTTAAATTCCCAAGACCAATCGGGTGTAAAGAAAAGCAGCAGCACATTGCCTATAATGAAGAAAAGGGCAAACAAGGCTGTATATAATCTGAACTTCAGCAGTGTTCCTAGTGGCAAAAAATAAATTATTACCAAAAAAGCATGTTCTCTGTACATCACCATGTAGTTTGATGGAGTGGTTCCGACCAATGTATGGTAACGGAAAAAAATCATGCCAAATAAACCGATAGCCGTCATCAGCAGTAATTTATTGATATACGGCACAGGCTTTCGCTTTTGCTGAGTTTTACTTAAAATCGACCAAATGATGAATGGTATCGCAATCGCCCAGGTTCGAAAAAGAAGAATTTCGGTTGGTGCAAAAATATTGCTCTGAAAACCACTGTACACTAAAACCGGCTCAATTCCCCACATAACAATGATTGCAACTACAATAGCAAAATATTTTGTTGGATTAATCCGTTTTTTTACATCAACGACTCGCATTCCACTTGCGCGTCGAACATCGGCAATAACACGATTGTTTTTTTCATCCGAGCCCTCCAAAACAGCAGTCGCTTTATATAAATTCTCTCGAACAGCAGGTCTTAAGCTAAGCGAATGCATATTCTCGCCGATAATCTTTTGAAATGCTGGTATTGAGCCTTTCAATACCTCAAAATGCATTGTGAAGAACTTCCCTTTCACACTTTTTCCATTCGTTGGGTTTGGTAAAAGTCTGCCAACAACTTCGTGTGGAAATATGAATATTTCTCCTATTTTCAAAAACAAATCATCAATTGAGCTGATTTCCAAATCTTTACATGCAACGAGCAGTGTTGTCTCGTCCATCTCTTCTACAAGTCCCAAGTCATGATTATCAAACTCTTCTTGCAAAAGCTGCTTTCCGATTTCTATTTTTTCTTTTTCGTTCTTCTGCCGCAGTGCCGCTTTTATACTTCGTATCGACTGAATATTATCAACATCCTCCAGCCATTCGTAAGCAACCGTCTGATGGTCGGCAAGCACAAAATCAATCCGTTCACCGTCAGTGATTCGCTCACGAAAAGTGACAATCCCTTTTTCTGCCAGCACTTCTTCTAAATACATCGCCTTTTCACCCAACGCAGCGATTGCCGCATCGAGATATGTCGATTTTCTGGGCAGTGTTAAAATACTGTCATTCGGTCCGTGCACCATAATAAAGCCTTCCAGCAAGTCAGACTTTACCCCGTGCCAAAACTCGAGCGATTTTTCTTGATTCGTATTCAGCAAAGTATCGAGCTTGTTGATCCATGGTAAATCGAGACTTTTAGCTTTTTCTTGAAAACAGTATGTAGCAACTCCGTTTAAAAAGTATTCCCGCATTTTTGGCGTCATAATCCGCAAATCGACTTCGCGACCGTTCTGGAACACAATCGTAGTATGCAGAGCCTGGTAGCCGTTTATGCGCGGTGTATTGATGTAATCTTCAAAACTGCCTCGTTTGCGCCGCCACTCACCATGAAAAAACGACAGTACGTGGTAGCAATCATCCTCGGTTTCGGCAATGCAATAAAT
>CAZOZW010000015.1:22485-37847 GCA_964584385.1 uncultured Candidatus Peribacteria bacterium
ACGATTCTTGCAACGAAATCGGAAACACCTCCATTTCTAACTTGATTCCGTTGTTTTTTGATGTTTTTTTGCGTTTTCGAATGGCATCAACTGCTTCTTGAGAGTATTGGTCCCGCTGGCGCTTATTCTTCGTTAGCTCCTTGTAGTGATCGTCTTCTATCACATATTTCATCGAATATGCCTCCATGCGGTTTTTAATGCTATGCAACGAAAGCCATTCTGCCACCCGCGTGTACACCTCGAGGGTTTCTTGCGCGATGCGAAAGCGCTTTTGTTTGTTATCAAAAACTTCGAGCGACGAAAGGTTATCGAGTCGATCGAACATCTTCACCAATGCAATACGCACATCGATTCGCATCACTTTTAACCATTTGCGAATCGTTTCGATTTTAGAATCGAGCCCGTCTTGATTATTAAAAGCGGTTTTACTGAACTTCGTCATCCCATCGACCATGTACGCCACCGTTTCACCGAATCGCTTTACCAAATCCTCAACCGCAGCTTCGCTGTCTTCAACGGTATCGTGCAACAACCCGGCAATGATCGTATCTTCATCGCCACCAAGCTCGTAAAGCGCTATCGCCACCGCTACGGGGTGCACGATGTACGCCTCCCCGGTTTTGCGCTTTTGTCCTTCGTGTGCTTTTTCGGCAAAATCGAACGCTTTTTTAACACGTTTCAGGTCGTATGCCGGATTATTTTCGAGCTCTTTCTTAAGTGGCTCAAAGGCGCTTTTCATGGTGCTTGTACAGAATTAACTACTACCATATTGCACAAATAATGGATAGGGGAAGTAGCGTCCGATGTTGACTAATCGACAAACGCATTGGCAAAAGAAAATCACTCAAAACCTAGTCTTAAGCCATGTTTCGAGCGATTTTATACATCTTAACGATATGTCGGTGAGTATCTTCATCAGCCCAAATATGCTCACCAACCTCTTCGATAGAATACTTTGGTGACCCATTATTAACCAGAGCCTCAAAGTTTTCATGGGTTAACACTTTGTATTTTCGACCCTCATCAATTCTCGATTCATCGATATTGCCTGATTTATCAGTTTCATAAAACTGCTTCTCTACATCAGTGATAATCAATAGCTCACCATCAGGATGACCACGAAACCACTCGCTCACATGATCACTCATTAACCAATTATTGAACTGTTCAACTACCGAATAGAGTATTTCAGTGATGACTCTTTCTTTCTCTACTGTAAGCTTTTTTGTTGCTCTCAATTCACTCACCACTCCATGGATGTACTCAGTCATTGGTACGAGCGTCGCAGTTTGCACCATTGCAGAAATCCCAACGGTTTTCCGACCTACTCCTCCTGTTTGTTTAGGCGCCTCAGTCTCGGGCACCAAAAAAGAAGTAAGCCTGCTCGAACCGGATGTCATTTGATACACGCAACGCTTGAACATACTCATCACCTTATCGGGGTCGATTGGTTTTTCTTTGTTATTAAATATTCTTTCAATCGTGTCGGCAGTTATCTTCTCAGCATGTAATCGAAATTTTCTACTGAATCCTTCGGTTATATCAAGATGCTTTGCTTCAACGCTAGGTGATGCGTTTGTTTCAACTTCTAATTCATCGGCAAAATACTTATCAAGCTCTTTTTTTACAAGAACAATTTCAGTAAAAACAATATCACTTACGGTGATCGATTTAGCCTGTTTGAGCAATTCACCTAATGTGGGGGCACCGGGTGTATTAATTGGCTTGTAATCAAGCCGCAATGACCCATCAATCAAGTCGAAGTGATCCACGCCAATCAAATCAATATCGAATGACTTATTTAAATAGACCTTATCTTTTAATAAATTATAAATTCGAAAATGTATTTGTTGATAATGCCTTTCCCAATCACTCCATCGTCTTTCTCTATTCCCAAGGTACGTATCTGCCATATACCGAGAATAAGACTCACCCATACTATCCACCTCGCCTTCGGGTTTAATTCTAGATTTATCCGACCCATCGCCACTTGTCAGGCGTTTGAGCACGTCATCGTTAGCTGATAGTGGTTCTGCCCTATCGTTTGTAAGCATTGGCAATAGTTTGAATTGGTTTGCAATTTATAATGAATCTACTTTCTTGTCAACTTTAATACTCCATCAGCTTCGATCAATTCATCAAAAATATCACTCAGCATCTCATATGCTGGCAACTCTAAACATAATTTGTAAAGGGCATTTCGCGAAGGTCGTAGTGAATAAACATGCAAAGAGGCAACATTTATATTGCGTTCTCTGATAACCCTCAATACGTCGTACAGCATGCCCGGGCGATCAAGCGCCTCGATATCGACATCGATCATATATGAATTATCGTGCAGCCGATTTCTGGTGCTCAAGAAATAAAAAATGGAATAATATATCTCACAAAAAAAATCAACCGTACGCCAAAAATAAGACTCTTTTCGAAAAGTCTTTTCTAAATCAAGGTATAACTTTACAACATCGCGAGAGACGATGCTTCCCCTGCCTACGCTCATCAAAACATCATCAAATGTTTCTTCCGGATAGTGGTCGGCAACAGCTTTCTTCATTTTGGTTGAAAAAGATCTTTTGTACTTTTTTCCGAGCTTACCTAATTCATGCTTTAAAATCCCTACGCCTCCCCGTATTAAATCTTCACTCGGCAAACCAGAAAGGAACTGGGCGATGTGGTACTTCGCAATACTGGTTTTGGCATGGTTCAACCAATACAACTTTGCCAAAACCGTAGCTCCATACACAGGTTCTACAAGTTGCCCGTTCGATAACACCGTTGTGATCGGTCGCTCTTCTCCGTTGATCTTAATTTTTTTCAGCCGTATCGCCTTCATATGATCATATACAAAGGCGAAATCTATTCCGGTTGCCGCACGCGGTAAAAACACCGTATCGCCATTTATAGTAGAAATTATAATCTTTTTTTGGAGGACATCGTGCTTAAGATCATCGAGATACTGATGGGAGAAGTAATAATTCTTATTCAGCGCTTCAAGCGAGGCGCTCATCGTATCTTTCGGAAAGTGATCGGGAGAAAAGAAAAAGGCACCGTGTTCATTCACCTTTGCCATTTGCAGTGTTTTGACATGCACATCTAGAACAAGCCCCTCATTCGAAAAAACAGTTGTATGAAGCGCCTGGTAGCCATTGTTTTTCGGTTGCGTGATGTAATCGGTAAAGCTTCCTGTTTTCCAGGCATACATCTCGTGAACCTTGCCCAGTGCCAAAAAACAGTCGTTGACCGTCTCTACCAGAATATTCAAATAGAATTTCTGTTCAGCATGCTGATCTATTGTCACATCGGCGTGTTCCTCGTGCATTTCGTACAAGGTGTTGTATTTTATTTCTGCGTGACAATCGGCGCATATACCTCCGAGTACTTTATTAACATTATTCACGACTTCGCTTAGGTGCGACTCGTACTTTTGATTAAAGCTTTGGAGTTCTTTCTGCATTTCTTCATTGCATTGCGGATGAAGCACCGGAAAACAATTTTGCTCATACATGCGCTTAAACTTCCAAATGCCGAATACCTTGCTTAGTGGATGGTAGATCTCCATTGTTTCAGAGGCAATGCGTTGGCGCTTTCCTTCTCGAAAGTTATTTATGGTTAAAATATTATGCGCCCGGTCGGCAAGCTTGATGATCATCGAACGTTCATCGACCGCACCACCGCTAAACATCTTTCGCATTGTTGCCGCAGTTGCTTCGAATTTCGATTCGAGAAAGTGCATTTTGGCAACTTTTGTAACACTATCGACCATATACGCCACCGGTTCCCCAAACTTCTCCACAAGGTCATCTACACTTGTTTCGCTGTCTTCAACCGTATCGTGCAGTAAGGCGGCAATAATGGTGTCTTCGTCAGCACCTATTTCGTACAATAAAATCGCGACCGCCACCGGATGATGAATATAACCCTCCCCGGTTTTGCGCTTTTGTCCTTCGTGTGCTTTTTCGGCAAAATCGAACGCTTTTTTAACACGTTTCAGGTCGTATGCCGGATTATTTTCGAGCTCTTTCTTAAGTGGCTCAAAGGCGCTTTTCATAGTGCTTGTACAGAATTAACTACTACCATACTGTGCCGACAATGCAAAGCGAAAATGTAAAAAATTTAAAAAAATACGGTCATTTCGAATCAACGATCAAAAACGAAGAGATTCACTGCAATATACGAGTCGTTCAATCGATTCACGATCAACATCTTCTTCAATCATATTTCTCCGCACCGAATTCGCGTCGACGCCGAAGCATTACCCTGCCCGCAAGCGAATTAATAACAGATCGATACCAAAATACGTCATTTAAACGGGGTACCCCGTTTAAATGACGTATTTTAAAAACCCGAAACAAGAATGTGCATCATCCATGTCACATAAAAAAACTTTCGCAAAAAATACTCGTGCCGATTTTTTTCATCACGAGTTCAAGAATATAGCTTTATCGCGCCTCGAACACCGCTCGTTCTACGTTCTTTTTTACGGCATTGTGCGGCAATACACGGCCACTCATCGCAATGTATATTCCGGCCTGATGATTTTGCACGGCACCAACCGCCATTCCAAAATTAAACATCGCATCGCTCTCTTTGTGTTCAAACGGTACCATCGCACCGAACAAGATGATTGCTTTTTTTGACACGATCTCATTGTTTTGTGCAATCACCGCCGCTGTTTCACTCATCGTCGATGTTCCGTGTACAATCACTATTTTATCCGATTCACATTCGGCACATTCTTCAGCAATCTTAACTCGGTCTGATTCGGTCATCTCAAGCGAATCTTTGCTCATCAACTGCCGAATCTCAAAACTTACATCGGGCATCCTCGCTTGTTCGATCATCACGTTAAAATGAGTCTGCTTGCTGATGAATATTTCTTTACTCGGCGAATACGTTTTATCGATCGTACCGCCGGTGAGGATGATCGAGATATCGGCTTGAGCCATACAAAATCAAAAAGATGCCTCTACAGTAATAGAAGGAGTAAGCGAAAGAAAAGCGAATTTTCTTGAATCCACCCGGGCACAAAATTTTGTGCCCCTACAGAATACTCCAACACCAAGCTTTTATCTCTATATTCATTTTACAACCAGACCCACGAATACGTCGCCATATTGCTTGATGCGGCGATTCCTATCTCTTTATCTCGCCTCACCCCCGTCTCCCGTAAAATCACCTCATTCTTAAATCATAAATCTTAAATCCTCTTCATACCAAAACAAGAATCCTTGAACTAAAAACTGTAGAATCAAGAGACATGAGGTGCCTCTGCCATGTGTTCGGTCATGCGTGAGGTTTTACGGTCTTTACGACGGATTAAAAACCGCGTCAGCAAATAGAATGCGCCCGCCACCAATAATGCAATACCTCCCGGTACCAACGAGCCGCCGACGAGCATGAATACTCCTACCGAGCCGATAATGGCGAACATCATGAATGCGCTGGTAACCCCCGGCTCTTTTTCGATCTGAAAATATACCGCCGGAGTGATGAAAAGTGTCATCGTCGAAGCAACCATCAGCCCGAAGATAACGGTGTAGCTCAATCCTGCCCAGAATTCGTCTTGAAAGATGAGTGGGATAATACCGGCACTACTGGTGAGCGTAGTGAGGATAACGGGGATAAAACGACTTTTTCCGGCTTCGACGATAGCCGCCAAAGCATTTGGATCACCTGAAGTACGCCGATGTTCGCGGTTTTTATTCATTTGGTCGATCATGATGATCGCATCGTTTACAACGATTCCGGCAAGTGCGATTATACCGAGGATATACGCCAAACTACGCGGTGTATCGGTAAGCCATAAGCCAAAACTCACGCCGATCTGTGCGAATAGAATCGTCAGAAGGATTAAGATCGGCTGGAAGAATGCGTTGAGCATCACCACTAAAATCAAAAAGATCAGTAAGACAGCGATACCCAAACCCCGCATAAGATCAGAGATCAAGTCAGCATTTTCTTCGTTTTCACCAGCGCTTACCACCTCAATCCCTTCTGGGATGCTAAACACCCCGGCATCAATTTTTTCTTGCAGTTCAGTGGTTATCTCTTGTGCATTCCCGCCTGGTCCGAGCAGGCTCGAGACAGTAAAGGCGATATCGCCATCGCTGCGACGAACTGCTGCTAATGCATCTTCACGCGTTACGGTGATAAGCTGCTCAAGCAATACCGGAGAGCCTTGAGCGGTAAAAAGCCGCAGACTATTGAGGTCGTCGATCGTTGGGATATCGAGGTCTTCGATCTGTACGACGATATCGATGTCGCGACCTGCGCGGGTGATGGTGGCAGCCGTACTCCCCTGCAATGCGATTCGCACCAGTGAAGGAACTTGCGAAGGATCGATGCCGAGCGATACGGCGCGGTCGCGGTCGACCTCGAATCTAAACTCCCCAGGGATGCGTTCGATATCATTTTTTACACCGGAGGAGTTTTCGATCTCGCGTAAAGCATCGGTTAAGCGTTGGGTTAGCTCTTGCGCTTCGACGATTTTATTGCGGTCGCGAACGATTACCCGAAACCCCACGGGGAATTCACTCGGTGGGCCGCCCTGCTGCCGTTGTACGCGAAGCGACGCGCCGAGACGGCGAGCAATTGCATCAAACTTTTCCGAAAGCGCATTCTCAACCTCAAGCGAAGTACGCATGTTCAAATCTTCGCGCTCGTCGGATGAGAGGAGTTCAGAGACGATCGAGGCGCTTTTGCCGTTCACGCCGGTTCGCACATACAACACCTCAGGAATATCGAGCAATACTTCTTCTACCGCAGCAGCGGCAATACTTGTTGTTTCGGCAACCGTGCCTTCGGGCAGTTCGATATTGGTGGTTAAAAAAGTACTGTCGCCACTCGGGAACAGCTCGAATTTAATCGGGATTAAAAATGAGAGAAAGAAGACTAAAAACACCAAGCCGAATGCTGCCAAGCGTCGAAAGCGTGTTGCGATCAGGTTTTTCAGCCAAATGCCGTATTTGCGCCGCATCCCCTCAATAAAGCCATCGGCCGCCACGCGAAAATCGCTGGCAAAGTTTCTGATTTTCTTAAGCCGCTTCGGTGGCTTTTTATCGGCTTCGGGTTTTACGAGCAGAGCGGCGTACGCCGGCAATAAAAACAGCGAAACCACCAGCGAAACCGAAAGCACGATAATAACCGTTTGTGGGATAAAGCTTAAGAACTGCCCTAAAATACCCGAAAGCGTCAGAAGTGGGATGAACACCGCCAGCGTGGTGAGCGTACCGGCGATCAATGGTCCGCGATATTCGTGCAGGCTCAAGATAGCCGCTTGCCTTGGCGAATACCCAAGCTTGATGAACCGATGCACGCCTTCAACGATCACAATCGCCGTATCGACCAAAATACCGAGCGCGAGGATCATCGAAAAATTCGTCATAAAGTTCAGCGTCTTGCCAAGCAGATTCAAAATCCCGATCGTCACTAAAAACGTGATCGGGATTACGATCGAAGCGACCAAGCCTTCTTTGATTCCCACGAAGAAGAAGATAAACGCCATTACGATCAAAAACGATTCGAGCGCGCTGATCAAAACGACTTTGTAATCTTCTCGCATAATCTCGGCGGCGTTTAGGATAAACGTTGCGTCGATTTCGCCGGCATAATTCTGTTCTAAATGATTTTGCGCCGCCTCGGAGGTTAAGCGGTCGACCCGTAGGATATCGCTCTGTGACTTGCGCGAAACCGAAAGTTCAACCGCATTGGTGAACTCACCAACACTGCGGTCGAGTTGCGGTGGTGGCGTGAACAAGAAAAACCACATCAAGAAAAAGACGATCGACAATAAGATTGAGATCGACCGCGGAAAATGACTGCCGTTAAACCGCGGTGGACGGATGACAGTATAGATCAAAAAGGCGAAAAGAATAACCGGTAACATTCCCACAATGTTGAATTCGCGAAAGCTCTTACCGATCGATGCTAAAAACGCACTCCATTTTTCGCCGAGCGATTCGGCGTAGCTCAGCTCAGCCCCGGTATCGACAAAACGATAGATCGAATCGTTGTCTTCGGCTTGCTCGGTCACCGTTGCCACATCGCTAACGGTGATTAGCGATGGGGCGCCGTCTTCGGCAACATTGCGGATCACAACATCAGCAACATCTTCGGCGGTTTGGTGCTTGCCGGCGAAACGCAATGAATATTCCAGCCCGTCGATCTCAAAGTCGCCGATCGGCGTATCGTTATGCGAACTTCGAATCGCCTGCACCACATCGTTGAGCGATAAACCGAATGACTCTAAGCGATTGCGATCAACCGCGACCATAACCTCACGCTCGGCACCACCACTAATATTCACCTCGGCAACATCCGGTACATTCAATATAACTTCTTTTAATTCTTCGGCAACGTCGAGCATTTCATCTGTCGACCTGTCGCCCGAGAGCACCAGTGAAACAAATGGTTCGACCGAGCGGCCCGGTCGATCTCGCGGATTGCCGGGTCACTTTCAATCTCAGCGGGCAACGATGGCTTTGCTTCATCAACCCTGCTCCGCACATCGCTCATTGCCTTGGTCATATCTTGCCCCGGCAAAAACTCGAGTTGAATCGATGATGTACTGTTTCGACTGACCGATGAATATTTATTTAACCCGCTAATACCATCGATCTTGCTCTCGATCTCTTGGGTGATCAGACTATCGACATCAATCGCCGAAGCCCCGGTATAAACCGTAGAAATATTAACGATTCCGAATTCGATATACGGTGAAGATTCCTTCGGCACCACAATCGTCGAAACAAGCCCCCAAATAACGAGTACTGCTCCCACCAAAACCGCCACCTTTGGGCGCCGAATACCAAAGGCCATACCAGCATCGTTGCTGCTTTCCAAAATATCGTCGTGTCGCTGTTGCTTTGCCATGTTCAGGGGTGGTTAATTAAGATTCGGAATAAACACTTACACAACCGGGGCAACGCGATCAGATTCAGGATTCGAATCGATCTGAGAATCTGTCTCCTCCTCATTCACCTCAGATTCATCTTGCGGCTGATCAATACCAAAATCGGGTATCGGGCGGATTTCGATTTCTGCCTCGGCATCTTCGGAAGTTGTTTCTTGTTCGATTTCCTCTTCGTTATTCTCTTCTTCAGATTCCTCAACCATTTCTTCGTCTTCTGCATCGAACTCCTCCTCTATGTCTCCTTCTTCAGTTTCAGCTTCATCATCGATCTCCGTTTCAGGTTCTTCTTCGGTGCGAATCTCAACCCGATCACCGTTTTTAAGCCCCAAGACCGGTTCAGCAACAATCTGCTCGCCTGCTTCAAGCCCCATAATCACTTCGATCATACCGTCTTGTTTGCGCCCCAAACTCACCTCTCGTCGTTCTGCCATCGGTATCAGCTGATCACCCGCCTCACCTTCGCCGATTACAAATACCGCTGCCGGGTTTTGCGAGACCAGCGCCTTTTGCGGAATCATGATAATACCGACATCGGGCTTTAGGATTAGGGTTGCTGCTGCAAAAATGTTCGCCGGAATCTCACGTCCACGGTTTTCAATCGTGATCTCAATCGCCACTCGTCGGGTTGCCTGATTGGCAATCGGCGAGATTTTTGTGACCGTTCCGGGCAACCCACCATATCCATCAACTTCTGCGATCGCCCGCATGCCTGTGCGCAATTTCGGCAACAAGCTCGAAGAAACATCACTTTCTAAGATCAGGTTATCGATCTGCCCGATAGTAAAAAGCGGCGCACCCGGTGAAACCGTATCTCCCACTTCGGTGCGGGTTTCGAGCACCACACCGTTGATCGGTGAGGTAATGCCGAGCTTCGAAAATTGTACGTTCGCTCGATTAAGGGCATTGCGAGCGTTATCGACGGCAGATAACGATTGTTGGATTGCGATTTCGTTTTGCTTGCGAGTGATTTCAAGCGAAGCTTGTGCACTTTCAAGCGCATTTTGCGCTGAGCTGATCTGATTATCGGTGTTTACATCGCTCACCTCGCCTCCGCTTTGAGCTTGTTCGAGTTGCCGCTGTGCCTGTACGAGTTGCTTTTCGGCCTGGCTTATCGCCTGTTCTGCAGCACGAATACGCTGAGGACGCTCGACGACAAAGTTATCGGTTTGCTGGTCGGTTGCGGTAATCGACTGTATCACCTGCTCAACACTGGTACGGTTGGTGCTCGTGCTGGTTCGAAACCCATCAAGACGAGCTTGTGTAAAATTTGCTCCCGTAGTCGACTCGCGCAACATCGAATCAACCGTTTGTAATAAATCACGGATTTCAGTGGCATAAGCTTGAAACTCATCGCTGGTGACATCTGAGGTGTTATTGTAATAATCTTCTTCAAAATCGACAAAACGCGACCACAACTCACGAAGCAGGTTTTGACTGGTGATTCTTGTTTGCGGATTGCGAAAACCTAAATACACCTCGAATTCATCATTCTCGCGAGGATTTCTCGGAGTCGCCCCCAAGATCGAATCGGCCTCTTGTAACACGCGCCGAAAAGTTGTCATGGCAGATGCCAAAGTATTTTCTTCGTTTTGTAACAGGTTCTGTTCTTGTTCGGTGAGTGTTTGTTGCAGTTCGAGCAAACGCTGCTCGGCGTCGTTTAAAGAAAGTTCGGCACTACTAACGGCTGCTTCTGCAGAAGCGATACTTGCATCTGTTTGTGAAGCGGTTGAGGTATCGGTTTTACGTGCGTTTTCTAAATTACGTTGTGCCAATTCAACCTGCAGCTGGGCCTGTCGTTCGTTTTCGGTTGCACGCTGGCGCTCTAGCTTCGGCATTGGCAAGCGAGCTGCGTCGGTCTTGCACGTCGATTGATGCAACGTTGTTGTTGGTCGCAAATGCCGCCAAGCTCTCGCCTTCGCGTACTAAGTCTCCTTCACGCACGTTTATTCTGGTTACGGTGCCACCGGCCTCGGCCGCTACCGCCGATTCAAGCTCGGGCGCTAACGTGCCCGAAACTTCGATTTTGGGCAAAAACACACCGGTATCAACAACAAAAGCCGGAACCGTAACGGCCTCCGGCAGATTCTCGGTTTCTTCTTCGGGCGGATTCTCTTCGCCGCCGCATCCGCTAAACAGAGTTAGTATTAGCGCTAATGTAAGCACGGCGCCATATTTTGGTTTCATTTGTTACGTAATAAATCTAAGAACTGCTTGCAAATGCCTTCGGGGTCGAAGCTGCATTTTTCTTCGTGACTCGGGCATGGAAGTATAAGCGCCATCGCGAAGAAGTCAAGTAAACCCATTAAAACACCAGTCATTTTTTCGGAATCGCCTTTATAAAAAACTCCTTGCTCGATTCCTTCGGAGATAATTCCGTGAAATAGTTTTGCATTCTCACGTCGCTCTTCGAATACATGCTGAAGCAGATCTTTATCGTGCGCGAAGATCTGTTGAAAAACCAAATGTGATACCGCCTTTTCTTGACGCATATAAACCAGATAAGCCGCCACAATTTCCTCTAACTTTTTATCCGGCGCAATCTTTTTTTGCGAAAACTCTTCGGTTTTGCGGCGTAGTTCCGCCGGAACCGTTTGCATCACCGCCAAGAAGAGATCTTTTTTGTCGCGAAAAAAATAGTAGATCGCCGACTTGGTAACATTTGAGCGCGCCGCTACCAAACGCATTGATGGATTTGTATTCCCCTCCATCAAGAGGTCTTTGGCAGATTGGATGATCCGCTCTTTAGTGCTGAGTTTTTCAGCTTGTTCCATATGATTATTCATAAAGTACTTAGAATAAAGAAAATGTTTTTACTTAATGACCGTTCGGTAAGTTATTCTTCTTTCAAACGGTAAGTCAAGTCTGTTTTTATAATTCAACAATTTAAAATAGTATAGCAGATGAAGAGACAGCAAGTAAAGGTAAAAAACAATGATAACCATTATCAATTACCTGATGCTTGGTTTTTGTCTTGGTAGTTGCATATTACGCATATTGGACACTTGCTTGAATATCAAAACAAATATTTTTTAGCTAACATTGCAATTTGGTTTGCTATAAAAAAAGAGTCGGATTTGCCGACTCAGTTCTTTTTATGATGATATTAAACACTTTATGATGATTCTAAACACTAGGCCGCCTGCGGTTGATAATGTTCATCCATTCCAGCTAAGCGCTTTTCTACCTGCTGTTCGGTTTCGGGAGCAGTCAAAGCTGGCTGTTGAGTTTCGGTGCAATTCTGGCTCGGAAAAGGATCGAAGTATAGTTCGTTAAAACGCAACATCGCCGCCCGGTTCACCTCTTTCATAATACTTGCGATAACCGGATTATTTGAAATCTGCTCAAGCTCAGCCTCAAAAGCACTTAACCGCCCCAATGTCTCAACCTCTTCAAACCTACTCGTGATTTTCGTCAAAGCGGTATCGGCTGAATCTTTAGCGGCAAGTAAGACCTCTCTCTGAAACGCAGCGAGCCGATTGTTGTTTTGCTCAAGAACTTTTCTCGAAAAACCTTCGCTTTCGACGCCGCTCTTGTAAGATGGAATTTGCTCAAAACTTTGTGGCATAGTTTTTAAAAAAAAGGAGAGCATCGTTTTAATTGAAGACACTGCTGACGTCAAGCAATAATTATCAAGTAAAGATGTAATTGAAAATGATAAAACACCAGCAATCGCGCTTTAGAATAAGCCCATCCGCAATAAAAAATAGTACTTACAGCTGTTGACGCAACCTCAACAACACCTAAATGTGAATCAGAAATTGAGCGATAAAACCCCCAACTACAAAAATTCCAGTAGATTAACACCAATTATCAATATAAATACGACGTGGTATTTTCCCCCTTCGAAAAGGGGGACCCGCTGCGTTTTTTGACTGCCGGGTATGCGCCGAAAATGTATCGGCGTCGCTCAAGTCTCAAAAAAATCGCGATTCGCAATTCGACATTCGTAATTTCTGGAAATCCCTCACCGGTTTACCCAAACAAATAGAGCCGATTGCCAATCCTTCGTAAATCCTAAATCATAATTCTTAAATCTATTCCAATCTCTGTTCTCCAACCTCTAATCTCAAATCTCTAAAAATCTATTTCTGCACCCGTTTTTGAAACTCTTTGGTGGCAGTATTGATCTGCACTATTTCGCCAGGATCTACGAATAATGGCACCTGAATGATCATGCCGTTACTGAGCGTTGCCGGCTTGGTGCCACCTTGTGCGGTATCGCCTTTTACGCCCGGCGGCGTTTCTTCAACAACAAACTCAAGCGATGGCGCAAACTGCACATTAATCGGCTGTCCTTCAAAATGTTGCACGTCAACCTCTTCACCCTCGATTAAAAATGGTGCGTTATCTCCAAGAATCTCGGCAGAGATCGCAAACTGATCGTACGTTTCACTGTTCATGAATTCGTATTCATCACCGCTTTGGTACAAGTATTGCGCCTTAAAAAACCCAACTTCTGCGGGTGCCAGTTTTTCGTTCCCCTGAAAGGTTTTTGGTACGGTCGCCCCGGTTTTTAAATTTTTTACCGTGGTTTTTAAAACCCCTGCGCCGCGTGCCTGTTTACTGTGCTGAGCGGTGGTCACCAAAAACGGTTCGCCATCGATAATCACGGTGTGCCCAACGCGAATCTCTCCTAATGAATACATGAGTACAAAAAATTTCTGAAAAGAGTATTCCACAAAGCCGCCTTTCTTTCAATTGCAATCGCCGATTGTTTCATGATGACGCAAAGCGCAACGAAACACCCTTATTTTTATAAATCGATGTTGGAGTATCGAGAAAACCCCCTTGAATTCCCCCTTTAAAAAGGGGGACCCGCTGCGTTTTTTGACTGCCGGGTAAATCGTCACGATTGCACCGAAAATGTATCGTCGTCGCTCAAGTCTCAAAAAAATCGCAATTCGCAATTCGACATTCGTAATTCTTAGAAATCCCTCACCGGCTTGCCCAAATAACTGGAGCCGATTGCAAATTGGCACCGGTCGGGAGTAATTTCAATCCTTCTTAAATCCTAAATCATAATTCTTAAATCTATTCCAACCCCTATTCTCTAACCTCTAATCTCGAATCCCTATCTCTCAATCTCTTTTCCACGCTCACAAATCTCAAATATAACTCACCCCTCAAACAACCCCGATATCTCCCGCTTAAACTCATCAACATCTTTGAACTGCCGATACACACTCGCAAACCGGATAAACGCCACATGGTCGATTTCTTTTAGTGCTTCCATTACTGCCTTGCCGATCGCCTCACTTTCTACCTCTTGCTGACTCGCCCAGTTTTCGCTTAGTTCGCGCACCATTTCGGCGATTTGCTCACCGCTCACCGGGCGCTTGCCACATGCCACACGGATGCTGTTTTCAAGCTTTTCGGCCGAAAACGGCTCTAGCGCGCCATCGCGCTTTTTTACCATAAAATTCCCAGTGATGAGTCGCTCCGATGTTGAAAACCGAAACTCGCAATTCTCACAAACCCGGCGACGGCGAATCGACCTGCCCTCACGCTCGGGGCGCGAATCGACAACCTTGGTTTCGGGGTGGTGACATTTGGGGCACAACATGGTTTTTTCGAAAACAAAATCGTATCGAAATCAGCATATAAAAATATTTCTCAGAAAGAAAGCCAAGCAAGTTTTTTCCTTTGCTGCCGCAATATTAGTACATTATCGCCCACCGAATACCGTTGACAGATTCAATAGATGTGGTAATTGACAAATTATCAACAGAATGCCAAAGTGATTTCCTGTTTAAATAAATTCCATTGAAACCCAGAGAACACCTTGAAGGATTCGAACCATTTGGAGAATTGGAGGAACAAACGAACTCCGACTCATCACCAAGCATCAATGGCTCACTCCCCTCGCCAGATTACATTGACTCTGAGATAAATCGTGCAAAAGAAGGCATCATAGCGCTTCAGTCAGTCTTTTTAGAAAACCTCATTCGACATCACCCCGAGCAAGCGCAAAAGATTCTACAAGATTTTCGCAATCAGTTTGAGCTATTTCTCGGTGAGAAGAGCAGCGACGTGAATTGGATTCGCAAAATCACCAAACGACTCATCGTAGATGTGCAGGGTTTGTACTTTACAGCCAGGGATGAAAATGGAAATTTCGATGAAAGCCATCCATTTTTTGATAGTGATGAGCATTATGGCGAGCACGTAACTGCTATTGAGCTTTGGAGAGAGTATATGAGCTTAATGGTTTCGGTGATTGAAGAACTCGACTCGAAAATACCCGAAGTAAGACTTACAAACCTTATCAATCAGAATCCGCCGACAATCCACTGATCACAGCTCTTAAGTCTTCGGGAGGCACCGCTTTTACCAAAACATTCACCTCGGTTTCGGGATGAACGAAACCCAATTGTTCGGCATGGAGAAACTGCCGTTTTAACCCGAAGTGCTTTTTAAACGTTTTGTTCTGCTCAAAATCACCGTGTTTGTC
>CAZOZW010000016.1:0-18699 GCA_964584385.1 uncultured Candidatus Peribacteria bacterium
TGCATGTGTTAGGCATACCGCCAGCGTTCATCCTGAGCCAGGATCAAACTCTTTTGTTAAGTTCAAGAATCTGATTTTGAAAGCTGGCAAGCCAGCGTTCATGCCGATGAATCGGCATCAAACCCTTGAATAAGTTTGGAAGCAGAGCTTCCTCGTTAACATTGTTTTGGCTCTTTCATCGAAATGAAAGAGTGTTTGATCAAAGTTCGAATAGTGCTTTTCTTCATGTTTTATTTATACTTCTGCCAAAAAAGCAAGACAGGAGTTCGTTCTCTTTTGTACCAAAGGTTTTAAGGGTCTAAAACGCCTCGTTGCCAAAGCGCCCAAGCAGTTTCCCTCAAAAAGGCTACTGTTGTCAAGAATATTTTTTTTCTTTTTTGTCAGTGCCTCTCTGCCTTCACCATTTAGGCTGTAGGCGGGCACTGAAATAGAGCGGGGAGAATTACGAATATTGAATTATGAATTACGAACACGCGCCGAATCTCAGGGCATACAACAGGCTGTGATACGAATTCCGAATACACTCTTTCGCCAGAGTTCTGCAAAGCAAACAGGGGGATGTCGTCGCGAGAGATTTTTATCGAAAATCAGACTGACTCAGAAAAAGCCTGCTTTTGCTTACAAACATCGCAACACGAAAGATGCTTTTAAAAAGCGCGAGAGTTGGCAAAAAGTGCTTCTGTTGGTGCTTTTACCAAGCGATCGGCGAACAAAACTCCGTTTAAGTGATCGATTTCGTGTTGCACCACACGTGCATCGAGCTCGGTCAGGTTTTTGACTTGTTCGCTCCCCTCTTCATCGAGGTATTTTACGGTGATCGCACGTGGGCGGCTCACCTTACCAAACTCGCCGGGGAGTGAGAGACAGCCTTCTTCATCGGTTTTGCAATCGGCAGAAAACGAAGTGATTTCGGGATTGATCATAAGGTGCAGCTTTTCACCGAGTGTAACAAGAATAACCCGCTTGCTCACCCCGACTTGCGGCGCTGCCAAGCCAATTCCCTTGTGCTCTTTCATCGATTGGCGCATTTGCCTGCCAAGCTTGCGAATATCGTCGGTAACAACTTCGACCGGTTCGGCGACCTTGCGCAAAACCTCGTTCTCAATGCCGGTAAATATCTTCATCCCATTCACGAGTGTCATTTTAGCATAATGATAAATGCAATCAACAGCTAAATTTTTAGCTTTCTGCCACTTCGATTTTCATTTACAAGACTCAAGAACCCGAACACGATGAAACCCGCCTTTTTTACAGGCGGGCAAAACAAAGCAGGTGAGGGATTAATGGAGCGCAGTTGATGGTGGCTCTTTTCCAACCAGATGAAAGTCTCGAAGTTCGGCGTTCCCCACTTCGTCGCTGATTATTACATAACATGTTAGTCCATGTTCTGCATCTGGCACCAAAAAGGTATGGTCGTATTTTCGGTAGTTTTCAGGCAGGTGTGTTTTATCGAGATTAACGAATGAATGAGGTGGCAACACTCCCATAAATGAAAAGATCTTTTTCTGAGTATCATCAACAGCTGTTGATGCGGTTCGAAGCTGAATGAATAATTTTAAGTAGATTGCCGTGTCTGAATTATTCGCCACCTCGATCCAAAATGGGTTACCGGGAATACCGGCGATCATATTAGGATTCGTACTGCTGAGGAATGGATTTGTGGCGATCTCGAACTCGACTTTTTCGAAGACTATGTTCTGTATTGTTTGCATTTCACTGCTCCGTTGCTTTGTAAGATCGTGTGCTTTGCCCTCAGTGTGTTAAATAAACTGGAACAAATAGCGTTAGTATTCTATGCAATTTAAAATACTAAAAACAAGTAAAAGCGGATAATGCCATCAGTCTCCGCTTGCGAATCGTAATTCGAAATTCGTAATTCCACACTCCCTCTAAAAAACTTAAAGATACAACATCTCACAACCGTATAATGTTCAACGAGACGCAACCAACCTATTGAAAAAAACGATTCATCATGGAAAAATAATAAAAGCACTATTAATTATTATGAGTGGAAACATGTTAAGCGGCGCCGAGATCATTATGGAGTGTCTGATCCGTCATGGCACCAACACCGTGTTCGGCTACCCCGGCGGTGCGGTGATACCGCTGTATGACACGATGTTTAAGAAATATGTGCGTGCCAAAAAAATGCGTCATATTCTGGTGCGTCACGAGCAGGCGGCGGCGTTTGCTGCCGGTGGGGTTGGCAGAACAACCGGTAAAGCGGGGGTTTGTGTTGCCACCAGCGGCCCAGGTGCAACCAATTTGGTTACCGGAGTAGCCGATGCGATGATGGATAGCGCCCCGATGGTCGCGATAACCGGACAGGTATTCAGCCATTTGATCGGCAGTGATGCCTTTCAAGAAACCGATGCGATCGGCATTATGATGCCGGTAGTAAAGCACAGCATTTTTGTCGATAGGGCAGAAGATATCGAGCAAGCGATGATAGAGGCATTTCATATTGCCGAAACCGGCAGGCAAGGCCCGGTGCATGTCGATATCACGAAAGATGCTACAATCAACAAAACGAAGTATTTTGGCGACCTTAAGCCGAACTTGCCCGGCTACAAACCAACGATGATGGGGAGCGATTTTCAGATCAAAAAGGCGATCGACCTGATCGCAAAAGCAAAACAACCAATCGCGATAATCGGTCATGGAGCGATGATGAGTAATGCCGGCGCCGAGGTGATGGCGTTTTTAGAAGCAGCGGATATTCCGGCGGTTTCAACATTACATGGGCTATCGACGATTCCGGTCGATCATCCGAATCATATTTCGATGCTTGGGATGCACGGTTCGGTAACCGCGAATTATTCGGTGTATCATTCTGATCTGGTGATCTCGCTCGGCAGCAGATTCGACGACCGCATCACCGGCAGACTGGATGACTTTTGCCCGAATGCCAAATTCATCCATTTTGATATCGACCCGGCAGAGCTGAGCAAAAACGTACCAACCCATGTACCGGTGGTCGGCGACATCAAAAATATTTTAGAAAAGCTAATCCCCCAACTCCCCAAGCGGCTCGAGCACGAAAGCTGGTGGGGGCAGATAAATAAGTGGAAAGATGAATTCCCGATCTACCAAGGGCAGATCGAGCAGAATCATGGGAAGCAGATGCGCGCCAACGAGGTAATAGAGGTTTTGAGTGACGAAACCGGTGGTGAAGCATATGTGGCTTCGGATGTGGGGCAGCACCAAATGTTCATCGCCCAATACTACGGCTTTAAAACCCCACGCGGGCACATTAGTAGTGGCGGGCTGGGATCGATGGGAGCAGGTTTACCACTGGCGATGGGTGCCAAAATAGCCCACCCGAACAAAGAAGTATGGTCGCTCTCGGGTGATGGCGGGTTTCAGATGAACCTGCCCGAACTGGCAACATTGCAGCAAGATAACATCAACGTAAAGGTGGCGGTGTTGAATAATCAATACCTCGGTATGGTGCGCCAATGGCAAGACATGTACCACGATAAAAACTATGCCAGCACCGAAATGTGGAACCCCGATTTTATCAAAGTCGCCGAAGCATACGACATACCGGCATTTTTTGCGACTACGCCTAAAACCGCGCGTGAGGCGATTCAAAAAGCCCGCAAGATCGACGGGCCGACGTTTATCGAATTTCGCATTGCCGCTGAAGAAAACGTGTACCCCATGGTAGATGCGGGCACGAGCTTAAAAGATACGAAGTGGCAGAATGCTGATAGCTAAGAAAAGGGTAGTATGATAGAATCCGATAGGGTTTGAGGCCAATATCTTTTACCTTTTACATGAGCAACTCACAGCATATCGCGTACCTTAAATACAAAGGAAAATCAGTTGATAATGGCTACCTTGACGAATGGTGAATTTAAAGAAAAAAGACCACGCATTCTTTTTAACGACATCCTCTCTCTTGAAGCTGGAGAAAATGAGCAATCTCTTTTTATCTCTTAGTTTTGTGCGAGGTACATCGAATGATTATCGCTTAAAACCCCGGTTGCAATAGACCTCGCTTCTTTCATAAATCACATATGTCCCAAGTAGTATTCCGCCCGTCATGACGAAGAATATAGAATGGAAAAAAAATCGCTGAAACCGAAGCCTTTCGCAAATTCAACCGCGTAATTAACAAGGTTGATTTCAAAATGCCAAACGGCGAAGTGAAAGACTTCTACATTAAAAACGAAGGCACTGCCGTTGCCGTTCTTGCGTTCGATAATGAGATGAATGTAATACTCACCGAGCAGTTCCGCCCCGGGCCGCAAAAGGTTTTACTCGAACTGCCCGGTGGTTATGTCGATGAAAATGAAGACCCAAAAACAGCAGCAGCCCGAGAGCTACAAGAAGAAACCGGCTATGCGGGCAAAATACAATTTGTTGGCGCTGTTTACGATGACGCCTACTCAACCATGAAACGACATTGTTTTGTAGCAACCGATTGCGAGCAGGTGGCACAACCAAGTTTAGATAATGAAGAATTCGTTGCAATACGAACAAGAACGATTACCGAATTTCGAGAATTGCTGCGAAGCGGCAAAATGACAGATGTTGAAGTTGGGTATTTGTGCTTAGATTACTTGAATCTCCTGTAAAAACAACTTTAAATTGGCTCACATTTGACGCAATCGTGTTGCAATATGAAAAGATAAATCACATCAAAATCTCAAATTTTAAAAGATGCGACAACAGTAATGTTTCTGCCCCTAAATTACGATTAATAGGCTCCGGGTCAAGCCCGGAGTGACATGTAGGCGATTGATCAATGAGAGTCAAAACTAGCATGAAAGCCATTCTTTATTTGATTATTGATTCTTCGAAGTCACTGACAAGAACTCGCGCAGAGGATCATGAATTTGTCGCCCAGAAATCCGAATCGAGGTTTAACCGAGAAAGCTGTTGCAGCAGCGATTCATCAAACAGAAAAACCGACATCAGAATGATAAATACCACATTTAAGCGTAATTCACCGCCTTAGTGTAGTATTTTTGGTTCAAAGGATAAGATACCCACTATCACAGAAACAAAACCCCGCCACGGTTTTTGCGATTTCTGGTGAGATGAGCATAATCCTGTGCAGGTTGTAAAATATTGTTATATTACTTCTTTATGTTATAATATATATAAATTTAGCCCATCAACATGATAAAGATGATTAAAAACCTGTTTGGTAACAATTCGCCACAACATTGGTGGTCGAATGATTTTAGTAATGAAGAATTTGAAGTTTTTCTCAATCAGATCACCGATTATTTTACGGAAAAATCAAAAGAGATAACTATCTATGCCGAAGAGGGCTATTTAACGATTGATGGAGACAGCGGACAATATGGAATTCAGAACTTAGCGGATAATTACAGAGCATCTGACGAAGCTGACCGAAAAGAAGTGGTGCAGGAGCACTTTGATAGAATCGAGCTCATGCATAAGAATAAAGCAAAGCTTGATGCCGAAGTCGAAGATTACAATGCTGCTAAAAAGTACTTAAAGGTAAAACTGTACGACCAATCATATTTTAATCATAAACCAGATGCCATTATCACGCGAAACGACTTTGATGGTGTAAAAACTGTCTTGGTATTCGACTTTCCGGACGCAGTGCAGAATGTAAACCCAGAGCTAATAGAGAAATGGAAAAAGCCCCTAAAAGAGCTGTTTGATTACGCCCTAAAAAATACTTTAACAGAAGAAGCTGGAGAATTTGTAGAGCAAGAATTTCAAGATTTTAAAGCGCTGATATGTGAAGGTGAAAGCTTTTTCACCACAACACACGCTCTCGATCTACAGTCGCATCCCGAATGTATTGGCGCATACGGTAGTATTGTTGCTATTCCGAATCGTCATACAATGCTTTGCCACCCTTTCGAGAGTACCGATGCAGTAGTTGCCATTGGAAAAATCATCCAACTCAATCATATTATCAACGCACAAGGGCCAGGGCCTATCGGCGACCATGTTTATTACTATAAAGATGAGAACTTTGTAAAAATCGGGCAAAAGATTGATGAAAAAAGTGGAACATTGAGCGTGATTCCACCGAATGAATTAGTTGAAGCTCTGAATAAGGCAGCCGAGAATAAAGAGAAATAATCAAAAAAAGCCACTTGTACAACTGGCTTTTTTCAATCGAATCATGCTGAATAGCTTACTCCGCTTTCTTTCTCCTTGGCGCTCGTCGTTTTGGCTTCGGCTCTTCGCCATCGAACTTCTTTAAATCGCCGCTTTGTATTTTAACCCCCGGTGATTTTTTACTCGGAAAGTCGACATTCTTGAAAAAAGCGATGAACTCTTGCTTGTTGAGCGTTTCTTTTTTGAGGAGCTCTTCAGTGATGTCGTGGAGCAGTTTGTCGTTGCTTTTCAGAACATCCATTGTGGTAACGAGGCAATCGTTGACGGTTTTTTGCACAAAGTCGTCGATCTTCTTGGCGTAATCATCGGAGATGTTTTTAACTCCGAACGATTCGTAGCCCGCCATATCTTCGCTTTCGGCAAAGCTGATCGGCCCTAAGTCGCTCATACCATAGCGGGTTGCCATGCTGCGCGCCATGCTTGTTGCCTTGCGCAAGTCGCTACTGGCACCAATACTAACATCGTTATAGATGTATTTTTCTGCTGCGTAACCACCAAGTGCCGAGCAGATCTGATCTAAAAATTGCGATTTGGTGACCAGCTGCGATTCACTCTCGGGTAAGTACCAAGTTACTCCGCCGGTTGCTCCGCGTGAAACAATGGTAACTTTATGTACAGGATGGGCACCTTTAAGCATTTGCGCCACCAGAGCATGTCCGGTTTCGTGAAAGGCAACTTTTTCTTTTTCTTCGGGTTCGATAATCTTGCTTTTGCGCTCTGGCCCGATCGAGACTTTTTCGACTGATTTGCTCAAATCTTCGTGGGTGATTTTTTGACGATTCTCACGCGCAACGAAAATCGCTGCTTCGTTCATCACGTTTTCTAGGTCGGCACCAGAAAAGCCGATGGTGATTTTAGCGATATCTTTTAGGTTGGCGTTGCGTGCCATTGGTTTGTTCTTACTGTGGACTTTAAGGATTTCTTCACGTGCCTGCACATCGGGTTTGTCGATGATTACGCGGCGATCGAAGCGCCCAGGGCGAAGCAAGGCTTTATCTAACACATCGGGGCGATTGGTCGCCGCCATTACGATTACGCTTGTGTCGTTATCGAACCCGTCCATTTCGGTGAGGATCTGGTTTAAGGTCTGTTCGCGCTCATCGTGTCCGCCGCCGCCGTATCCGCCGCCGCCACGCTGTCGGCCCACGGCATCGATCTCGTCGATGAAGATAATCGCCGGAGCATTCTTTTTTGCTTTTTCGAATAAATCGCGTACGCGGCTTGCACCAACACCAACAAACATCTCAACGAATTCTGAACCGGAGATCGACATAAAAGGTACATTCGCCTCACCGGCTACCGCGCGGGCGAGCAGGGTTTTACCGGTTCCGGGTGGGCCGATCAAAAGTGCTCCCCGTGGAATTTTAGCACCCATTTTTACATATTTTTTCGGATTCTTGAGAAAGTCGACGATCTCCATCAATTCTTCTTTTGCTTCGTAGGCGCCGGCCACATCGGCAAAGCGGGTGCGTTTTTTGCGGCGGTCGAGCAGCTTAGCCTTACTTTGCCCGAACGAGAACGGGCCGCCGGCATTTTTGCTGACACGCGTCATAAAGAAGATGACGATACCGACGATGATCAAAAACGGCAAAATCCCGCTGAGTTGACTGAGCCAGAATCGTTGGCGCTCAAGACTGATCACTTCGACTTTGGTGCCTTCGGGCGGATTATCG
Source organism: uncultured Candidatus Peribacteria bacterium (assembly GCA_964584385.1). GTDB lineage: Bacteria > Patescibacteriota > Gracilibacteria > CAIRYL01 > CAZOZW01. The sequence goes on from CAZOZW010000016.1 coordinate 7,791, forward strand.
AATCCGAGGTCTGATACCGAGCTGCCGGCGATGATGTTCGCCGTATCTTGGATATCTTCACCGAATTCACCGATCACTTCTTCTCCGCGGATTTTTACAGCGGAATACTTGGCATCTTCAAAATTCTGGCGAAATTCGGAATATGCGATATCGTTATTGGTGATATCGGTTTGACCGGTCGAGAATAAACTCGAGATTACGGTAAAGGCAAAGACGATCGCCAAAAGGATAAGCCAAGGCGAGGGTTTGTTCGGCATTTTAAAATTACCGGAGCCGTTTTGTGGTTTCTTGGGGGGAGGAGTATTTTTCGGCATAAAATATGACTAAGAAATTGGGTTTTTACACGCCGCATTATCTCATTTTTTCAAATGACGTGCAACAGGAAACATAGGTGAAAAGCCACTATTCTTCATTCATGACACATTTTCTCATTATTGCAAGGAACAATCTAAATCAAATTTTATTGATAGCCGTTCTCGTTTAGCTTTGTGAACCCATTTGCAGGGCTTCGATGCGTTTTTCGAGTGGCGGATGGCTTCGGAATAAATGGAGCACACCAGATTGATCGGAGATTTTCATCGTTTTAAAACCTTTGCCCCGCTTATCTTCCACCGGAACCTTGGCAGCGATCAGCTGTAAACGCTTAAGGGAAGCAATCATCTTGTGAGCGCCCACCAGGTTTGCACTGCCGGCATCGGCACGAAATTCGCGATGACGCGAGAACCACATCACGATCGTGCTCGCTAAAATACCGAACAGGATCTCGAAGACGATTGCAGTGAGGTAATACACCAAACCGCCGATCTGCCCACCATCGTCGCGTCCGCGGTTTAAAAAGCTTTGCACGGCAAAAGCGGCAATACGGGCAAAGAAGATCACAAAAGTATTGATCACCCCTTGCAGCAAAGTCATCGTCACCATATCGCCATTGGCAATATGCGAGATCTCGTGCGCCAACACACCCTCGATCTCGTCTTGATCCATTTGTTCGAGCAAAGCGGTGCTCACCGCGACCAATGCATTATTGCGATTCCAACCGGTGGCAAAGGCATTGGCGCTTGGCGACTGATAAATACCGACCTCGGGCATACCAATACCGGCTTGCTCGGCAAGGCGTTGTACGGTTTGCACAACAAACGTTTCGGCACGCCCCTGTGGGTTTTCGATCGGGGTGATATTATATGTCGTTTTGGCCATCCACTTACTAATGAACAAAGAGAAGAACGAACCAACAAAGCCGATAATCGCCGAGAACACCAAAAGACTTTGATAATTGATGCCGTTCGCCGACAAATACGGCTGAAGACCGAATACCGAAAAGACGATTGAGATAACGGCGATGATAGCGATATTCGCCGCCACAAAGAGGAAAATTCGTTTAAACATAGGAATGATTACAGAAATCGGGATTCGATTTTGAGACAAGTTTTCAGTTAAATCAAGCTTTTGAAAGCAGTAAAATGTTGACAACGAAAGGCATTTTCGAGACAATGCCACGGCACTTTTTGCCACCTTAGCTCAGTTGGTAGAGCGCCCGCCTTGTAAGCGGATTGTCGTCGGTTCGAACCCGACAGGTGGCTCCAGCCTTCGTTCACCTCGGCGAACTTCAGCTGGCAAGTCATCCAACACAATCAAAAAAAGTGCTTCAGCTGGCAAGTCATCGAAAATGATGAAAACGAAAAAGCCAGACAAAACAAACAATAAATATGTACCGCTTCGAAAATGACCGAAACCGAAGCAAAAAGGTACAAACCATTACATCATGGGCGGATAGCCAAGCGGTCAACGGCGGCAGACTGTAAATCTGCTCTCTCTGAGTTCGGGGGTTCGAATCCCTCTCCGCCCACCACTCCCGCAAAGCGGGACTAAATTCTAGAAACGAGTCTCTCGATTCGAGAATCTCGTAAATTACCACGCTGAGTTATATTTGCGAAGATTCAGTGATAAACGGGTTCTCTTTTACAATTCTGTATAAGTCGAGAAAACTTCGATCGATTAAACAACGAGCTCCATCGGTACCGATTATGAGCGAACCTCATTACCCCTCTAAACGATTCTGCTTTGCAAAACGAATAAATAAAGATATACAAAAGTATGTATTTTTTTCTTCTTATGAAATTCCTGTATTCCGATTCAACAAACCCAATCGCCCTTTCGGTTTTGCGAATCATCGTCGGTTTTTTAATGGTGCCACATGGTATTCAAAAACTCTTCGGTGGGCTTGCTTCGCCACGACCGGTCGCAGAATTGTTTAGCCTTTCATGGTATGGTGGAGTAATTGAGCTATTTATCGGTGGGCTGTTTATGATCGGTCTCTTTACTCGCCCGGCAGCGTTTATTCTTTCTGGTACGATGGCGGTAGCATATTGGATTTTTCATGGACTACAGATGGAAAACAATGCCATCATCGGATTCGGTGTTTTTTGGCCGATTATAAACCGTGGCGAACTGGCTGCATTGTATTGTTTTGTGTTCTTGTATTTCGTATTTGCGGGCGGCGGCAGCTGGAGCCTTGATCGTTTGATATTCGGCAAAAAGAAAGCCGCATAAGGTTTTTTAGCATCTCTGGTTAAAAATACTACACTAAGGCGTGACCCGCCGCCTAAATGTAGTATTTTTGTTGTGCGACATTATTTCTCCAGATGCTAAACGCGTTGTTGCTTGTCGCCAGCATCATTCGTTATGATCGATTGCTCACCTTTAAAAAACATGTAGACCGGGTTGCCCGTAATCTTGTTAAGCATTCTCAAGTGTCATTATCACGAATGCAAACGGTGTGTAACGCGCGCTCCGGCGGAGAATAAGTAACAGATATTGAATCCATCAGGAAAAAAATAGAATATACGAGTAATGGATCCGGTTGCAGATTTTTTTCATCGGCTGAAACATAATCCTTCAAATCAGACTCGAACCGAGTTTTTGGGAACGGGTTTCGCACAAGCGGATGTACCGAATCCCGACTTTGAAAAAACCACTGCAGAACATTATAAGTGGAGAGCGAAGTATCTTAAAAAAGCGAAATTCTGGGGGCGATTGTTGCGCATCGTGCCCGGCATACGCGCGGTTGCGGTTTGCAATTCGGTGGCGCTCGGCACAGCCAGCAAAGATTCGGACATCGATTTACTGATAATCACTACAGAAAGCAGATTATGGACCGCGCGACTTTTGGTGACCGCTTTATTTCAAATATGCGGCGTACGGCGCCATGGCAAGAAAATTGCCGGCAGATTGTGTCTGTCGTTTTTTTGTACCGAAAAGACGTTGGATTTTGAGCAGATCGCCATCCGTCCCAAAGATCCGTATTTGGCGTTTTGGGTTTCGTCGCTCATTCCCCTCTTCGGCAAAACGACATTCGAGAAAATCGCCGCCATAAATCGCGGTTTCGTTCTACGACATCAGATAAAAATACGCTTTGCAAATCGATTAGAAGATGTTTCCAAGGGGCGCTCGGTGCTGCGATCGATGCTGGAAAGAATGCTTCCGGATTGGCTTGAGCAAAAGATAAAGCGCCACTTTTTACCGCGTACACTTGCCAAATACGAAAAACTGAGCGATAAAAGCGGGACGATTATAAATGACGATATGCTCAAGTTCCACAACACCGACGCCCGCCATAAGTTTTTAGAGACGTGATTTTGCCTTGAACCAAAAAGAAAAAAGGGGCACAATCCTCGGGCGTTTTTTTAATAGGACGCCTAAATTCTTATTTTTCTTTGCCACAAACGCAAAATGGACCTTTTGAAAAGAATCTGGCACTCACGCCAACTCCGTAATCGTATTATGTTTACCATCGGTATCATCGTGCTTTTTCGTGTCGCCGCCCACATTACCGTGCCAGGGGTAGATATTACTACTCTTAAGGCATACTTCGATCAGGACAATGGTGGTGCATTGGCGATTTTTTCAGCCCTTACCGGCGGATCGATGGAGAACTTCTCGATCGTGATGATGGGCTTAGCTCCATATATCAATGCATCGATCATCATTCAGCTGATGACGGTTGTGATCCCCAAGCTCGAAGCGCTTTCAAAAGAAGGTGAATCGGGGCAGAAACGAATTACTCAAATCACCCGCTGGATTACCTTACCGCTCGCTTTGGCGCAAAGCTACGGAATGATCGTTCTGATCTCGAGCTTTGCCGGCAACGAAACGCTGATCGATGTTAGCGCCCCGGCTGTTATCATCCCTGCGATGATCACGATCACTGCCGGAACCTTATTCTTGATGTGGCTTGGTGAGATGATCACCGAGAAAGGGATCGGTAATGGTATTTCGCTTTTGATCTTTACCGGTATTGTCTCGGGAATGCCAACGGTTATCGGTAATATCGTAAATACCGCTGGTTTGGGAATGACAAACATCATCGCCCCATTCTTGGCGTTTGTTGCGGTTTCGGCCTTTTTACTGGTTTTAGTGGTAATCTTTATGGATGCACAGCGCCCGGTACAGATCATCAACGCTTCGCGTAATACGACCGGTGAAAAATCGAGCTTGCCGATCCGCTTTCTGCAAGCCGGCATGATCCCGATCATCTTCGCTGTTTCGTTAATCACGTTCCCCAGTGTCTTAGCGCAATTCTTGCAAGCCGCCAATTCGAATTGGCTCGGTAGCGCCGCCACCTGGTGGACCGAGCATTTCAACCCCGTTAGCCCTACCTTTGAATACCTCGCTTTGTATTTTGCATTGATTCTTGGGTTTAGCTACTTTTATGTGTCTATTACCTTTCGACCCGAACAGGTCGCCGAAAACATCCAAAAGCGCGGAGGGTTTATTCCTGGTATTCGCCCCGGTAAAGAAACCGCCGACTACTTGGGCTACCTCAGTAATCGTATGAACTTATGGGGTGGTTCGTTTTTGGGCGCAATCGCACTGGTGCCGCTTGTATTTACAATGTTCACCGATCTATCATCGAGCGATTTGATCATTTCGGGAGCGGGGCTGATCATTGTGGTGGGTGTGGTGCTTGAATTGATCCGCCAGATCAATGCACAACTCGTAACCCATAACTACGAAAAACTCGCGTAATGTACGCTTCAATAATCGATTAACCACATGAAGAAAGATATTGTTTTGTTCGGGATTCAAGGTGCCGGCAAAGGCACCCAAGCCAAAAAGCTTGCCGAGGCCAAGAATATGAAGATTTTCGAAACGGGAGCCGAACTTCGTGCGCTGACCAAGCAAACGAGTGAATTGGCAAATAAGGTAAATGCGATTATATCCCGCGGGGATTTGGTACCGAACGAGATCGTGATGGAGATCGTTGAAGAATTCGTCAATAATACGCCGTTAGATCAGCCGATTATTTTTGATGGCTTGCCGCGCAGCTTACCACAAAAAGAAACGTTTGATGCTTTACTTGCTAAAAAAGGACGAAGGTTTAGCGGAATTGCCCTTACCGCCAGCAAACGCGAGGTGATTGAGCGGATGAAAGAACGTGGCAGAAGTGACGATAACGAAGCGGCGATTGAAAAACGCCTGCAGAATTACGAGAGCGAAACCGTGCCGGTGATTAATGCCTACCAAGCCGAAGGTAAACTAAAGAGCGTTAACGGCATGCAAAGTATTGATGAAGTCTTTGCCGATTTAGTGCAAGTCGCTGAAGAAATGGGCAGCCAAGGATGCGGCAACTGTAATTGTTCGTGCAAAGGGTAACAAAACCGCTCGTTTTTTAGGCATAGAAACACCCTCGCTCGCCGAAGCGTGGCTATTTACCTTGTCATTCATAAGAAGTTTGATAGACACCTTGCCAGGCTCTTTATGTTTGAAAAAAGCGAACTCCCCTGCCTCTCATTAGTTTCTCAAAAATACTGTCGGTAGTATTTGAGATATTGTATCCATACCCCACCAAAAGCCGAGACCAATCACCCTGAAAATGATCAGAAGCGGGGAGCCAGTTCGGCGCTGAGAAATTCTTAGTGCAGACGTTTTTAAAAATCTTCACATCGAATTCAGACATCCCTACTCCCGCAGAGTAAGACTATTTCTATTTGATTACGAAAATATCAGATGAATTACAAACAATGCATCGCTGGAATCAGCTTTCCTTGTTGGTCATTTTCGGTATTCGAATCGTCGATTGCGATAGTTTTTTCTTTTATATCAATAATCCGCTCAAAAGGATAGATGGTGCGTACCACCGGTACCTTTACGCCCATCACCCGGCTTTGCACCGAGAGCTTGGTAATGACGAATAGCATCGGGTCGAATTCAATGTCTTCAACGACTCCCAATTCCCGCTCGCGATCGGCCGAAACAACCTGGTAGCCGAGCCAATCGTCGCCGCATATTTTTATCGGCTCGGTTTGACGAGTGAGAGTGCCGTCATCGGTAAAAAACAAGTGCTCTGCCGGAAAAAACTCATTTTTATCGGTGAGAACACCGGTCATCTTGCCGGTTTCGATGGCAAAAAACACACGCTCGATCTTACCGATTGTTTTTGCACGACTGCGAAGCTCCTTGCCGACAACCACACTCACGTGAACATTCATGCCCGTATTATGACGATGAAAGGAAAATGTTGCAATTGTTTCGTTTAATGCGCTAGAATAGCTTGGCTTAGAATCTATAAGCAACGCGTCGGGGTTTAGCTCAGTTGGCTAGAGTACCTGGTTTGGGACCAGGGGGTCGCAGGTTCGAGTCCTGCAACCCCGACCAAAAATTTGCGATGCAAACCCAAGAAATAAGAATTGAGATTAAGATTTAGAAATAAGGTCGCGAGCATCAAGCAAATTTTGCTTAATTCTTAATCTTCTCCTTTTTCTTATTTCTTATCATGTTCGATTTTGAAAAGTTTCCTGTTTACAAAAAAGCAGAGCTACAGTACTTAAAAACGCTCAAGATATTATCAAACCAAAAGATTGACTTAAACCTCAGGAGCCAGCTAAAACGCGCCACACTGAGTATTGTGCTCAACATAGCTGAAGGCGCCGGTAAGTATACGAAAAATGACAAAAAGAATTTCTATGTCATCGCAAAAGGTTCAACGTATGAATGTGTCGCCATCATCAGAATTTTAAAAATTGAAGGATTAATCACAGAAGAGTTGTACACCGATTCATATGCCAACTTATTAGATATCGCCAAAATGCTCTCCGGACTCATCAACTCAATGACCAAAAAATAATCTTGTTCTTTTGTTTTCACTATAATGAACACAATAACTTGGAACGATTTTGAAAATGTATGCTTAGCTGTCGGCACGATATTTTCTGTTGATGATTCCCCCCAGCAAGTAAGCCTGCCTACAAGTTTAAAGCCGATTTCGGTGAACATGGCATAAAGAAATCAAGCGCACAAATCACCGATCCTTACCTAAATGAAGAGCTTGTCGGCAAATAAATAATCGGCGTTATCAGCTTTCTCCCAAAACAGACCGGTCCGTTTGTATCTGAATTTCTGGTAGCTGGCTTAACCATGAAAATGCTGTGGTACTCGCCGTGCCAGATAGTACGGTAAAAAATGGCAGCAGGTTAGGATGAGAAAAATACTGATGCTTTTCAATAGTTAGATTTAGCTGTTTTTGGCATAGTTGTTTTTGCATAATCCTTTAAATCATGAAAATATTCGAAAATAAAACGGTGCTCATCACAGCAGCCTCTGGCAACCTTGGTGTACCATTAGCACAAGAATTTGCTCAACAAGGTGCGAATATTGTTTTATGTGCACGTGATGTGAACAAATTATCAACTGTTGAAGCCGCCCTAAAAGAGGTTAAAGCTTCATACCTGTCTGCCTCTCTCGATGTTCGTTCGTATTCATCATGTGAGAATGCAGTAGTGAAAGCGATTGAACACTTCGGGAAAATAGATCTTTTAATAAATATTGCGTCCGACCTGCTGGTGGGTTGGCAGCTTGATGAGTTATCTGCCGACGATATTGAAAATGAGATAAATACAACCTTGCGAGGCGCCATTTTTATGTCGAAAGCGGTATTCCCTCACCTTGTAAAGAATAAATGTGGTCATATCGTGAACGTATCCTCGATTTCGGGCTTAGATTATGAGCCATGCGATTCCCCTGTTTATGCCGCGGGAAAAGCAGGGCTGATCAAATTCTCAGAAAGTCTGCATTCCCGCGCATCTGCGCAAGGTATTTCTTGCTCATGTGTGGTTCCATGCGCAATACGGAATGAGAATTTAATCACAGAGAATGCTGTCAGCTATGCCGATATCTGCAAAGTGATCTTGATGCAATGTGATCGCCAAAACAATCTTTGTGCACAAACGGTCATTCTACGCCCCGCTCAAACCAACTGAAAAAATGAGTTTTATCATCGCCCCCCTTTCCGGCAATCACCTTTTCGAATTACCGCTGTTTTTTCGCATCTGCTTGACCCATACCATTGCGAAAGAAGGGTTTGGCGAATGGTACGATGGCGAAATAGAAAGCGAGAGTAATAAAAAATATGAAATAGCCAAACAATCACTTTCTACTCACCAAAATGAGATTACATGCTTGGTGGCAACAATCGGCACCAGCATTGCTGGAACGATTGCCTTTACATCCCTACCAACGAATTTTCATATTCGCAAGTGTTGCCCCGAGATTATACCGGCAGAAACGCCGGAGATCTGCCTGTCGTATGTATTGCCCGAGCACCAAAGCCAAGGTGTGGGAACTGCCTTGTTCGATGCAATAATCGATAAACTGCAAAGAGCTGGCTATGCTGGCTACTGCTTAGATTGCGGCTTCACACATGCTCAATCATACTGGCAGAAGCGCTGCGGAAAGCCATATGCTACCATTGAAGACTATTTTGGCAAAGATATCGACCAGATGATCTGGCGGAATACATTCTGAGTGGTGGTTGTATATAAACTTGAACTGAAGTTGAATTCGAGCTGAATAAGGAGGAACGATGAAATGAAGCCGAAGATACTTCAACCCCGAATGATTCGTTCCGAGGCCTTTTATGGGTCACGTCTGCTATGGTGGTCGTACCTGGACTTGAACCAGGGACCTCAACATTATCAGTGTTGCGCTCTAACCAGCTGAGCTATACGACCAAAATTGCCAAAGTATTTTCCGACAATCGGTGTAAAAATGCAAGAAAAAAACAGTCTATGCATAATCAACATACGATATCACCTCCTCGCGGATTGTAGCCGAATACAAAAACGCCAGATGTTCGCATTGCAAATCGTGATGCTCTTCGTTGCCAATGCGGCTTAAACGGAATGGTACAATCGGATCGAAATAGCCGCCAAAAGTAATAGCAGGGACTTGTGTTTTTAGCGGAACCTGAAGAAATCGCTTTGCCAAGTTGACCGCCAAGTAATTGAGCTGGTGCGGCGAAGCCATGGTAATGAGTTGTTTTACATGGGCATGCTCCGATCCGGCGATCATCGCCTTGCTTAAAATACCACCAAAAGAATGAGCGATGATAATTGTCTCAACCTCATCGTTTAAAAGATCGATGCCCCGCTCAACAATACGATGCAGCTTTTTGTGCTCGGTGTAAAAATACACCTCGTCGTCGAGAAACTCGATTTCAGAATCCGAAAAATGTTCCTGCAAGTCATCGCGCCAGCCGTTAAGGGTAAATGTCGGCGATTGTACACCGGGGACGAATAGGAATCGCATATTTACAAAGAGAAGATTGCCGCCCATGATTATAATTGTTTAGAATAAAAAAGTAATGAAATATTTCGACCTTTTGCGGCAGTTTCTTCCGTTTATAAAGTATTGCATCGTTGGTGCGCTCGGCACCTTTTTAGACTTGGCAACCGTTTACTTCTTGGTGGAATTCTTTGCGCTCAATCCACTTTATGCTGCGGTAGCGGGATTTTTGTTGGCAGTGATCAATAACTTTATCCTCAACAAAAGCTGGACGTTTAAAAACACAAGCACGAATTACCGTAAATTGTGGATCAAGTTTTTACTCGTTTCGTTGGGCGGGCTGGTAATAACACTGGGCTTAATGGCATTTCTGATTGAGATTCTCGGTGTTTATTATCTGCTTGCCAAGGCAATGACCTCGATCTTTGTTCTGTTGTGGAACTTTTTTGCGAACAAATATTGGACATTCCGCACCCACGAGCAGTTCATCCATCTGCCCGAAAACTACAAATACGAATACTCGATTGTGATCCCCGCGTTCAACGAAGCTGAGCGGATTGAAAAAACTCTGCACAAAATCGCGCAATTCATCGAGCAGAATACGCTCAAAGCCGAGATCATCGTCGTAAACGATGGCAGCAGCGATACCACCGCCGAGATTGTATACGACAAAGAAGACGAGATAACAAACCTGACACTGGTAAACAACCGAGAGAACAACGGCAAAGGTTTTGCTGTTATGACGGGGATTGAGGCAAGCCGAGGAAAATACATATTAATGACCGATGCCGATAATTCAACACCGATCGAGGAGCTATTGGAGCTGAGCAAGCATATTGATAGAAACGAAGTGGTGATCGGTTCGCGCTATTTGCCACACAGCCAAGTGCACATCAGCCAACCAAAACACCGCGTGATGATGGGGAGAATGGGGAATGTGCTGATTCGCTTGTTCTTGCTCGAGAATATTTTCGACACCCAATGTGGTTTTAAGTTGTTTCAGCACCATGCCGCCAAAGAGATTTTTGCGCGCCAAAAGGTTATGCGCTTTGCCTTTGATATTGAAGCACTAACGATTGCCAAAGGCTTGGATTATTCGATCGCCGAAGTACCGGTGAGCTGGTTCAACTGCGAAAACAGCCGCGTTCGACCGATCCGCGATGCGTTTCGAACGCTGATCGATATTGCATACATCAAAATGAATTTGTGGAGTGGGCGATATAAATAACGAGTGATTGACTTTTCTGGATAAATATTTAAAATATAATCCTTTTTGTCTTGCTCTTGGCGCATTTCGAAAGCCTTCACCAGTATGTTCTCGATATCAAGGATTTGCCGAAGCAAACCGACG
>CAZOZW010000016.1:18709-36923 GCA_964584385.1 uncultured Candidatus Peribacteria bacterium
AGAACAAAAGCGAAACCGGATACGAACGTTGAAACAAGAATTGCAAAAAGTGCAGTCGGAGCTTATTGCAATCTTTAAAACTGGTGACGATGTATTAAGAAATACCATAAACAAAGAAGGTGGTATTTACGAAAACTGGTATACGATTGATGAACATTTACAAGCTTTTTCGCAGAAGATTGAAAGTGCAATCGTAAAAAACGACTTACCAGAAAAGCTCGTTGAAGAATGCCGTGTTCGCTGGGATGATTTTCGGCGACGCTTCTTTTTGCATGCGCAAGCCACCGCTCTTGATGATCCTGAACAACTGTTTAGAAATACGGCGAAAGATATTCCCGAAAAGCCATTTGAATTAAAAATGGGCAGATACGCGAGAATGTTCTTTCTTGATAAAATCGATGCGGGAAAAATGCGTGCCGATGGAGATGGCGCGTTTTTGGCATCAAGCAATACTGTGGTGATATCGAACGAAAGTGCCACCAATAAAGCAGTGATAGAAGAGCACGAACAAGCTCATGCGAAATTTCATCAGATTCAACAATACTGTCGCCCAAACCGAGCCACAGCGAACACAAGGCTTCACCCGGTGGTTACCGAAGAAACACCTTTGAACAAGCAGAAACTCGAAGAATTTCACTTCCAACTTTTTACCAGGCTCACCCGCAGGGCTCTTAGAGAACATTACAAACAAACAATCGATGAAGTGTATGCATTTACGAATGAGCACCCAAGTACCTCAGAAACAGAAGTATTGAAACTTGTACGGCAAGGCTCACACCGCCCTGAGCGCAACAATGTCTCTTTTCAAAAAATGGTTTCGCGGTTTTATACATACAAAATGGCTGCCGCGAATCAAAAATGGTCGAATCAACTAGAGAGCGATGAAGAATTGATTGTTAGCAATATACCTGAGCCAAACACCGATGACTGGAATATTCTAAAACGCGCTTATGACTTCGAATTACTCGGCTATTACAGGAGCACCGCAGAAACCGTGCGGTTTGCAATTCACCTGAAAAACTTAGAAGCAAACAAGATCGATATTTTAGCCTTGCTGCCGCCCGATCAATGGGTTTCGTTTTTAAATGAAGAATATACCGATTCTGAAAAAAGATTTAGCAAAAGCGATTTCTTGCTTCCGCCGACACTACCGCTTGAAAAGATCAAGCGGTCGTACGCCGAAAATCCGTATTGGTAAAGCAGCGACTTTGTATTTTATACCAATTCCCGATATCAATCTTGCAAAACGTTCCACCAATCCCCTTACTCCTCTTATTCCATCTTCGCCAAGGCTATGCAGGTCAGAGAGGAAGGAAACACCGCGTCGTATTTATACCGATAATTAGTATTAGGGATGCAAACAGGCTCAGCGCGCAAAAGACTTGTGCCGAGTGAAACTAAAAACACCCGCTCTCACGGGTGTTTCATATTTTCGTTATTAAGGATTACGCCGCCACCGGCTCTTTCTCTTCGATTGCAGGAGCAGGTGTTTCTGCTGCAGCCTTTGGCATGTATTTTTCAACCAAGTCGGCCTTTACACGCTTAAGCTCGGTTTTTGGAATCAGCTGGAGCAAATCCCAACCGATTTCGAGTGTTTTCTCGATCGAGCGGTTATCGTATTCACCCTGGTTGATGAATTTGCGTTCGTATTCTTCGGCGAACTTCAAATGCGCTTTGTCGGCTTCATCGAGGGCGCTTTCACCAAGTACCACCGCCAATTCACGCACGTCTTTTCCACGAGCGTAGCTGGCAAAGAGCTGGTCTTTTAATCCGCTGTGGTCTTCGCGGGTTTTGCCTTCGCCCACACCGGCGCTCCATAAGCGCGAGAGCGATTTCAAAACATCTACCGGCGGCATAACACCTTTTTGGTAGAGTGATCGGTCGATAACGAACTGCCCTTCGGTAATGTAACCGGTAAGGTCTGGGATCGGATGGGTAATATCGTCTTCGGGCATGGTGAGGATTGGGATTTGGGTTACCGAACCACCCTTACCTTTAATACGACCGGCTCGCTCGTAAATGGTTGAGAGGTCGGTGTAGAGGTAACCGGGGTAGCCACGACGACCCGGTACTTCTTTTCGGGCTGCCGAAACTTCGCGCAGCGCCTCGCAGTAGTTCGTCATATCGGTGAGGATAACGAGCACATGCATGTTGTGTTCGAATGCTAAATATTCGGCAGCAGTAAGCGCCAAACGTGGAGTAGCGATACGTTCGACCACCGGGTCGGCAGCCGTATTCACAAACAAGACAGCGTTTTCGAGGGCGCCGGTTTTTTCGAATTCACGTTGAAAGTATTGGGCTTCTTCAAAGGTTACTCCCATGGCTCCGAATACCACGGCGAACTTTCCACCGTCTTTCACCGCTGCTTGGCGAGCGATCTGTGCTGCCAGCTTGTTATGCGGCAGACCCGATCCCGAGAAGATAGGGAGCTTTTGACCACGTACGAGAGTGTTCATCGCGTCGATGGTTGAAACACCGGTTTGAATAAAGTCATTCGGAAAATCGCGTGAAGCGGGGTTGATCGCTGCTCCGTTAATATCGATCTTTTTATCGGGGATGATCGCCGGACCACCATCGATCGGCTTCCCTGCTCCGTCGAACACACGACCGAGGATTTCGCCCGAAACGCCTAAGCGCATCGTCTCGCCCAAAAAGCGAACTTTCGTTTCATCCACCGGAACGCCGTCGGTTCCTTCGAACATTTGTAGCATTGCCTTTCCTCTTGTGGTTTCGAGCACTTTTCCGAGTCGGGGTTTGGTCTCACCGGGTATCATTACTTCGGCCAATTCTTCATAGCCAATCACCACATCGTCGGGCAGGTCGACAAAAAGAAGGGGTCCTGCAACACTCGATACGGTTTTATATTGCTTGAGCATATTACAACTTAAAAAAATCGAGCACTATTTTGCTAGATTTTCGATTCGGATGCAAAGCGAAAATCATAAAAAGGCCGATTTTTTTAATACAGGACACAATCCGCCTAAGAATTGTTATTCGCTGTAATAGAAAAAACCACAGATTTTGAGTGATTCGCTTAATGCAACACGTTCGCATTAAGAAATAATCAAAATGATTAAATCGGCATCATAACAACGCAAGACAACAGTCTTTACCAATAGAAAACCGCGATTACGATTGCTGCTTCGGTATTTTTTGTACTTGGAATGCGACTTTGCCGGAAGGTTCATTATCGACCCAGATCTCAAAGGCGTATTCGCCGGCTTTTTCGAACGGGACATCGAGGAATTCGTTGATAATACCGCTGCGCCCGGCTTTTTTACAGTTCAATTCGCCCTCGACTTGGCGAATCGCCTCTTTGCTGTCATCGGTTTTGACAAGGCGGATTTTAAACGGGTGCTTGCCGGTTTCGAGGGTGATGTTCATAACAAGGGTAATGCGCGGGTAACGAAAGGGGTATGTGTCGGAATTAATGTGTTCAAAAATGCCGATAATATTGAGTTTACCAGTTTGAGAGAGAAACGCCATATCGCAAGCGTGGCAAAAATTGAGTTCGGTGTTCATATGTTTTTACAGAAAATCATGAACAAGTGTAGCAATTGAAACGCAAACCGCAAGATGACAAATCTGTTTAAGATGAATTGAATGCTTGGATGTGTGATTGTTGATTCGATAGAACTACACCAATGTAGTCGTCAAATATTGTTATAAAACGATGTATATGGTATAATATTAGGAAATAACATAAAATTTTTACTACACAATGGGCGCAGACACACCGAGCTTCGAAAGCATCGATTTGCACGATGATACGCATGAGCGACTCAACGAACTTGCAGGACGAGTCAATACAGATGGAGAGCGATTAAAAGAAATCGCCAATAGAGTAGAGCAAGAAGCCGATATACGTTTTATTGATTTTAAAGAGATTTTCTCGACCACAGATGGTAACGCTTTTACAGGCGAGGTGTCCGATCAGCAGATAACGATGTATTTTAATGTGGATGACATCGCAAACGCCGATGAAAGGAAGTTGCTGCGAACAGAATTAATGGCGCGGGCGAACGACTTTTTTGTTGATAATGCAAAACAAATCAATGAAGAAATAGCTTCGGTAATTTTGGAGCAAGGAATGGCTGAATGGAGACACCAAGGTGATACCGAGAAAGCGCTTTATGATGCGATGCGGATGGTTCATCAGGGCGATACACAAGGACATGTAGATAGCTTTAAGGCAAGATTTCTAGGTGCTCAAAACCGCGAACAACTGGCAACCGAAATGCAACTGCAACCAGACATAATACCGTTTGCCGTTATTAAAGAAGGTTTTGAACCGGAGGATGTTGAGATTTTAGTGGGCGGAGCGATGACGAATATTGATGTGAGTCTACTAAGTGCATTTACAATAAAGAATGTGAAAGTGTTCGATGATGATACGTTTGTTGCCCAAATGGCGAATGGTTGTGAGGGGAACTTGGTTATTGGGAAATTGCAACCAAAGAAAGGTGATGCTGATCCCGGTAAGCCTACACCAACAATACCACCGATTGAATCTGCGCCCGATACCACGACTCCACCTATAATCGGAACTCCTAATCTATCCCCCATCACACCCCCCTATCTGCCAGATGGAATTGGTATACCGGAAACCCCTGTAGAAGATCGACCCAATGGCTTGTCAGAATTAGAGCCGATTGAAGAGAGTCAACAAATCGACCTCAACATTCTGTCGCCAAAACTCCGCGCAGAATTTGTCAGGTTGAATCCGAATAACCACTGGGTAGAATACGAAGAACTGGTGAATTATATCGATGAACTACCGCCAGATGAGCAGGTGCAGCTTGAACGAGAGATAACATTGTTTGTTGCACAGGAAGCAAAGCAAAACAGTAAAGACGCATTGAAAGCTGCAATTAACAGTACGAGCGGCAATGAAAAACTCTTCTACCAAGCACAACTTAATGTGCTGCAAGGTGCAAGAGAAGACATCGAGCTTGCAAAACAACAGCTAGCATCAATCACTGATAAGAATCTAGACACCAACAAAAATGCCATGCTTGCGAGCATTAAAGAATTTGAGCAAGAAGAATCGACGTTAGAACGTGATTTAAACGGGCTTTCGATGTTTGCCATGAAAGTTGGAACCGACCTTAAAGACAATACGAATACCAGTTGGATGCAAGACAAATTCGAAGGAAATATAATGCCTTTGGTGGGCTCGGATATTGGCAAAAACAAACTTAAGAACAAAGAAACCGCGCATTTATATCTCAATATCATCCCCGAACTAGAAGTGCTTTTAAAAACGAAACAAGCGACCAATCTCGACGATGCCATAATACAGCTCAAAAATAATCCACCAGTACTAATTTCGACGAGTGACATTGATGCATTCAAAGATGTATATGACAAAACCATTACAAATGGGTTGCAAGGCATCATGAATCTACCAAAAGATCAACTCGACTATTCCCAAATGGAAAAAATGGATGACATGTGGCTCGAAATGGCGAAGTATGCAGAAAGGCAAGGAGATTACGATCAAGCCAAAGAGATTTACTACAACATTTTCGAATCAGCACTGAATCCATTGCCACAACTAAGGGCAGATAAGGTGGATGAGATTAAAGATTCGGTGAGTCACGCCGAAATTCGTCGTCACCTCGAAGCCAGTGGTGTGTTCGAAGGTCAAAATATTACAAACGATCAACAAAAAACGGATCTTGTGGAGCAGGCCTATGGCGGTACGGTTGAAACGCTAATTGCCGAGGCCAGTCTCCATGATTTTATTTACGATAAACCTGCGAGTGAATGTTTGAACAGCAATAATGGTGTGGTAATCGACGCCTTCGAAAAATACCAAGGTATTGAAGGCCTTGGCGGGTTTTTCGACATGAACGATGAGATGTTCGACGAAGTTGTTCGAGAGATTGCGATAACAATTGTGCTTACTGCAGTATCGGGTGGTATTGCCACGGGTGCCAGACTTGGCGCCACCATGGCATTGCGTGGAACCCGCTTGGCGAATTGGGGAGCAAAAGGGCGCAATATTGGAAAAGTCGGAAGGCTTAATGGGATGAATTATTCATATGGCGGTGTTGCCGGCACTCTTGCCGAAGGGGCTGTTTTTCATCAGGCTCAACATGGCTTGTTACACGGTGAACTCGACCTTGGCGATAACGCGTTGCGAGGAATGGCGATGAGCGCTTTGATGTTCGGAACAATGCGCAAAATGGATGATTGGCTGCCTGCCGGTTTGGGCAGCGCAAAAAATACCGGTCGTGCCACACCTACAGAGTTCTTGCGCGGATCTGGCCGAATGACACGGGGTGCCGCAGCAAAAGATTGGATGAAAAACCGCTTTAAACGAGTTACAGCAACCGCAGCGCCGATGGCACTGATCAATGGTGGCATGCAAGGAATGAGCCCTACCGAGATTGGCGAATATGGTGAAGAATACGGAAAAGCATGGACGACGCTGATGCTGCTTTCGTTATTACCTGGGAGAAAAATGAACTCTAAGAGATTAGAATCTCCAAGCAAATTCGATAGCAGACTTATAAAAGAAGGTCGCCCAATACCAAAGCCAGGAGAAACCACACTTAACCCAAACGTTAAAATAGATACTGTAAGGATGCAACAGCCATTTCTAAGCGTATCCCCTGCTGCAAGAAGCAATGCCATAAATACGCTCAAAAAGCATGGGATAAAAATAGATGACAAAAGAATTACGAGCGAGCCGGGCAAGGTTTTACAAGAAATCAAAAAACGGCGATCGTCTCTGCATCCCGACCGAAACGCAGGGGCGAACAACAAAGATTTTCATGAGGTACAAGATGCGTACCGAACTCTACAAAAAGAGCTCGATACACGCATTGCTCAATCTGCGGCAAATAGGTCAGGAATCAATACGCAGTTACGGGGCAGGCGAGAAGATCAGCTAAAGAATCCAAAAAAAGAAAGTGTCAAAAAAACATCAAATGAAGTTCGAAGAAGCGGACTGCTTAAAGATGAAGATCTTAAAAATATACCAATCGGCACCAAGCTGGATTGGAAACCCTTCAAAAAAGACCCTGCAAAAACGCTCACACTCAAATCACGTGGTGATAATGGACAATTAATATTTACTGATGCCACCGGCAATAGGTATCGCATAACTGGTGGTTCTGAAGCCTTTCGCTTTCGACCGGATAGTTTTTCGAATGCGAAACCACTTACTACAAATAGTTCGACACCATCGGCTAAACCGACGAAAAGCGATGCCAAAACCCCACTTCTCACACATCAACCATTTGCTCAGTACAAAGGTGGTGAGGTATTGAATTATAAACTTGCCGACAATAGTAAAACCATTCAAGTAAAAGTCGATCGTATCCATGAAAATGGTAATCTGATTGTAAGAAAAGTCAATAATCCAAAGCAGACGTTTCCAATAGAACCATCTGCGGCAAAACGTATTATTACAGAATAAGATGAAACAGGTGTTGTACAACACCTGTTTTTATCTTACGTTAAGATGAATAGTAATATCGGATTTTTTTACCAATCTTCCCCATCCTTGACTCCTTTTGGTTGCCCAATACACTGCTTAGCTCTAAACCCATTTAGTTCACAGCTACATCTGATGCATCAACCCGAATCATCTATATAGAGTTACTCACCTTCTTCGCATTGAGCACCGAAAAACTCACCGGCATCATGCGAAAACATCGGTACGCCGCACGTAGTATCAGACAACTGCCCGAGATTTGGATCACTATTATCACCATATGCACAGTTATTGCCAGTTGGCCAGTTGATATTTTCACTGCCACCAATGGTTCCACTACAATCTGTGTTCACGTAAATACTGTTCTGAGACCGATTCACACCACGTACATCACTCTCGACGAAGGTTGAGTTTATTACAACACCATCTCCTTCGATATTCAATCCCGTAGGTGAATTATTATAAAAAGTACTATTTCGAATATCTCCAGCTGTGCGGTTAAGCCATAACCCACCATACGAGTTGCCGGCCGAGCTGCCATCGATGAGTACTCCACCACGATTATTCATAAAGGTAGATGATATAACAGTGGTATCACTTTCTTTGATGAATGATACACCCCCCATGCGCGCAGTATTCCCATCAAACACAGAACTTGCGATAGTCATTGGGTTGTTCGGACCATTACTGGTGCGAAAAATCGCTCCGCCGAGTTCGTTTGCTCGGTTATTGCGGAAGGTGACACCACATATAATCGATCGGAAAGATGTATCGGTAGTTCTTCCATCAAAATAGAATGCACCGGCATTGCCGCCGGCTCCCCCTTGATTATCATGATTAAAGTTCGGACAGCCATTTTCGACATAATTCATGCCAAACCCTTCGGCGGTATTATTTTCGAACACCGAATTGTAGATATGCGGATTGCCATGCAGCACGCCAACCGCACCGCCATTCGCCCCACGATTGTTAATGAATGCACTGCCGCTGATGATCACATCCGGTGCACCCGCTGCCCATATTGCTCCGCCGCCGACATCGGGGCCGATCAAAGCGGCTTGATTATCGCGAAAGTTACTATTGATGACATGGAGCTTAGCATTGCGAACATAGATGACTCCGCCCGAACCTTCTTTATAGCCATAGGCACACTTTGGGCGGCTTTGGTTCTGGTCGAAATATTGCCCTTGTGGGGCCTTGCCGTTTATAAAGGTTAGGTTTTGCAACGTAACTCCATTGCGATTATTCATCCAATCGGGGTGATTTAAACGAAAGATGCGTGAGCTGCCACCGCCATCGAGCGTTATTTGACCACCACCATCGATTACGGTATCGCGGTTGTTCGGCAAGTTGATCTCGTTTGAAATACGGATGGTTGCGTTGCCACCACAATTAAAAGTGATGATGCCACCACCCTCGGCAGCTTGGCGCAAAGCTTGTTCGGTGCAACTGGCAGTATTGCCATTGCCCACCACCACACGGGGATTTGAGGTATTGATTGGCTGAATCGGCGAATCACAGATGTTTTGTGCAGCCGATGACCCACCACCGGTACTAGAGCCAGCATCGGTATTCCCGCTATCGTTTGCCCCGCCTGAATCGGTATTATCACTTCCGGCGTCACTACTTCCATCATCAGTATTTGTTCCTGAATCTGTGTTTGATGCGTCGTCGGAACCATTGGTCGAATCTTGACCGTTACTGTCGTTATTGCCGCCAGAGGCGTTGTCGTTCGATGAATCGCTGTTTCCACCACCGTCTGCAGGAGCTGAAGTCGATGTGTGCTGAAACGAATACAAACTCCATTTATTTGCATTCTCTCCGCTACAATCTGCGGTTTTGCAGCCACATTTCCAACGCTCTTCATGCCAAGTACACATAAAATATGCCATGTAATTCACATTCTGCATCTCAGCTTCGCTAAACGGTAGCTCGGCAGTAGCCCCTGCAATAGGATTCAACCAACCGCTTCCACCCACGCGCTCACCAGCCAGTTCGGCTGCTGCCTCCCAATTTCTGCCATCTTTCGTGTAGTATATCTGCCCCCATAAATAAACGTTGCTTTCTAAATCACCGGTTCCTAGTTCTAAAACTGCTGGCTTTTCATCGCAATACGATGCCTCGGGGATTACCCGATCCGTGCCATTAAAAAAATCGGTGACTCCTGCGAATGCCGCTGGAAGATTAGGTATTGCCTTACCGATCATATAGCAAGCCATTGGGCGAAATTCGATCTGCTCGTTTGAATCGGCTGATGCGGTATTAAAAAAAGCACTCAGCAAAAGCATGCTTACGCTTAGTGCCAACACCGGCAATATGTAAACAATCCCTGATGAAGAGATAGATTTGGTTTTCATGAAAATTTAAAAATGCTTAAAAGAAATATACAAAATAATTGGTTTAATGGGAATCTGATTTTAGTCACCCTAAAAAATCTACGCAGGAAAGTCTTTATCTGGGTCCAGTCGCCGTTTTTAAGCAAATCAAAATTGGCTCCCCGTATTAGATGAATTTGGAACAAAATATCGTTCTGAAATTTTACATTTATATTCCGAGTGCCGAAGATTTTCTTTTGGTGACAATGAGGCTCTAAAAAAATGTAATACTGCGAAATGTCTTTAATTGTTAAAAGGGATGCAAGAATCCTACGTCTAGATGAACTAGATGAATCTGAAGAGAATATTTGATAGGCTCGGAATGCCTTTTCTAATATTCTGTGACGTTAATTGTTGGTTTAAATCTTAGTGACCGCTTATATATTGCTGGTGATACTAGGGTAACTTTTGGTGATGGATCGTTTTCTGATGACATAATAAAAGTTTCCGAAGTATGCGGCGAATCCTTTCATATAATAGGTCAAAAAAATCCAAACACTATTTGCCTTGCCGTTGCAGGAAATCTGTCTCTGGCGAAGTACTTCTTTTCTGAAATTACAAGTGCAGTGGAATCTGGTGAGCTACCGGATGATATTCGGATTTTGTCTGATCAAATCAAAGATTTCTTTCAGAATAGAATGGATGAATGGTTAAAATCGAATCCTTATGAGAGTTGTTGCATTATTTTTGGTGGAATGACTCTAGATAGGAAAAAGGAAATTAGTGAAGAAAACTTAGAAAAACTGAAAGACATCCTGAAAAAAAATGCTCCTTCTAAAGAAAAGCTCGACGATCTCAAGCAGAAGCTTGACGATAGTCCAGTTTTCCAAAAAATCGCGAAAAAAATTCCGAAAAAAAACCTAGAGAGATTGTATAATAAGCCTGATGCAATGGTAATTAATCCGTTGGTTCAGGATGCCATTGACTCTAATAGTAGGTTTATTGAAGCTCCTGATAGCTTAATTTTTGGTGTTCAAGTTTCTAGATCTGGAGTAAAAATAGAAACAGCTGAGTGGGGGGAATCTTTAGCTTATGGAACAGGAGGTTTAACCAAAGATAATTTGGCTGAAGATTTTTTAGCCACAATGGAACTTAGTCCTGGTCAGCTAGTAAATGAAAAGGACATGATGGAAACAATTCGAGTCCAGCATCATATATTGGATATTGCCAAAGATAAAGGCATCAAACAAATAGGGGGTGTGGTTACCCCTATGGTTATGAGGGACTGCCTGTCTTATGATCGCGGTTTCGCCGTAAGAACCCTTGAGGGTGAAGTCCTTGAGTCTGTTTTTCTAAAAAAAGATGGTTTTTATTCTTATAATAAAACTAAGGGAGAACAAAAATTAACGAGATTCTACTCATACAAAGAGGCTGGTGGCGATGCGATGCTTGCACTATGACCATTCCTAGCTCCTATAGAACGCTTCCCGCAACTCCTTGAATCCCAAACCTTCTGACTCTTGATAAGCCTAAAGAGAATACAGGTCTTCTACCGGATAGAGTGCTTTTCAGTGAACCAAAAATCAGTTGTCCTGTTGTCGTCTCTCAACTCTCTGTATTCGTTCGGTCTGCATCATTTCATTTTTGAGCTTGGTGTTCTGCTCTGAGAGTATCTGTAATCGTAGATGGTAATCATCAGTGAATTCCATTGCATCATAATCCTTATTGATACCGTAAAATAAATCCATGAGCCCCATCACGACGTTGCCGATCATCCACAAGCCTGTTTTTACATAGTGTTCGTCCTCGATGTCAAAATAATGTGCAATAAACCTCTCAGAGTCAGAGTCAAGACCGAAGGCAAGCTGTGCATTCACAATATTCGAGTGGGTCGATATGTTATTCAATAATCCTTTCATATTCTTAATAGCATCAGAACCGTGTTTATAATTCTCCTCCAGCCATACATACCTTTTTTTTGTCAGAGTGTCTGATGGATTAAGTATTCCCTGTTCATCAATGTCCGCAAAGTCTTCAGTTTCTGTGCTCTTAATCGCATAGGCAGCACATGCACCAGCCTCTAGGACTTGTCTCATGTTCATCATGGCTTGGGTATGATGAAGTCTAACTGCGGAAAAAAGCGCCAACGTATGATGTTTTCTGATTTGAGCCAAGAACGCTGAAAAAATAAAATGGTCTGGATCAATCGATATCAAGAATTCCTTTAGGAGCATATTAAAACCGGAGGCATTTTCGAAGTATTCTCCGAAACGTTCTGCACCTTTTAAAACCATCTCTCTTTCAAGATTTAAAATTTCTTCAATGGAAGGGTTTTGATTCTCCATCATTATTAAAAACACTAGAATAATACCACGACAACCAAATTTTTATGATAAAAAAAAGAAAAATGCATGAATACTGATGATTCTATTTTAATGGTAAATTACAAAGGACAGGTTCAATGAACAATCGCTCAAGCTACGCCGAAGTCAAGAAGAAATTCTTGATGAAAAAAGGCTTCACAATGACGCTGACGAAAAGTTTGCAATCACGCTTTCCTACTTGCTCACGCTTGCTTCATGAGCCTCTGATATTTTCAAAAGTTCCAAACCAGAGCAAAAACGAGAGCTGATGAGTTTCTTACTTTGGAACCCCAAACTGGAACACGGAAAGCTAGTCTACAAGCACCGAAAACCCTTTGATGTACCTGCTAGAGCATCAAAGTGTTAAAATTGGCTCCTCGGACTGGATTCGAACCAGTGACCTAACGGTTAACAGCCGTTTGCTCTACCGCTGAGCTACCGAGGAACATGAATAGGAACGGTATCGGTGATGTTGAGAATCTTTTTGATGCGTTGTCCCGCCTTGAGTCGCTTGAGGTGCTTCTCTCTTCTCATCGCCGCTTGTTTCGTATCAAACCTTTCGGCGTGAATCATCTTCCACTCACCCTTTCCCTGAGTCCAATCGCTTCCACTTGTCATGTTGTGACTCTTAAGCCTTGCTTCGGGATTTGTCGTGAATCCAATATATATCTTTCCGACTGGGTTTTCAATAAGATAAACGGTGTACATAAGGCTGGTTGGATTTGAACCTGTGTGCCGACTCGTCGGCATAACAGCCGTTTGCTCTACTGCTGAGCTACCGAGGAACATGAATAGGAACGGTATCGGTGATGTTTACAACGAATGTAAATATACTGATTTACAGTTGTGAAATCAAGAAAAAAGGTGAATCCACAAATGCATCTCGGTAAAGCCCTATCTTATCTATGAGCCGACCAAGGTCTGATTCGATTTCATCAATTACATACAAAATACTACATTTAGGCGATGATTCTCGCTTAAGTGTAGTATTTTGCAGTTTTCATCAATGCATCATCTCGAATAAAACCGGTGATGTTTTTCCGGCTAATCCATAGCTCAAGATCATGAATCTACAATCGGCACCAAATCGATCGATACCAATCGATAAACCTCTCCATCCCCTCTTCGATTGAAGTTTTCGGATTGTATCCGAGTAGCTTTTTCGCTTTGGTGGTATCGGCATATGTGTGGCTCACATCGCCCGGTTGCATCGGATGCTGGTTGATATTCGCCGTTTTGCCGGTGATCTTTTCGATGGTGGAGATGAATTTATTTAGTGATACGGTTTGCGAATTACCAAGATTAAATACTTCGCAATCGGTTTTCAGGTTGAGCGCTGCTACCACGCCACTGACAATATCATCGATAAACGTATAATCGCGTGAGGTCTCGCCGTTGCCGAATTTCTTGATCGGTCGATCTTTCAGGATTGCCTCGGTGAAGAGCCATGGTGCCATATCTGGTCGGCCGCATGGTCCGTATACGGTAAAAAAACGCAGCCCTATCGTTGGTAAACCATGGAGCTTAGAATACACGAAAGCATCGTTTTCGTTGGTGAGCTTGGTTGAGGCATATGGTGAGATTGGCTTTAGTTTGAGCTCTTCGTTAAACGGCAAATTACTGCAGTTCCCATAGACCGAACTGCTGCTGGCATAGACAAAGTTTTTAACGTTACAGATGCGCGATTGCTCAAGCAGGTTCAAGGTGCCGCGAATGTTTACCTCTTCGTATAGAAACGGATCGGCGATTGAAGGACGCACGCCGGCACGCGCTGCCAAATGGCAGACTTTGTCGAATTTTTCAGATGCGAACAACTCGGTCAAAAGTGCTTCATCAAGTATGTCGCCTCGCCGCATTGTAAACAATTCGGGAAAGTCGTTCTCAAGACTTTCAACATTGCGCTTTTTATTCGCAGGATTGTAGTAATCGTTATAATTGTCGAGACCAATAACACCAATGCCGTTTTGGCAAAGTTTGCGACTTACATGTGAGCCGATAAAGCCGGCAGCACCGGTGACTAGTATTTTCATAGATTATGTGCGATTTTCCAAAGCCCAAATCAGGGCTTTGGTGTCTAAAAAGCGATCTTCGCTTCCGAGGATGGTGATAATATATTCGCGGCTGTCGATCGTCGCCAAGCCGATAAAGCTCTGTCCGGCGTTATCGGTAGTACCGGTTTTAATCCCCGAAATCGGAAAAGGGCTACTTAGTAATGTATTGGTGGTATTGAGTTCATGAGCAATGCCGCCGGAAACATCGGTTACGGTTGTTTGGCGGGTGTTGACGATAGTTCGAAGCTCGCTGTATTGCAATGCCCGCTTTGCTAATAATGTGATTTCGAAGGCTGTCGAATACGCTCCATCGGCATCGAGCCCGTGAGGGTTTTTGAACTGTGTATGACGAAGACCCAAAAAATGTGCGCGCTGATTCATCGCATCGACAAATGCATCGACACTGCCAGAATGCTTCTCGGCAAGCGCGACTGCGGCATCGTTCCCAGAGCGGATCAAAAGGCCTTTCGCAAGATTACGAACGGTGATCTCTTCCCCCATCAACAAATACATCTGGCTGCCGATTACCTCAGCAGCTTTTTTACTGATGATGACCCGCTCGGTAAAATCGAGATCTTCGAAAACCAATAATGCCGTCATCAACTTCGTTAAACTCGCCACCGCTCGTTCTTCGTGTTGGTTTTTAGCATACACCGCCATGCCCGATTCTAGGTCGACGACATAGGCAGATTGTGCAGAAAGCTCAAAATCTGCTTCGATGATCTGCGGTGGTGGTGGGGCATTCATCGCTAAAACAGGCGGCTGAGCTGGCTCAACCAAGAAAAACTGGCCGGCGAAGAGAAGGGTTAATAATGATGTCACTACTTTGGAGCATAGAAGATTTTGTTACTTACACGCAAATCGATATGCTTTTGCGGATTCTGTAGATCGGGTTCGAGCTCGAGCGCTGCAGCAAGCTTTGCGACTTGGTCTTGAACCGGTGTTACGAAATCGATCCAAACAGCGGTTTCTTCGGTGGTGATAAGATGTATTTCGCGCGCGTCGCTATAATAACCCGAGCGATCGATGGTAGTACCGAGAACACGTTCTAAAAGATCTTTTGCACGAAAAATAGCTACCACCGATTCGGCAGGGATGATGCGATCTCGACGCTTGATATTTTGCGGACATTCGGTTTTTTCGTAGATCAAGAAAGCCTCTTTTTCTTCCTCGGTCGGCAGTGAAACTCGACCATCCATATTCACGTAATAGAGCTCGGATATTGGTTTTTCGATGATATCACCTTGCTCATTCAATTCTTTTTTCATCCGCTGACACGCCCAACGAAAAGCGATTGGTTTTGTTGAAATGGTGAACGATAATTCATTCGGGTAGTTCTTGGCAATGGTGAG
Source organism: uncultured Candidatus Peribacteria bacterium (assembly GCA_964584385.1). Lineage (GTDB taxonomy): Bacteria > Patescibacteriota > Gracilibacteria > CAIRYL01 > CAZOZW01. The sequence goes on from CAZOZW010000016.1 coordinate 34,238, forward strand.
ACCTTCGATCTCGGGGAACTGTGCCTGGAGTTCGGTAATCACACTGTTTCTACTGAGTAAGAACATATTCCGCCCAATATACTTTCGGGCATAAATAGCGATATCGCGCCCATCGACCCGCACGTCGGCTCGCTGCACACGAATGTCTTGCACCGAGAAATTCGCCACAACATAAACCATGCCGAGCACAGCTGCAACAAACACCATCAAACTGATGATAACCCATATTTGCGAAAGAACTTTACCGATTTTTCGCTTTATTACGCCGGTATTGCGTTTTTTTTCTTGAAACTGCCTTTCTTTACTCTGCGGACGCCGAACCGGACGAAGCGCCGCACCGCGTGGTCGAACCCGTTTTCGCCGCAAAAAAGGCATATTTAAAAATCGAAGATGGAAACCGAAATTACAAGAGCCGAGCTTATTAGCCGATCATCTTGATTGACACCTCAACCCCGGCAGGAAGATGCAGATTTTGCAACTGGTCGATGGTTTGGCTGGTAGCATCGGTAATATCGATCAAACGTTTGTGAACGCGAATTTCGTACTGGTCGCGGGCATCTTTATTTACAAAAGTAGAACGGTTGAGCGTAAATCGCTTGATCTTTACTGGCAAAGGAACTGGCCCAGCCGTAATCGCTCCCGAACGTTTGGCGGTTTCTAAAATAGTAACAGCGGCATCATCGACTACTGTATGGTCGAAAGATTTTAAAATGATGCGAATCTTTTGAGCGACTGCGGTTGCCATGAATCAAGAAAAGAAAGAAAAAAAGACTACTATCAAACAATGAGTGCATTGATCATCAACGCGAAACGCATGTTTGCATAGCAGAAGTAAAAAGTAAAGGGTCTGAGTGAAAAACAAACTTGATATTCGCCCCGAACTATTCGGGGCGATTACAAGACTGCTTATTAGGCGATGATCTTACTTACGATACCAGCACCAACGGTGCGACCTCCTTCGCGAATAGCGAACTTGGTTTGATCGGCAAGAGCGATCGGTGAGCCGAGTACAACATTCATCTTGATGTTGTCACCAGGCATAACCATTTCAACGCCTTCTGGTAATTCAACCTCACCGGTTACGTCGGTGGTGCGAATGTAGAACTGTGGCTTATAGCCCTTGAAGAATGGAGTATGACGTCCACCTTCTTCTTTTGAGAGTACATACACCTCGGCTTCGAATTTCGTATGAGGGGTAATCGAACCCGGCTTCGAAAGGACCTGTCCACGCTCGATCTCTTCACGTTCGATTCCGCGGAGTAGGATTCCTACGTTATCACCGGCGCGTCCTTCATCGAGGGTTTTCTTAAACATCTCAACACCGGTCACCACCACTTTACGGGTATCTTTAATACCTACGATCTCGATCTCCTCACCTGTTTTAACGATTCCTTGTTCGATACGACCTGTTGCAACAGTTCCACGACCTTTGATCGAGAATACGTCTTCAACCGGCATCAAGAAATCTTTATCGGTTTCGCGTTTTGGTTCTGGTATATACGTATCAAGTGCTTCCGCCAATTCTTTGATCGGGTCGAGCTCATCTTTTTCGATAGCAGCAAGAGCAGATCCACGAATAACCGGTACATCATCACCAGGAAAGTCATATTTCGAAAGGAGTTCACGAACTTCCATCTCAACGAGGTCGAGAAGTTCTGGGTCGTCTACTTGGTCGACTTTATTCAAAAAGACGATGATCGCCGGTACACCAACCTGACGAGCAAGCAGAATATGCTCACGGGTCTGTGGCATTGGTCCGTCGGCGGCCGATACTACCAAGATCGCTCCGTCCATCTGCGCGGCACCGGTAATCATGTTCTTAACATAGTCGGCATGCCCCGGGCAGTCTACGTGAGCGTAATGACGATTTTCTGTTTCATACTCAATATGAGAAGTATTAATCGTAATACCGCGCTCCTTTTCTTCGGGAGCGTTATCGATTTCTGCAAAGTTTTTTGCAGAATTCTCTCCGCCGTAAAGCTTCGAAAAACCGGTTGCGATTGCGGCACTAAGTGTTGTTTTTCCATGGTCTACGTGTCCAATGGTTCCCACATTCACATGAGGCTTTGTACGTTGAAATGTACCGTCTGCCATATGTTGTCTAAAAAAGAAAAATAAATCGAATGAAATACTAGCCTTGCCTAAGCGCACTGTCAAATCTTTTTTACTGCAATCAGGCGTATAAAAAATCCATTCTTTAGCTCGCCGATAATCCGCACTCTCAAATCTGAGACAAAAGACAGTTGCACAGCGGTAATCAGCGCCTTAATGATTGAATCGCAAAAGGATAAGGTGAACGGCGAAGGAGTTTTATCTGCCAATTCATTTTCGACAAATCATTCAGAGTATAATTCTCGATTGACGAAAAAAATACTACACTTAAGCGGCATTCCTCGTATTAATGTAGTATTTCTCATCTATGAGAACAACACCACCCTCGAATTCCTTTGGAAAAGGAATGATTATTCCGAAGTATTTTTTGATGCCAGTTAAACAATGACTCGCTAGCGCGTAGAGACGTTTTGCAAAACGTCTCGATATCAAAAAGGAGTTGCTCCTGCTGTTAAAAAGGAGTCTTCGGTAATTTTTAACCATACATTCACTTCGTGACTCCTTAGGCACTGTTGACACATGTCAATTTCCGCCATAAATCCACATATTCAACTCCAAAATTCCGACTTCTCCT
>CAZOZW010000017.1:0-2637 GCA_964584385.1 uncultured Candidatus Peribacteria bacterium
CGATAGTATTCGAGAACGAGGTTACTTCTTCTTCGGTAAGCGTGCCCGAACGCACTTGGTACCCGCTGCCATCCTGCAACTTGGCAATCACTTCGCGTTTTTCGTCGCCCAGCGCTTCTTCGAACGCTTCGCGAAAGACATCACGTTGAGGGGTTGCCTCGGTGAATTTAACGGTAAGCTCGGTTCCGCCGGTAAAATCGATACCGATATTAAGGCCGAATGTGCCGATCAAAACAATGGCAGTGCCAACCAAAATGCCCGAAAGTGTAAACCACTTGGCGCGATTGGGGATAATCTCAAACTTCATTCCTTCGTAAAAATTCCGCCGTATTGTGCCACTTCTGTTTTGTTTTTATCAATATCAATTTCGGTGCACTTGTTTTCTTCGAAAAAACCATTAGTCTGATTTCGTACTCAAAATCCCATGAAAAATCTATTCGTCACTTTCATCATCACTTTTGTTTTGGCAGCTCTGCCGCTTACGCCTGCATTTGCTCAAGAGTCTGATCAGTTTGTACGAGCCGAGATCGTCGATATCGTCGAAACCGGCGAGAATGAATTCGGGTCATTTCAAATCATGCAGGTCGAATTACTCGGTGGTGACGAACGCGGAAGAAAAATCGAGATAGAAGCGGGTGATATTTTTCGCGAATCTGCCTCGCGCAATCTTGAAGTGGGCGAGGTGGTGGTGATTCGAAAGCTCGTCAGTGGTGAATATTCGTTCGCTGAGATCTATCGGATTCCGCAGATCTTGATCGTGTGCGTTATTTTCTTACTTGCCGCATTACTTCTAACTCGTACCCAGGGGATTTTTGCAGTGCTTGGTTTATTGGCAAGTCTGGCGATTATCGTGATCATCTTGATTCCGTGGATTCTTTCGGGTGGAAATGCGCTGCTTGCCGGTGTTACCTGTGCGATTTTAATCGCTGGCGTTTCGATGACGCTCGCTCATGGTATTAATGCGCGAAACGGAATTGCACTGCTTGGCACCGGTATTACGTTGATATTCTCGGCGGTTTTCGCGTTTTTTGCAGTGCGGATCGCCGAACTCTTTGGTATTGGGAGCGAGGCGGCGATGCAAGTGCAACTGGCGGCAATCGGCAGTGGTGATTTTCGCGGTATTCTGCTCGCCGGTATTCTGCTTGGGGCGGTGGGCGTGCTCGATGACGTTACGGTGGCACAAGCAACTGTGGTGGCGCAGCTCAAAAAAACCGACCCGCGCCTCACCATCCGTCAGTTGTATACAGAAGCATCGGTTGTGGGCAAAGAGCATTTGCTGTCGATGATGAATACATTGTTGCTCGCTTATGCAGGGGCGGCACTGCCACTGTTCTTATTATTCGCCACGAACGATGTACCGGTGTGGGTAACGCTTAATAGTGAGGCAATATCCGAAGAAATCGTGCGAACACTTGTGGGGAGCACGGCACTGCTGTTTGGCGTGCCGATCACCACTTTTGCGGCGGCGTGGTATTTCGGCTCAAAGAAAGAGATTGGCGATTTTGGCGGGCATGTTCATTAGGGAGCTGTTTTAATAAATAAAGACGGGGGTGAGTTTTCACTATCGAGATTCATGGTATTTATGAATTTCGAATGAAGAATCATGAATTACGATATTCGAGTTGCATATTAATTGAGCGGTGAAATCAGCTATTCTCGTTTTGCTGTAGGATTTGGCTGAGCGCAAAAGACAGTGGTATGGTATCGTCTGATGAAATTTCGAAATATTCCCAATATAAATACTGGCTTTAAACGCAACAACCCGTATTAAGCCAATGCTTTCTGATCGGATCCGTCTTTTTTACCGCCCGTGAACTTCAGCGGGTAACAAGACTGGGTTTATTCAGAATAACTTGATTGCATTTCGAGTGTTCAAACCTAGTGTATCCCGGTCATTTATCGCCCCGGTTTTATGCACAGCTCGATTCGTCTTGATGATTTACGCTGTGTGTATATTCTTGCAAGCTGCTAAAAATACCGTGGCCTGGTAGTGTTTTGGTGATTGCAGATTCTATTCATCGATACATAAAAAAAGGAGACTATAGCGTGAAGCGACGCTATAGTCTCCTGTGAGCTGGTGAATGCGCGAGTATAAACTTCGAATCTTAACTCTTGGTGTGATTGTTGTATTATAATGTAATTTTCTACGTTTAAGAGACCCCGGTATTTTTCCCCGCCCACCATCCTGCCCGAAAAAACCGGGGAAGCGGCTTTTGTAGAACATGAGAATATTGCTTCATTGTTTTTTGAAAATTTCGCTGAATAAGTCTGAGCAGTCGATTGACCAGAAAAGGAGACATTAAGGCGGGGAACAACGCCTTAGTGTCTCCTTTTCTGTTATTCTGAAGTTTGTATGAAAAGAAATAAGGCAAAGATAAAGAACAAGAATTAAGGCATTTGCTTGTTTTGGTTTCCTTATTCCTTAAACTTATTTCTTCTCCTTAATTCTTACATTTGTGCCAGCGTATCTTGGTCATGCTTCGTTCTAGTTGATCGGAACTACGTTTCACTTATAGCTGCAGAATTGCTTTGAATTTTTACTTTTGAAAATTGTTTTTGCTTTTAAGAGATAAGGCAAAGATAAAGAACAAGAATTAAGGAATTTTGCTCTCTGATGGAGACCTTATTTCTTTTACT
>CAZOZW010000017.1:2750-16560 GCA_964584385.1 uncultured Candidatus Peribacteria bacterium
TTTTTTGAATTCTTGCTGCTCCCCCGAGTTGTGGTTCTAATTTTTCGCCGGTGATTGCTTCGTATGCTTCGAAGTAGAGTTGCGCCATTCGTACGCGGATCTGGTTTGGCAAAGGCGGCAGCTCGGCTTCGCTGTAGGGGTCGCAGTTATCGCGGTACCAGAGTCGTAAAAACTCCTTATCGAACGATTCGGGTTCTTCGCCGTTTTTTAGTCGCTGCTCATACGAATCGGTTTTCCAGTAGCGAGAGCTATCGGCGGTTAGAATCTCGTCGATCAATAAGATCTCACCCGTGTTTTTTTCAATCCCGAATTCGAATTTCGTATCCGCCAGAATCAATCCCTGTTTGGCAGCGTGCTGTTGCCCGGCCTTGAATAATCTCAGTGATGCGTCCTTCACTTTATCCCACTGCTGTTTCGTCATCAATTCGCACTGAATGATCTCTGCCGGCGTAATCAATTCATCGTGCCCGACGTATGGCTTGGTGGTTGGGGTAACAATATTTTCGGGGAGTGGTTCGTTCTTCTGCAAGCCTTCGGGGAGTTTATGACCGCAATAATCGCGTACGCCGTTTTGGTAGTTTTGCCAAATCGAGGTGTCGGTGCTGCCGGTCATATACCCGCGCACCACAAACTCTACCGGAAACACCGTTGCCTTTTTTACAACTGCTACCGCCGGATCGGGTGTAGCAATAAGATGGTTCGGAAAAATATCTTTTAATTCACGGAACCAAAACGCCGATAGCGAATTGAGCACTTGTCCTTTAAAAGGGATTGGCGGCAGCTGGCGATCGGTACTGATCAATATATTATTGTCGCCATGCTCGTAAATATCGCGCACCTTACCGGTGTGCAGTTTGGTGTAGCCAAGCAGGTCGGTTACCGTTACCGCATCTACAATCGCTTCGATCAATTCGGTGTCGCTGAGATTCATCGTAAAATGATAAAGTGCCTCAATAATACCAAACCGCGCCAAATGCAAAAGATGAATTTCGAAATCGTCTACAATTTTACCATTTTATGAATTATCCTTTTCTTTTTTAAAGGATTCTGTAGAATAAATTCACTGTAATTTGATGTTCGTATGAAGGACAACCATTTGTTTTTCACCATTCTTACCTTGCTGTTTTTTCTATTTGCAGCATCATTTTTACAACTGATCACTAATAAAATCCGCATTCCATTCACGCTGATTTTGGTGTTATTAGGTGTTGGCTTTGCGGTGTTCGCCGATTTTGTCATCGCTCGTTGGGATGGCTCGATTTTTGCCGAATATCGATTTCTGCGCGATTTTATCGATCATCTCGGGAATTTCAGTCTTTCGGCAGATGTTGTGTTTTACATCTTCTTGCCGGTTTTGGTGTTTGAGTCGGCGTTTAATCTGCGGTTCACCCAATTGCGCCAAAGTTTGCCGGCTATCAGCGGATTGGCGGTGCTTTCGATGCTGATCTCGTTTGCCGTGATCGGTGCTGCACTTCATTATATCATGGGTGTGAGTTGGTTAACAGCATTGCTTTTCGGGGCGATCATCTCTGCAACCGATCCGGTCGCGGTTTTAGGTACGTTTAAAGAAGTTGGTGCGCCGCGTCGATTACGGATGATTGTGGAAGGCGAGAGCTTATTCAACGATGGTACGGCCTTGGTGCTTTTTAAGATCGTTCTGGGATTGGTTATGGTATCACCCTCGGGGATGGGCATTATGAACGAGCGAATCATCTTTACCGGTGCCGGTGGGTTTTTATTCAATGTCTTTGGCGGTATTCTGTTCGGCGTGCTGATGGGTGTGTTTTTCTCCAAATTTATCGAAAAGGTACGCGAAAATCGGAATGTTGAAATGACATTGGCGATGATACTAGCCCATTCGACCTTTTTGTTCGCCGAGCATGTCGGCGTTTCGGGGATTATTGCAACTGTGGTGTCGGGTGTGATTCTGGGGAATTTCGGACGGAATAAGATTTCGCCGAGTATTCTGGAGAACATGGAGCAGTTCTGGGATTACATGGCGTTCATCGTAAATTCATTGGTGTTTATTCTGATCGGGATCGCGGTCGCACATTCATCATCTTATGATTATTGGTCTTATTCGTTAGCGGCAATCGGGATTGTCGTGATTGTCCGGTTTATTGCCGTTATTCCCGTTCTGAGCGGAATCAATCTGCTTACAAAAAACATCCATAATAAAGTACCGTTCTCGTGGCAGGTTATAACCGCTCATGGCGGGCTTCGTGGTGCTTTGGCGGTCGTAATGCTGCTGCTTATCCCCGAAGGGTACGAAGATCTGCAAATGCTTCAAGCGATGACGGTTTCGGTAATCATCTTCTTGTTCTTGGTGAATGCGACGACAATCAAATGGATGCTGAGGAAATTCGGGCTGATGAACTTTACTCCGGTAGACATCCTTGAGATCGAAGAAAGCCATGTATTGGTAGCGCATGCGATGCGCGAGCATTTGAAGAAAATCTACAAGAAACACTACATCAGTGAAGACGTTTTTCAACAAATATCGAGCAGTTACCGAAAATCCGAAGCAAAAGCGAACGATAAGATTCAGCGCTTGTTCAAAGAAAAAAAGATCTTTTCGGCGAATGAGCTGCTGTTAATCCTAAAAAAACATTGCCTTGGCGTTGAACGAAAAATCTATCACCAGTTATTCGCTGCCGAAGAGATCAGCGAAAACGTGTTGGCAGAGCTTGCCGGCAGCACCGAACGCCAGCGTGAACGCTTGTTGATGGCGCGAGTGCAAGAGAAAAAGAAGTCGATTGTTCCGTTTAATAAACGAATTAAGCTAGAAGAACGTCGATACCGCGATATGCTGGGAGTGCTTGCGTATATTCCGTTTATCCGCCGCCGTATAAATCGTTGGAAGAAAAGCCGCATCATCCAAAAACATGAGCGGTACCGTGCCCGACGGATTTCGGCATGGAATGTGCTCAAGCATATCGATGAGCTTGAAAATAATGGTTTGTTCTTAGAGGGCGATGTGCTCGAAAAAGTGCGATATCAGTATCATAAGTGGCATCAGAATGCGCAAGAAAAGCAGTTCGAGATCGAAAAAGAATACCCCGCATTTTTGAAAAACCATAAATTCTACCTTACGAAGCGAAACTGTTTGGCAATGGAACGCGAGTTATTGAATTACTTTTTCGAGCGCGATATCGTTACCCAACGCGTGTATGCGGCAATGGTAAAATCGCTCAAACGACGCGTGCATAAAATACGCCGCAATGCTCTTTCAGAAGAAGAATTCGGATGGGAATAAATGAACTCACTTTTATCGGTTTTACCCTGTTCTTGCTTTGCTTGGCACTTGCCGCCTTTCGCATGGGTAAGATGTATGTATTTGTGCTGATCGGTATTTTTTCGGTGGTGATGAATATTTTCGTCACTAAGTCTTTCATGCTCTTCGGCCTAGCGGTTACCGGTGGTAATGCGCTCTATGGCACGATCTTTTTGTTGACCGATCTGCTTTCTGAACACTACGGTAAACGAGTGGCGTTGCAATCGGTTGCAGTCGGATTCATCGCTAGCTTGTTCTTTGTGGTGGCAACACAAGTACTGTTGCTGTTCGAACCGGCGGAGTTCGATTTTGCCCACGAATCACTCTCGACGATTTTTTCGTTAACACCGCGAATATTGCTTGGTTCGTTGATTGCATTTGCCATTGCTCAAACAATCGATGTGTACTTATATCGATTTTTTCGAACGCTGACCAATGAACGGTTTTTATGGCTTAGGAACAATGCATCGACTTTGATCTCACAAGCAATCGACACATTCCTTTTTACAATTATCGGCATTACCACCTTTAGCGCCTTTGGCTACGAATTCGCAGGTGTGATTCCGCTTGAGATATTCTGGGAAGTCGCTTTTGCAACCTATGCAATAAAGCTGCTGGTAGCGCTGATCGATACACCGTTTTTGTATGTCAGCTATTTGGTGAGACCACGCGAACTTATAAACAAAGCACAGAAATCATAAAACTAGGAACAGAAAACAGATAGCAACGAGCAGTTATCATTCATCACTTTGCGTTGACTGTACTTTCTGCAAAATACTGCATTAATACGGCGAGCTACGTTTTAATGCAGTATTTTTATATCTTGGCACGAGTTCGGGCGTATGCAATACGCCTCTATCAATTCGGGTTATGCTAGAATCGATTCCTTTCAAAAAGGCACAGAATCTTTGCTCACTTCTTACTCCATTTTTGATGGTGTCCAGTCCGTTTCTTTTGCATCGACCAACTTTCAACCTCTAATCTCTAATTCCTATCCTCCTGAATCATATATCCTAAATCCATATTCTCCGAAAGAAATCTATTCTCAGCAACGAGTCTACCTCTCTCGATCGCCTTTACTCCCTCGTAAACAATTTGCAATACTCGCATTCGCCGCGATTGTTCTGCGCAATAGAACACGGTTTATTTTGCTTTAAAAATGCCAGGTTCTGTATTTGCTGCCAAACATTGATTATCTCTTGTTCAAGCTCTTTGGTGTCTTCGGGCTCAATAATGAATTCACGATTGATGAATTTGCCCCTGGCATCCGGTTTTAAAAAGTCGAGGCGAAAGGTATTACAATGCCATTTGAATTGCGAGCTTGCATTTGTCAGAATGCTGTAAAACTGTAATTGACGATACATGCTGCCTGCTAAGGGGTCGGTGGCGGCTGATTTGGTGTGCCCCATTATCATATTCGATGATTTTGGTTTGGCGGTTTTATAGTCGATAACGCGGGCAGATTTGCCTATCGAATCGATCGGTTCGACTTTATCGATTTTACCGGTTAACGGGACTTCGTTTTGTAATCGAACGTGATGGGTAAAGAAGTCCATCTCGGTGGCGAGCGGCTTAATAAAATCTTGTTTCGATGATTCATGATACGCGTTGAGCAGTTCGGTGCCGTGGCTGATGGCAGCGTCGTGTTCGGCTCCTGTTAAAATCTCTTTTTCAAGCGCTTTTTCAAAGGTTTTGATCAACAGAGCTTTTTGTGGCAATCGATCATCGCGCGCATACATGCCGAAATAGATCTCGAGCGCTTTGTGCATTGCGCTGCCCAAGGCCGCCGCCGGTGCTTTTACGCCCGGCACACGTAAAACGTTTTCGTATAAAAACTTGCGCGGGCAGAGCTTGTAGTTCTCGAATGCTGTTGAAGAAAGCGCAAATCGCTCATCGGTCACAATCTGTTTGATCAGGGCTTCGTCTTTGGAATCGCTGTGTTTTGGCGAAGCGAGCAGTTCGGCTTTTAATCGGTCGAACACCGCTGCCTGATACGAACTTGCGTCTTCTGCTTGGTAGAGTTTTTGATCCACTTCATCTAAAAATCTGCTCGGCGATTGCGAACTGCCGCGCTGGTTTACAAGCGGGCAGCACAAAAAAAGTTTTTCTTTTGCCCGCGTAATCGCTACAAAAAACAAACGCCGTTCTTCTTCGTTGGCATGATCCGCCGATTGTGGCAGGCTCATCAAATCATCGGGGAGTGGGAGCTTGTCGATATTCTTGCGATCGCCCCAGGTTTTGGCGGCAAGATTGGTCACAAAAACGGTGTTGTATTCGAGTCCTTTTGCACTATGGGCGGTTAGAATCCGTACTGCTTCTTCGGGGGTTTGCAACATTCTACTGCTGATCGGTACTTCGAATTCTTCGTGCAGTTCGATGTTTTCGAGAAACTCATCAAGCGAGAAATCATGTTTATTACGCGAAAGGTTTTTGACCTCGGCAAATAATGAATTAAGGTGATTGAGGGTTTCGAGGCGGTCGTTTTGTGTGAGGACAAAATCGATAAAGCCGGAATCGGTCAGCATTTTTTGAAAAAACGCCGCAAAATTCATGCCTCGGCGGTCGTCGTTCCACATGGTGAGGCAGTTGCAAATCTTACCGATTTTTTCTGTGGTCGATTCAGCAAGTTCAATAGTTTGATCGAACAAGCCGTCTTTTTCTTCGGGTTTTGAGAACAACTCGTAAAAATTCGTCTTCGCGGTTTTAACGATGCGCCAGGCACGCCAAATCTCATCACTTTGCAATTGCCAATTGGCATGATGCAGTACCTCAAAAAATAAACGATTATCACTCGGAGACTCGATCAAACGCAATAGATCGAGCAATTGCCGCACGCGAATATCGCTGAGCACATTGCTACGAGCGGCGAACACGGCAGGGAGTTCGTTGTTCTCAAAATAGTGTAAATAGTGGCGCCCCTCGGAATTCGTACGGCACAAGACGGCGATTTCTGAGAGGGGAGTGCCCGCTTTTTCAAGCTCGCGGATTTTTGTGAGTACAAAGAACTGCTCAGCCTCGCCAGTATCGAATTCGTAATATTTTGGTAGTTCGCCACTTTTTTCAAGTGGGGTATGTAAGTGCTTATCTAGTTCTGGCAGTTCGGTGGTGAGCCGCTCGTTGCTGCTGGCGATCGCTTGTTCGGCAAAATCGAGAACTTGCTTTGTACTGCGATAATTAGCAGTAAGCGGAATCCGCATCGCGCCGGGGTATTTGCGGATAAAGCGGATGATATTTTCGAGATTCGCGCCTTGAAATCGATAGATCGATTGATCATCGTCGCCCACGACAAACAAGTTCGGATTCGCTTCATCGCCCGCTAATAATTCGAGCAAGCCCATTTGTGCTCCGTTACTGTCTTGAAACTCATCGGCTAAAAAGAACAAGTTTTCTTCCTGCAGCGTGAGCAATAAATCGTCGTCGGTTTTAAGAGCATTGAGCAAAAACATGATCTGGTCGTCAAAATCCATCAAGCCCTGCCGCTTAATGCTCTCTTCGTAGTTTTTATAGATCAATTGCAGTTCGAACCATTTTTCAATTTTTTTGAATTGATCGCTGTATTTTATCTTCCATTTGCCGGTTTTCGGATTCGTTTTTTCGTCATCCGGTATTGCATCAAACTCGCTCTGTAATTGTTCGATCACCTGTAAAAAATCATCTGGGGTAATTGCCTCTCGTTTTAGCCCCGAGATTTTACCGAGAATATCGCGCAGATATAAATTCGGTGCGGCAAATGGGGAAAGATGTTTAAAATCATTTTGTTCTAATATGCTGCGGATGATGCGGATGCGGCTTAAATCATCGGCGGTTTCGAGCTGGCTGCTGAACAAAAACTTCTCGGGAAAGCGCGAAATCGTATCGGCGCAAAAACCATGAAAAGTATTGATCTTGACCGAGTGTGCCGCTGGGCCGATCAATCCGCGTAAGCGATTACGCATTGCGGTAACACCGGCTTCGGTAAAGGTAAGCGCTAGTATCTGTTTCGGGTTGGTGTCGGTTTTTTTTAATATCTCGGCAATGCGCGTTGCCAGCACCTGGGTTTTTCCGGTACCGGGGCCGGCAATTACCAATACCGGTCCAAAAATCGTCTCAACGGCTTGCAGTTGCTCTTTGTTGAGCATTTGTTTTGCAGCCTTGTATTGTTCTTCGTATTTATTCACGTTTGGTATTGTACAGGTTTTTTGTGTTTCTGAAAGCAGGTGGCGCGTTATTGGTTTGTGGTTTGTTCTCTTAATCAATAATGAAAAAGAAGACATTAAGGCGGTGATGTGCGCCTTAATGTCTTCTTTTTATCGAATCTATTTGGTTGTTAAGATTAGGCAAGATATTATATTGAAAGTCGGACGTAGAAAGTGATATATTACCTAGATTATGCTTTAGCTTATGATTTTAAAACTCCCTGCCGACAAACGCATCAGAATAAAATGGATAATAGTGGTTGCGATCAATACTGTTGTTGCGTGGTACTTTGCATTACAGATGAATGATGCAGCGGCATGGGTGTTGGGTATTTTATTTGGAATGCTTACATGGTGGCTGGCATACTGCCGTCTGGATATGTTTTTTTTGCAAAACAATTTACAGCAATCGTCGAAACGTTTAACGAGAGGGGCAATTGGAAAGGCATTCCTTCAGTTGGTTCCATATCTAGATATCTATATGGGAGTTATCGCAGTGGGTATCTCCGAAAGTATAATTGATCAATTGAGATACATCGTACCATTAGGATTTAACTGTTGGACTTTTGATGAAGTTGGCGCGATTTGCTCAGCACATGTATTTTTTGAGTCATGGGTAACGACACTCTTGCTGGGCTTTCTGTATTCGCTCATTGTTTTACTATTATTTTTTCTTTTTCCGCTGATCTTTAGTCCTATTCAGAGGTTTATAACAAGCGTATGTACGAAGAAAGTGGTGACGAGAGATGACAATGAAGAGAGCGGAATTGCTTAAGTTGCTGAACTTAGGTGATTATCTAGGTCTGAACTAGAAAGAACTTACTCTACAGCTTCTGTGCCAAGTGATGCTCGAATCTCATCTAACGATTCACCGCGCAAATAACGCAGTGCAGCTTCGATTTGCGGGTCGCGGTCGTTTTCGAAATCTTCGGTTACGCGGTCGATCTCTAAATCGGGTGTGATTCCCACTTTGCCGATATCGGTACCATTGGGAGTAAGCCATTTTGCAATCGTAATTCGTAGGTTCGCGCCGTTATCCATCGGTACTAGTTCTTGCACCGTCCCTTTCCCAAAACTCTGCGTGCCTATCACTACCGCTCTGCCTAAGTCTTGCAGGGCTCCGGCGACGATCTCGCTGGCACTCGCCGAACCGCGGTTTTGAAGCACCACCAAGGGCAGATCGGTTTTTACATTGCCATTGGTGTAGAGTGTGCTTGTTTCGGGCGGGCGACCTTTTTGTATAACGACTTTGCCGGTCTTTTGAAATGCCGAAACCATATCGACGGCTTTATCTAAATAGCCGCCGCTATTAAAGCGCAAGTCGAGAATTATGCCGCGAGGGTCTGAGGCAAGTGCACCGGCAAGAGCGGTTTCGAATTCGGCATCGGTAGTGTCGCCGAATTGGCTGACTTCGATGATCGCAATATTATCTTCCGTAATCAGTTCGACACTATTGACATGGATTTCTTCACGTACGATCTCAAGCTCAAGTTCTTCGCCGTCGGATGGACGAAGAATCTTCAAATTTACGGCTGTTCCTTTTTCACCACGGATGTTATCGATCACCTGTAAAAATTTCTCTCCGGATGCTTCCTCGCCGTCAACTTCTAAAATTATATCTTCGGGCAATAGGCCGGCACGTTCGGCAGGGGAATTGCGCAAAGGTGAAACAACGATAACCGCTCCTTGGCGTACTGTCATTTCGGCACCGATGCCTTCGAGATCGCCAGCAAGATCAAGTTCGAAATCGGCACTTTCTTCGGGGGTCATAAATTCGCTGTAGGGGTCTTCGAGTGACCAGATCATTCCTTGGACAATACCGTATTTTATTTTTTCGGGATCAATTTTATCTGGCTCGACGAATTTATTCTGTACGATTTTGAGTGCATCTTTGAGCAAAGCAACGTCTATCGTATCTACTCCTGGTTGGACCTCGTTTTGCTCACCCGAGTCGATGATTTGGATCGCCGCCGGTGAATCTTCGCTTCGAACCCGATTCTCACCTGCGATCCAGCCGATTGCAAAAGCGATGATCGGCAAAAAGACGAACACTAAAAACGATATTGGGCCACTGTTGCCTTTGCGGTTTGGACCCGGTCCGTAATTGGTACTATTCATTCGTTTTCTTCGTAAAACTCAAATGTGGTGAAAGTATCTGTTTTTTTTGCGGAGATGTCCAGCGATAAACCGCGGAAAACCGCTCTTTCTAGGCTTGGGATAAACTTCTTTTTGCCGATGGGATTTAAGAAATTGGCAATACCACTTTCTCTCTCTAGCCCGATCACCGATTCGACCGGGCCGGTCATGCCGACATCGCTTTGGGTAAAAGTACCTTCTGGCCAAATGGTGGCATCGCTGGTTGGAACATGCGTATGGGTGCCGACGATCGCCGTAACCTTGCCACGAAAGGCATGAAAATAAGCCGCTTTTTCGCTCGTGGTTTCGGCATGAAGATCTACGAATATCACATCAAGTTTTTCGTCTTGCCATTCTTGTAGTACTTTTTCGGTAAAGCGGAACGGGCACTTTGCCGGCAGGCTCATAAATACCCTGCCGATGAGATTGATAACACCGATACGGAAATCGTTCTTTTCGATGATTTTATAGCCGATTCCCGGTGCATCATCTTCAAGATTCGCCGGACGAATCAGATTTTGGCGACTGGTTTCGTAGATCTTTTCATCTTGAAAACTATGATTCCCACCAGTGAAAAGATCAACGCCGGCTTGTTCCATCTCGATCATTGTTTTTTCGGTGGGAAGTTTGCCGTTTGCCAGATTCTCGGCATTTAGGATCACCAGATCAAAATCGTGCTCTTGTTTTAAACGAGGCAAAAAGCGGGTTACCGCACGGCGACCCGCTCTGCCAAAGGTGTCTCCGATAAAGAGGAGTTTAAGCACGTTATGCTGAAACTTCTGATGGATCGATATTTATGCCCGGCCCCATCGATGATGAGATCGAAACGGTTCTTATATATGTTCCTTTTACTCCGCTCGGTTTGTTATCGGTAATCGATTTGAATAAAGTTTTGGCATTTTCAACCAAGTCTTTTTCAGTAAATGATGCTTTTCCGAGAATCGAATGGATGATACCGGTTTTGTCGGTTCGGAATTCGATCTTCCCTTTTTTCAGCTCCTCAACAGCCTTTGCGATATCGGTCGTTACCGTGCCCGATTTTGGCGAAGGCATTAATCCTTTCGGCCCCAAAACCCGTGCCACTTTTGCCAGTGATTTCATCATGTCGGGGGTTGCGATGGCGACTTCGAAATCGATTTCACCCTTTTGCACTTTTTCGATCAATTCATCGGCACCAACAACATCGGCGCCGGCTTTTTTCGCTTCTTCGGCTTTATCGTCGGCACAGAAGACGGCGATTTTTTTCGTTTTTCCGGTTCCTGCCGGTAGTGTTACGGTTGCCCGCACGATCTGATCGGCGTGCTTTACATTTGCACCGGTTAAAATGTGCACTTCAACGGTGGCATCGAACGAGGTGGTTGCTGTTTTTTTAACAAGCGCAACTGCTTCATCGAGTGAATACAGTTTTTCTGCATCGATCAGCTCTTGGGCTTTGCGATACTTTTTTCCATGTTTTGGCATGAAGTATATAAGAGAGAAAAGTGGTACAAATGGCTTTTTGAGCCTCCCACGCAAAATTGCCATGAGATTCTGCCCGAATTGGCTGCTGCATGTCAAACATAAGCGGTGATTTACAGTGCGAACAGAAGAAATGGTTGCTGAATATTAAATTATTGTTCATAGTCATAAATGAAAGCGACGCCTTTTTCTTTATAAAGCGCTTCGCTTCGATCACGATGTTCATTCTCACCACTGGAGTAATTTCGATGACCACAAGTACTAGTGAGCTCCTGGTTGTATCGATTATGCAATACGGGCGACAAGTAAAAGATGAGGAGAACTCTATCCTGCTCGAACAGTCGACTCCCTTCACATTGAATATCGATAACCGCATGAGCTATCGCAAATTCGTTTTGATAATAGAGTCTGCCATAGCTCATGGGAAAGGCGGTGATTGGCAAGATTCCATCTCAGTCGATATCGGCATCGCCCCAAGAAGGAGTGTAATGCTGATCCCGTATAAAAGCGATCGCATGAAGTCTATTCTTCGAGTGCCACTGGTAGGCAGCATTAAGCGGATGAATCTATTCGTACAAGGAAATACACATCCGTTTTACGTAAAATATATCGTGGGGAGTGTGCATCCTCAAACGGTTCAAAATACCTGCCGCTGCGGACAAAGCTTGAAAAGGTAGTGAAGCAAGCGAGTGAATTTCTTTTGGGCGCCTTTGGTTACAAGGCGCTTTTTTCTTTGGTGAATCTTAAAATACGACATTACAACGTAATCTCACTTTGCATAATCGATGAAGCAATCCCACAAATTATTAAGAGTATCTGAGCGATGATGTATTGCTAGTTTTAGTCGATTGAGGTAAAACCTGTACGATGTTTTGCGATCATACACAAATAGCGGTACACGCCGGTAAAGGCGGCGACGGATTGATTGCTTTTCGGCGAGAGAAGTATATTGCCAAGGGCGGGCCCAATGGCGGCGATGGCGGCAGGGGCGGTGATGTATTGCTGAAAGCGGATGAGAATTTGAACTCTTTACTGAATCTTCACACCAGAAAAGTCTTCAAGGCTAAAAAAGGTACGCCCGGAATGCCGCAACATATGCATGGGGCTTCGGCGGATGATTTGATCATAACCGTACCGGTGGGTACACAGGTGTTTGACCCGCAAAGCGATGAGCTGCTCTGCGATATGGCAAAGCATGGTGATATTTTCGTGGCGGCGGTGGGTGGACGTGGCGGATTCGGTAATGCCCATTTTACAAGCAGTACGCGGCAGGCTCCGCGATTTGCCGAATTGGGTGAACCTGGTGAAAGCCGCGAGATGAGGCTCGAACTCAAGCTCGTTGCCGATGTCGGCATTATCGGTGTGCCGAGTGCCGGTAAATCTACTCTTATTTCGCGCATAACAGCCGCCAAGCCTAAGATCGGTGATTTCCCGTTTACGACGATCATACCGAATCTGGGCGTGGCAAAGCTTTCCGATGAGCGATCGATCGTCTTTTGCGATATACCGGGATTGATCGAGGGCGCCAACGAGGGGAGGGGATTAGGACATGACTTTTTACGTCACATCGCGCGCAATCGGGTTTTGATCCATTTGGTCGATCTTACCTCCAATAATCCGGCAGAAGATTACAAAGTGATTCGCAAAGAACTAAAAGCCTACAGCGCAGAGCTTGCAAAAAAACCAGAGATCATCGCGCTTTCGAAAGCCGATGTTCTGGGGGCCGATGCGGAGCTTGAGAAAATGATGATCAAAGATTTTGCGACAGCAACGAAAACCAGGCAAAAGGATATTCTTGTGATCTCGGCGGTGGCGAGTATTGGCATTGATGCATTACTCAATAAAGCGTTTGAACTCGTTGAAGCGCAAAAAGCAAGTGATGATCTTAGCGATGACCAGCCAGAGCGCGAGAAGCAGGTATTTCGGCCGCATTTAACCGTGAATCCGAAGGCATTTACCATCGAACCCGAAGCAGAGGGGTTTCGTATCAGCGGTGTGCGAATCGAACAGATCGTTGTACAAACCGATTTTACCAACCCCGAAGCGGTAATGCGCGTTCGTGACGTATTACGAAAGATGGGAATCGAGTCGCAATTGATCAAGCTGGGAGCCGGGCGCGGAACGCCGATAATAATCGGTAAACAAGAGTTTGAGTTCGAACCGGATATTTTTGCGCAAAAAGCGCGTCGATAGTTTTTTATGTGGTTTTTTGGTAAAAAATCGGCGATGAAACTCGTTGTTTTTTTGGGAAATCCTGGCGCTAAATATGTAAAAACCCGTCACAATGTGGCGTGGCTTTTTGCCGAATGGTTGTTCGAAAAAGAATCGTACGAACCAATGGTTGAGGTAAAGAAGTTTTTTGGAGAAGCCGTCTCAATCCAACATGTGAGCGAAAAAGTGTGGTTTTTAAAGCCGAACACATTTATGAACCTGAGCGGAAAAGCGGTTGCCGCTCTGGCATCGTTTTACAAGATCGACCCAAAAAATGTTTTGGTGATTCATGATGATAAAGACATGGTATTCGGTAAAGTGCGCTCGCGCGAGCAGGGGAGTGCCGGTGGACATAATGGCATTAAAAGTATTATTGCCGGTTTGGGTACCCAAAATTTTCCGCGCATAAAAATCGGCGTCGATTCGGCTGAACGAATGACAAAATTCAAAAATACATCAGATTTCGTGTTGGCCAATTTTAGCGGTGATGAGCTGATTCAACTCGATTCTGAGATCTTTTGTGAGGTGCAAGAAAAATTCAAAGAGTTTCTTGAAG
>CAZOZW010000017.1:16570-33168 GCA_964584385.1 uncultured Candidatus Peribacteria bacterium
ATTCACGGTCGATGCGAATCTCGTTGTCTTCGGTGAGTAGTAAAAAATTCTTTACAAACAGGGTTTCGGCATAACTCCCAATATCTTTAAAAATGCCTTCGCAATCGATTGTTTTATGAATACCGTTGTGGCCATACTCCACGCCACAAACCTTATTATTGTCACCCAAGAGTATTTGAAGAATCGCGACTCCTTGGATTATCGTAATCTTCGGTTCATCGATTACTTGCTCGATGAGCTCGGGCGAAGCCTGAAAATCATGTAGATCGGTGAGTATTGTAATATCGCTCGTCAGCTTTGTCAGTTGGATCGCCACATCGAGAGCGTTGTCGCCGCCGCCGATGACTACCATTTTTTTGTTTCTGTAGATCGGTGCATCAGACGAATTCGCTTGTGACATGCCATTGCCGCGGATCGCTTCTTTTTCACCGCGAATATCGAGTTTTTTCGGAGTTCGCCCCGAAGCAATAATCAATGTCTTGGTAAGATACGATGTGTTCTTTTCGGTGGAGACTTCGAACAGCTGACGATTTTTTTCAACGAGTTGGACTTTTTCGTGTTCATGAACCCAAAGGTCGATTTCGCTGTTTACCTGGTCACCGATTTTCCGATGATCCTCGAACATCTTTAAAACTCCCGGGGCCACTGCTTTGGTTACGCCGGTAGCGTTTTCGGTTCGTGAGTGCCACTGCAGGGTTCCCCCGATCTTACCGCAAAGGAGTAGTGTTTTTAGCTTGCGACGAGCGGCATAAACACACGCGCTCATGCCGGCAGGGCCGGCACCGACAATAATCGTATCGAGCACTTCGGGGAGTGGTTTCTGCGTCAAATGTCTTGGTAAAGTGTTTATCTTGTAATTATACAATAATTGGTATTGCTATTCAATAAGCTTTCTCATAAACTTGATTTGTTTTTTACCGCTTAATTCCATAAAATAGATTCATGCCTAAATTTGTCTTTGTTACCGGTGGAGTTTGCAGTTCCTTAGGAAAAGGAATAGCTTCGGCCTCCATCGCTAAAATCTTGAAAACCGCCGGTTTTCGAGTTGCCGTACAAAAGCTCGATCCGTACTTGAATGTCGACCCCGGTACGATGTCGCCATATCAGCATGGTGAAGTGTTCGTTACCGATGACGGCGCCGAGACCGATCTTGACTTAGGTCATTATGAGCGCTTTATCGACGAATATCTAACAGAGTATTCGAGTGTTACGACCGGTAAAATCTATCGTCATGTTCTCGAAAAAGAGCGCCAGGGCGATTATTTAGGAGGAACGATTCAGGTGGTGCCACATATAGTTGATGAGATTAAAAGCCGTATCAATAAGGCTGCCAAAGCGAGCAAGGCCGATATCCTCGTCGTTGAGATCGGGGGCACTGTGGGGGATATTGAAGGAGAACCATTTTTAGAGGCGGTGCGACAGATCCGTCAAGAAAAAGGACCCGAAAACGCACTCTCGGTGCATTTAACACTTTTGCCGTATTTGAAAGGTTCCGGTGAATTAAAAACGAAACCAACGCAAATCTCGGTACGCGAGATTCGCAAAACCGGTATTCAGCCCGAAATCATCATTGCCAGAGCCGATCAAGAAATACCTGAAGAATTGCTACAAAAAATCGCTCGCTTTTGTAATACCCGTGAAGATGCTGTTATTGCCGCACCAACGGTTTCGAGTATTTACGAGGTTCCACTTATTTTTGAGCAGCAGAATATTTCGGCAGTTTTAGAGCGAGAATTGAACTTGCCAGAGATTAAGCCCAAAATGAAAGAGTGGCAAAAAATGATCGACCGAATGTTGAAAACCGAAGAGCCGTTAAAAATCGGGATGGCGGGCAAATATATCGGTCTCGATGATGCCTATCTTTCGGTAATCGAATCGATGAAATTCGCTGCGATTGCGATTGGTCGTAAGCTCGAGCTGGTGTGGATCGATACGGAAAAGATCGAAAAAGGTGTAAAAAAAGAATGGAGTCGGTTAGAAGAGGTGAGGGGAGTGCTTGTACCCGGAGGCTTTGGCACAAGAGGAATCGAAGGAAAGATCATGGTTGCCAAATATGCCCGTGAAAACAAGTTGCCGTATTTTGGATTGTGCTTAGGTTCGCAGATCATGGCGATTGAGTATGCCCGCAATGTATTAGAGATAAAGAATGCAACGAGCGAAGAGTTTCAACCCCATGCCAAAAATAAGATTGTTCACTTTTTACCGGGGCAGTACGAATCGATAAAAAAAGGAGGAACTCTGCGCCTGGGAGCTTGGCCTTGTGTTTTAAAGCCAGACACGATTGCAGCAAAAGCATATGGCGAGAAAAAAGTATCGGAGCGACATCGACATCGCTATGAGTTCAATATCGATTTTCAGGCGGCTTTTGAAAAAGCCGGTTTTGTGTTTTCGGGATTATCCCCCGATAAAAAACTGGTCGAGATCGTCGAGATCGAGGATCATCCGTTTATGCTCGGTACCCAATTTCATCCCGAATTCTTGAGCCGGCCACAAAGACCGCACCCACTCTTTTTGGCTTTTGCCAAAGCGGCAAAGAAGCATTCATCGAAATAGAACAAATATTTTATTCAAACGAGCCGCATCAGGTATGGGTTTTTACGAATCTCATATTTTAGTTTTCGCAGAGTTACAGAGCCATAATCATGCCCTGGGCATACAATCAGCTCACCATTTTGTGCAATAATTTTGTTCAAACTGTTTTCCATTGCAATCGGGTTTGCGTCTGGCAAGTCGGTTCGGCCGATCTTTTCGATGAACAGCGTGTCGCCGGTGAATAAGTAAGAGTTACACACATACAAGAGATGATCACTCTGGTGACCGGGTGCTAAAAGGCAATCTATCTGCAGGTTTCCGAGCGATATCGTGTCTCCTTCGGTAATGTGTTGATAACTCTGAGGAATAATCCACATACCACTACTCGCGACTTTTCCTCGCTTATTCTCGCCATTGGGGTGGGCGAAAATCTTGGCACCTGTTTGTTTACCCAGTTGATCCGCAGCGCCCGTGTGGTCGTAGTGAAAATGGGTTAAGAGTATTTTTTCGAGCGAGTAGCCGGCTTCATCTAAACTTGCGGTTATAATTTCGGGCTCAAAGCCACAATCGATTACGGCTGCCTTTTTGCTGTGCGGGCAGCCAATAATATACACAAAGTTCTGCATCGGTCCGACTTCCAGTTGCCGAAAAAAAATGTCGCCTGAGGGAGTCATTTTTTAAAAGCCGCCCGAAAGTAAGCTGTTCACTGCACTGCTGGCAGGTTTTTTCGGCACTATCTCAGATGGTTTTTTTCCCTGCCGGATCGCATCAAGTTCTCGCTTTACGTTTTGCGGGTTGGCATGCGAAACGGTTCTTCGAAGCCCTTTGTGAACCACAAGAACATTGGGTGCTGTTTTACACTGACCCAAACATGTGCACTGTTCGACTTCGATTTTATCGCGTTCTGCATCGGTTACCTGATCTTGTAGGTACTGAAAGTTCTTTTGGTTGAAGTGTCGGCATTTTTTTCCGTTGCATACGCGGATCATGGTTTTTTCTGGTTGCATAGTTTTTGATTAGATCCTACAAAAGTATGACGATGATTGAGAAAAAATGCCACCGATTTTATGAATAAAAAAAATGTTCATTAGAAAATGCAGTTATGAGTGCCGAACACATCGATTCTTCACATGATTGCTTGGAGCAAAGCGCAATGCACGAAAAACATCTTGACTGATAATTTAAAATGAGTAAAAATTTTGAACGTTATTGATCTACTTAATTAATGTGCTGAAAGCATTATTCTCATCAGCCACCCGCGTAAAACTACTTCGTGTCTTTCTGCTTTCGGCAGATGGGCAGGAATATTTTGTGCGTGAACTGACGCGTGATCTCGACGAGCAGATCAATTCGATTCGTCGCGAGCTGGAGAATCTTGAAAAAATCGGCATGCTCACCAGTAAAACCCGAGAACGAAAAAAATATTATAAGATCAATCCTGCATTTACGATATTAGACGAACTGCGTGCCATCTTTCAAAAGACAGAAGGGGAGAGTGTAAAAATCGCAAAGAAAATCGCACGTATGGGGCGGCTCGATCTTTTGATTTTATCGGGGACTTTCGTCGACGCGCCGAGTTCGGTCGATTTGGCAGTTGTAGGAAATCTTGACAAAAAGAAACTTTCCGACTATCTTTCTCGGGAACTGGCAAACGAGCTGAAACAAGAAATCCGCTATTCTGTGTTCACACGAGAGGATTTTATCTACCGATTGGAATGTAATGACCAATTCAGCCGTGACCTGGTAACCGGCCCGAAGAATGTCGTTCTGGTAAACAAAATCGCCAATCTTATCGAGCCATTCATCCAGCATTAATTTTTTTATCAGATGACCGTACGTATCGAAGATCTTCAACAGGAAGGCAAAAAACAAGGTGCAATTACCTATAAAGCCGGACAAACAGTTCGTGTTTATCGAAAGATACGCGAGGGTGATAAAGAACGAACGCAGATGTTCGAAGGATTGGTGATCGAGGTGAAAAACTCATCAAGCGTATCGGCAAGTATCACCGTTCGAAAGATTGTCGGTGGTATTGGGGTAGAACAAGTATTTATGGTCCACTCACCATTAATCGAAAAAATCGAGCTCGTAAAACAAGCAAAGGTTCGCCGCAGCAAGCTGTATTTTATGCGTGGTCTGCGAGGAAAAGCAGCACGTTTGAAAGAGAGGTTCTACACCGATAATGAAATTCAGCAGATGAATGAGGCTGCAGCCGCACGTGATGCTGCAGGAATCGTTACCGAAGAACCAGTTGAACAAGAGAGCGCTGAAGCCGATGGAAAAGAAGAGGTTCAATCGCCTGTGAACGAACAAGCCGAAGCAGCGACCGAGAATGCTGAAGAAGCACCGAAAACCGAAGAGGATAAGAAATAAATCCTTAACCAAGTTTTTGGAGAGAACCCATTATTGATTCGAAATGCAAAAAAAACGCCTGATTATTCTTGGTAATTACGGCGGAGTCAATCTTGGTGATGAACTTATACTCTCCGGTCTTTTGGCTGTAATTCCTAAAAGTCGCTATCACATCACTATCGTTTCTTCCAATCCACAAAAAACAAAGCAGCAATACAATATCGATGCTGTGTTTTTTCCCCCATTTGGCATTCGTTCATTACTAAGGTTGCAGTGGCTTGCCACCGTTAAGCACTTGCAGCAAGCCGACTTGGTTATTTTTGGGGGTGGGGGATTGTTTCAAGACAGAGAACCAAAGGCGATATGGCTTTGGAGCTATTATCGATTGTTTGCCAGTTTCTTCGCCAAGCGAATAATCTTTGTCGGGCAATCGGTGGGCCCTGTGCAGCGGTTTTTTTCACGCTTTTTGATTAAGAGAGCTTTTCAGAATATCTCATTTGTTTCACTGAGAGATACAGAATCTGCTTTGCAACTGCAAAAAGCCGGAATAAAGAACAAAAATATTGTTCAAACAACAGATGCTGTTTTTTTACTGCCGAAAAAGCGTTCTGTAAAAAAGCGCGGTACCTTGCTCATGCTCCGTGGTGATGCGAACGTTGCACCTGATCTTATCAACCATATTATTCCACTGTTGCCAAAGCCGGTTCGATGCGTGGCAATGGATGCGGTTGATGCATCGTACTGTTATAAACTTGATTGTCGACAGCTCGAAATTGCGGATGCCGACCAGTTGATAAATACAGTCGCTAATACGAAGTTTGTTGTAAGTGGTCGACTTCATGGCGGGTTGGCCGCGCTGTCGCAAAATACTTCGATGCTGATGTTTGCATCGGCTCCGAAGATCTGTAATTTTTTCAGCGAACGCGAACTCGGCGATCTTGTCTGTGATGAGGCGATATCGAAAGCTGCGTTAACGAAAAAGATCAATACGCTCAAAAAGAACTTTTCAAAAACTGAAAAACGACTTGCCTCAGCACTTACCCAAGAAAAGAAAATAGCGAAAGATATTCTTCCGTACTTCTTGCAAAAGCGCTAAGCTCATTCTGTATGAGATGGCAACAAGACCTCTACGGGCATCAGCATATTCAGCGGCAACTCGAGCAATATGTCGAAAGCAGCAATATTCCGCATGCCCTGTTATTCACCGGCCCAAAAGACGTTGGTAAGTATCGTATGGCGCGAGAATTCGCAGTCTTGTTGAATCGGAAGAATCCTGAATATGTTCGTCAGATCGAAAAGAACATACATTCTGATACCATTACGATGGGCGATTTATGGCAAGCCGACCGACTTGAAGATTGGGGTGAGATCGCAAAGACATCTAATTTCGACCAATATCATCGAACCGGGAAAAAAGACGGTGATGCCGCCAGAAGAACCGATGCAATCGGCGTTAAAGATATTCATGCCTTTTTAGAGCCCCTGTCGCATCAAACAATCGATGGTTTTAAACTCGGCATTATCCGCGATGCAGAGCGGATGACGACCGAAGCTGCGAATGCGTTACTGAAAAATCTCGAAGAACCACCGCCACAAACCATCCTCGTTTTAACAGCCACGCATCCGCGTCTGGTGTTACAAACCATTCTTTCGCGGTGCCGGGTTATACATTTTTCACTGCTGCCGGAACTAAATCTTAAGCAGTACCTGCAAACACTTTCGTTGCCAACCGAGAGGGTTGATGAGTATTTGGTGTTAAGTCAGGGGCGACCCGAATGCTTACGCCGATTACGAGATGATTCGGAATTCTTTGAACAAGAGCGTCGCCGATTTCAAGAGATATCGCACTTATTCATAAAGCCCGATGCACTGCGATTCACTCAGCTTGCCGAGCAACTTGCCACACCCGATAAAAATGAAGAGCTTAAACTGTTTATCGATCATTTGGGGAGATTCTTACGGAGTGTCGTGATCGAAAAAGCGCAAAATAAACAACTGCTCGCTGCCAGCACTTTTTCATACGATCATCTGCTTGCGATTTACAAGCAATGGAGTTTTACGAGGAATGGTTTAACTGCCAATGCGAATCGGCGGTTGTTGCTTGAAAATATGCTTTTCAGTATTTTATAATCTGCTCTCGACATTTTTGTAAAGAAACGCAAAAATGTATGCTGTTTTAGTTCTCTTATGGGCGTTACTCTTCTTCTCGGTTTTTTTTATCTCGCTTTGGCGGGTTCTGTGGGCGTGCTTGTACGTCGCTATTACATATTCTCAAAAGCCGACGGTGGGTTTAAAAGCTTATTGCAAAACCGAAGGCAGGCGTCTGAATACCTCAAACCAGTAGAAGAACATATGCAAAAGCTGTTTCCACAAGATGCTTCGCCCAATATGGAGTCGGAGATCAATCTTGAGGCCGATTTAGCGCCGCCACCGCAAGAAGAATTGAAGCTTGCCGATAAGGATAAGGCAACGAATATACCGCGCGAGATTATTCCGCAGATCAGAAAGGCAGAAGCGCTCATCGCCCGAAAAGAACTAGAAGAAGCACAAAAGATACTGATCAAGATACTTTCGTGGGATGATGATAACGCCGATGCCGGAGCGCATTTGGCATATATTTATTTGCAAACAGGGGAGTTTATGAAGGCTGAAAATCTGTTCCGAAAAGTGCTAGAGCAACGCCCACGTGATTCATCGCTGTTGACGAATCTTTCGTTAGCGATTTTCGAACAAAAGAATAACGATCGGGTCGAAGAATCGATCGGGTATCTGCGAAAAGCTGCCGAGCTCGATTCGCAGAATTCTCAGCGCTATAGCAACCTGGGGCAATCACTCTTTTTTGCCGGTGATATCGATGGTGCGATTGCGGCATTTGAGCGGGCGGTAAAAATAGAACCGAAAAATATTGAATTGCTGTTCTTTTTGGCTGATTCACATTTGGCGGTTGAGCATTACCAAAATGCCAAAAAAGTGTTTTTGAAGATTTTAGATCTGTCACCACTTAATAAGGAGGCGCAGTACGAAGTCGATCAACTGAAGAAGATTGGGTACTAACAAAAAGTGCTAATTAAAATCTGAACGGGAGTTACGGTGCTTTGAATAATGCTTTCGTAAACTTACGCCGCTATTGATTATGCAACTGCTTCAAGCTTACGGATTCGCTGTTCATGATTATCGATTTGTTTTGATTGTTCTTTTATTAAGTACGTTCCGGCTGCTTCTTCATCTTTGCGGTCTTGCATTGCACCTACGAGATAGTCAATGCCATCGATTACACTGTTCATTTTTTTGCCAAGGTCTTTTTGACCTTTTTTTAGATCAGCAACATCTCCCTTTAAGATGCCGACATCAATCTTCAAGGAGTTCACATCTTTTTTAAGAACAACTACATCCTTCTTTAATACACTGACATCTTGCTTAAGCACACCAACATCTTGTTTTAGAGCAGTAATATCCTGTTCTGTTTTTTCAGTGCGTTGCTCAATCTTGTCGATTTTTTGATGAAGAAGTTCGTCAGACATAGTAGATTACATCGGGACGTAATTATGACAAAAATGAGGATGAGAAGAAAAGATGAATTTGAGAATTTGTGATTTTTCTGAATATCAATTTTGATTAGTGGTAATCGTCATGTTGAATATCGACATATAAATTCAATGAATCATCACTTGGGCGGATGAAGAGAGGAGTGCAGCATTGACGCGTTCTTAAACTATATACAATAAAAATTGTATATAGTTAAAACTGTGGTTGGCTTGGGGGAGGGGTGAAAAGACACTGATTTATTTAAATGCGTTTTAAGGCATTTTTTCTTTTTGCATGAGGTAATGTTCATAGAAATATCATTTTGAACACAAAAAAATCATCGGGAATAGTACTTCTTCGATTTTTACAGATTTCTTCACTCTGAATACTCGGCAAGAAGAAATCTGTCGATCGGCAAAAAGCCAAGACTACTATAAACCCTTTGAGCAGCAAGATTTGTATCGCCGGTGAATAATAGAGTGTGCTTGAGTCCCGAATCGAAGTGATACTTGCAGAGTGCTGAAACCACACACCGTGCCAGGCCTTGGTTTCGAAACAGGGGATGGGTGATGACCCCACCGATTTGAAAATAGCGCTTCGATCTGCCATGGAGGTTTGCTTTCGCGACAACTTGATTATCTTGACGAATTACAAAAGTAGTACTTAAGTTAGCGCGCTCAATCTCTTGTTCGGTTATCTTTTTGCTAAGATCATCCCCTGCTTCCGTTCGAATCAGATAAATTATTTGCTCAAGGTCATTCTCGGTTGCCGGTTTTGCATCTGCAGTCGAGTAATCTTTAAAGGTTGATTGACTTAGTTGGTACACGGTTTCATTCCGAATCTGCTGAGGTCGTATGCCATGTTTTTCGACAAGGTGCTTAACGGCAACATCACCATGCTTTTTAAAAGCCGGAATCGCTTCTAGATTCTGCTGCAATGGGAGAAACTCATCGATCAATAACTTGATAACCTTCTCATTTTCGGCATGAACAACGAGGCTCCTCCAGTGCTTAAAATAGACGGCAAGCCCAATGATTTCTGCTTTTTCAATCGCACCGATATAGATGCATCGATCGAACGGATTTTGATTGGTATCGAAACTGCCGATCACGAATAGGTTTTGATATTCTTCTTTGTAACAATATTCTAAAATCTTGTTTTGCCATGATTTGTTGAGTTGCTTGATAATCATGTTTCTGCCTTTTCTTGTAATTTTTTCAGTGCCGTATCGATTTCAATATACCCCCCGGGGGTATATTGCTCTAAAAACTCTTCGGCTGCCTTGCGCGCATCGGCAACTAAACGCGGATCGGTGATCGACGCCATTTTCATGTCGGGGATGCCCGATTGGCGGATGCCAAAAATCTCACCGGGACCGCGCAAGTGCATATCGATCTCGGCTAAGCGAAAGCCGTCGTGTTCATTTTCCATCGCGCGTAGGCGTTCTGTTACATTTTCGGTAGGGAACAAAAAGCAATACGACTGGTGCTCCCCTCGCCCAACCCGACCGCGAAACTGATGGAGTTGCGCTAAGCCGAATCGTTCGGCGCCTTCGATCAGCATTATGGTGGCGTTCGGTACATCGACCCCGACTTCAACCACCGAAGTCGAGACTAAAAAATCAAACTCACGGTTTTGAAATTGCTGCATCACTGCATCTTTTTCGGCGGGTTTCATTTTACCGTGCAATAAGCCAAAACGAAGATTCGGCATTTCTTCGGTTAAACGATTGTATTCTTCGGTAGCGGCTTTGGCTTCACTTTTCTCGCTTTCGGCCACTAACGGGCAAATCACAAAACCTTGGCGGCCTTTTTTTACCTCGCTTTCTAAGAATAACTCAACTTGGGTACGTGATGAAGGCGGCACAACCTTGGTGTGGATTTTTTTGCGCCCGGGTGGCAATTCGGTAAGTACCGAGAGATCCTGGTCGCCAAACGCAACAATGGCGAGTGTGCGGGGAATCGGTGTCGCGGTCATTTGTAGAACATGCGGAGTACCTTTCGATATCAGGCGGTCGCGTTGGGCAACACCAAAGCGGTGTTGTTCATCGATCACCACAAAAGCGAGATGCTTAAAAACAACCCATTCTTCGAGCAAGGCATGTGTTCCGACAATGATGTCGATTTTGCCAAAGCGGAGTTTTTCTAAAATCTCTTCACGCTTTTTGCCTTTGATCGATCCGGTGAGAAGGGCGACGGTGATACCTTTATCGTAATTATGCAACAATTTTTGAACACCGACGAAATGCTGTTGTGCTAAAATCTCGGTAGGAGCCAAAATAGCGCATTGCGCTTTTTGCTTGATTACCGGTAAGCACGCGCCAACCGCAACCAGTGTCTTCCCTGCTCCAACATCGCCTTCTAAAAGCCGCAACATCGGGAATGGTTTTTCGAAATCGCGCAGTATTTCAAACAGTGCGATCTTTTGTGAGTTGGTTGGCGTATACGGCAGGGTTTTAAAAAAATCACTGATCAGTTCGGCATCGAGCGGAATTTGCAAAGCATTACCCGTGGCGGAATCTTGCCAGGTTTGTTTGCGCTGCAATGCCGATAGTTGCAGTAAAAACAGTTCTTCAAAAGCTATGGTGTGACGGGCTTGCTTGAGCTTTTCGGTCGTTGTCGGAAAGTGAAGTTCGGTAATAGCGGTGTTGCGATTTATCAGATCGTTCGCGAGCGCGATATCTTTCGGAACGATATTGGCGAAGGCTTCGGTGTGTTCTAACAGTTCGAAGATCTTCTCGCGTAGCCAAGTGGTTTTGAGTTTTTCATGTTCGCGATACACCGGCACGATCCGTCCTAAATGTACTTTTGAATCAGACTCTTCGAACGCCGGACTTTGCAGCGATATTTTGCCGAAAGCGAGTTTGGCTTTCGCGGTGATCAACACTTCTTTATGGAGCGGTATGCGTTTTTCGATATAGGGGTTATTAAACCAAACACATTCGACCTCTCCCCCACTCTGTTTTTCTTCAAAAATCGCTTTTACCAACTTCATCTTGTTTTTAGTGGTTTCACCCCATTTTTCGATGAACTTCCCTTGGAGCAGATTTTTACGATCGGCGGTCAGATTCCCCAAGTCGGTCGGTTTTGTAAAATCTTCGTACGTTCGCGGAAAATACTCTAACAGGTCGCGAATCGTATAAATACCGATTTCTTTAAGAAGCTTGATGCGGGCATCGGTGCTGCCCAAATGCCGTTTGGTGAGCGGTTCTTTGAGAGGGATTTTCATCGCTTTGGTAGTATAACGCTTTTTGCGATGAATAAAAGCCGATTCGTGATCTATCGCTTCTTGGTGCTTTTTTCGTCAAGTTCGGTTTTTGCTTGGGTGAGTTCGCGTTCGAGGCGAGCAATCTTGCGTTTTTGTTTTTCGGTATATTGCTCGAGCATTTCGCCACTTTCTTCGGTGTAGCTCTGAATCTTACTGACTTGGCGCCCGATCTTGCGGATATCTTGCTCGCGGTCTTTTGAAACGTTTTGGTAGAACGAAGCGCCAAGCAAACCGGTCGGTAGTGCGAATAAGCCGACCCCGACAATGGCGGTAAGGGCGCCGAATATTTTGCCCAGCGCGGTAACCGGTACCATATCGCCGTAGCCAATCGTCGTTAAGGTGGCCACACCCCACCAAAACGTTGCCGGAATACTGGTGAATTGCGTATTGGGCACGTTGTGTTCCGCCAAATACAACAGTGTTGATGAGATAACGAGCATTACCAGCATTAAAAAAATAACGGTGGCGAGCTCTTCTTTTTCTTTTTTCAAAACCGCGGTAATCCTATTCAAAGCATGGCTTTGTTTTATTAATCTCAACGAACGGAAGATGCGTAAAAAGCGGAAGATGACGATTACTTGCCCCGAAGCGAGGGCGAAATAGTGTAATCCAAAACTAATGATCACGGCTAAGTCGAGCAGGAGCAACGGGCTAAAAATATGCAAAAACATTTCGGTTTTTGTTTTTAGTTCTTTGTGAAGAGCTAAAGTCCAAATTCGACCAATGTATTCGATTGAAAAGATAATAATCGTAAAAAGCTCAAAGCGATGCTGAAAAATCGGATTCACTTGGAGTTCGGGAACGGTTTCGAGTACTGCCAAAAATACATTGACCGAAATCAGCCAAAACAAGAATTGCTGTAACACCATTCCCCAACCATTTTTACTTTGGTTTTGGAGGATGTCGAAGGTTTGTTGCCGAAAACTCGAATATACAGTTGCCATCTTGGTATTATACGCTTTTTTTGGTTGATAGTCTAATTATGCCGGGACGGTGTCTTTGATCCAGAAGAGAATTATGAATTACGAATGAGGAATTATGATTCATCGCCCATTTATTAAGCAATCGAGCAGATTAATTTTAGAGGTTAGAATACTACATTTAGGCGGTGAATCCCGCCTAAATGTAGTATTTAGCGATTCATTTTTATGATTCACCATTCATATCTCTTATCTCGTATCTCATTTCTAAAGATCTCATTTTTTTCATTATCTGTCGTTAATCACTGTATGCCCGAATTATTGACAACCACTCCCCTTTTGGCGTACATATGTACTGCTATAAACATTTTTAAGATGCCGACCTACGATTTTTCTTGCGGAAAATGTGCAAAACATTTTAGCCGGATGTTGCCAATGGGATCACGCGAAACGGCTTGCCCCGGTTGCGGGAAAATCGTGATCAAACAGATATCTGCTCCGGCGGTACATTTTAGCGGTAGCGGGTTTTATAAAACCGATTCGAACGCAAAATCATCAACCAATTCGGGTTCGTCGAATGCTGCAGAAAACAAGACAGAATCGGCACCAAAAGCCGAAAGCTGTGAGAGTTGCCCGAATAAACCAAAAGCAGAGTAATCGGCAGATATTTTGATTGCAACTTGATTGGCAAATCGGTATTTTAGTTTTTGTCTGTGACCGAAGACACTTTATAAACGGAGGGATGGCAGAGTGGTCGAATGCGACGGTCTTGAAAACCGTTAGGGCGGCAACGTCCTCCAGGGTTCGAATCCCTGTCCCTCCGCCAGTTTTTGCATTCTCGATCAATTGATATTGATGTAAACCAATGCAGAAGTGTGATGGGGTACAAAAGAATCTTTTGGGAGAAATTTTATTGATAATCGATCCGTGGTATAATAACTGCAATTATCTGCATTTTATGAAAGTGATACCCTTGTTCATATTCCTCACCATGGTTCTGGCATTTTCAGCTTGTGCAAAAACACAGGATTCATCATCAAGCGAACAAGGAAACAAACCTATTATTGAATCGGATAATAAGACGACCCATAAAACCGATTTGGAAGAAGATGATATCAATCAGGAATTGGATGAACGCATGCTGGCAGCTTTGCCACCATCACCGACTCCACCGAATTTCAAGTTCGATTCTGCGGTGATTGCTTCACCAAAAGACAATAACGCGGCTGATTCATCAAGCGAAGAGTCATTTGTTGTGGATATTGAGACGGTAGAAATCGACAAGGGAGAAATCGATTGGTTACTCGAGCGAATACAGATTGAAGCTGAGGCGTTTTTAAAAAATGGAGAAGTTCAAGCACAATCATTCAATTCTACAGATGAGGATGAGTTGCCTGAAAACCATATGGACATATTGATTGAAGACCCATGGATGAAGCTTTCGGCTTATCGTGTAGGAAATATCCGATTCAATCAGAAAGAAGCTCACCTGGTTTATGTTCGCGTGCTGCGTGACGGAATGGGGTCTTTGACCGATATGTTTCCCGCTTTTTGGCTAGATGGTCATATTCACTTTTTTACACAATCGCTTGATTCTGAGCAATTGCAAACATTAAACGATGCTTTGCTTGGATTCTATAAACATCGAGTCAATAATACTGTTCGGTTTGTTTTTATTGAGAGTGATGTTGAGCCCACATTGTTTCCGCCTCGGTTGCTAGATTTTGAAGGGAGACAATACTCTTATGTGCCGCACTTTAATTACAATGGCTGCATTGAAGGGCGGAGCCAAGACATGTATTTTTTTGATGAATTCTTCGATAACGAGTGTATATTTCCAGTGACACAAGGCGAGTATGATGAATACAAGTTGTACACTTTTAAACCCAAATACGAATACGAAGTAGTAGTCGATGATATTACGGGCTATCCGTACCCGATAAACACCGAAACCGGTGATACGGCAGCGATGACTGAATCATGCTTTTACGGCTGCAGTGATTATAGCGATGATTTGTACTTAGTTGGATCGGATAGTTTGGTTTATGTCTACAAGGAGGTTGTTGGTGCTGAAGCGGAATCTGAATAATAAGCAATGGTTTTTTGTATCATAAAATGATAGCATGACAACTGTTATCGATGACTTCTCCCATGCAAAAAATCCTCACTTTCTTTCAGCCGACGTGGTCGAAAATCTGTTTGGCAGTTGGTATTGGGCTGTTGCATTATTTTGTTGCCAGTAGCGTTGCCGAAGTTTTCTTTTGCAGTGGCACTGGTTGTCCTGAGCCCAACGTATATCATTATGCAATGGTGTTCACCATCCATCTTTCGGTGGGGGTCTTGTCTATGTTTGAAAATCTTCTCGCCGAATACACATCTTTAATGTCAGATAATACTATTGTTCCATTGGCATTTACACTGATGTTTATGATGCTTGGTTTGCTGTACTATACACTGGCCGCCTTCTTTGTTGCTGTGTTCGAGGCGGCAACACACAAAAAATGGTTTTGGCAAAAAAAGTAAAATTCTTTTGTTTTTTGAGAATTTGCGTACAATATCCGCAGTTTGATTATTTTGCGGTATGGATTCGATTACGCAAGTAGTGTTGGGTGCCTCGATCGGTGAGTTGATCGTCGGCAAGCAGGCGCCGCGCAAGGGTCTTTTGTGGGGCGGTGTTGCAGGGTTGATTCCCGATTTGGATATTGTGATCGAACCGTTTTATACGCCTTCAGAGTTTCTGATAGCCCATCGCGGATTGAGTCATTCATTTGTTTTTGCAGCGGTGCTCTCACCGCTTATGGCGTCGATTCTGCATCGATTCTACCCCCAAGTGAGTCTTTTGCGCTGGTTTATGGTGCTCATTTTAGGCCTTATAACCCACATGTTGCTCGATTTTTTAACAGTGTACGGAACAGGCTTGCTCGAACCGTTTTCGAATCTGCGTTTTGAGTTGCCAACAATCAGTATTGTTGACCCGATATATTCATTACCACTTTTGGTTTCACTGCTTATGGTTTGGTTTTGGCGATCGAAAAAATCACATACAATCTTATTTGCTTGTTTTGTCTTTAGTCATTTGTATCTTTTCGGGACGATAGCGAATCATTTTTATGTAAAAAGTATTTTTGAAGAGAGCTTGGCACAACAAGACATTTCTTACGAAAAGTTGATTGTTGGTCCGAGTCTTATGAACAACATCTTGTGGTATGGGGTCGCCATCGATGGTGACACAGCCTGGCTCGGGTTGTTCTCACACTTCGATTCCGATAGCAATATTGCCCTAACCCCCGTCGATCGCAGATTAGACCTGCGAGATGATGCGCCAATGGAATCGATGGAGAATCTTCAACGTTTTTCGCGTGGTTTTTACTTGTTGCGTCAATATGGTGATGAGGTCGTAATGCATGATCTGCGCTTCGGGTTTATCGCTCCCGAGAAGTATTTGTTCTCGTTTTCGTACGATAGGCCCAGTGGGAGCCCTTTTATGGGATATTGGCACGACGACTTTTCGGAATTGTTTTTGCCGCGTGTTTTTGGCGAAGAAATAGATTAAATTGTTGGCTTTTTAAAAAAAAGGCGTACAATTTCGTTGCGTATAATAAAGAGATGTCGATTTCGATTGTTTGCAGTGCTCGGCGTATTAAAACCGTAGCGCGAAGTTTTGATAAAACCATAGATGAGGGTTTTCCGCACAAGTACTGGTTTCGTATTAAGTTTACTGCCAAGGGCAAAATGCATCGCGGGTGCATTGGGCATATTACCGGTATGTGGTTTGCCGATGGCAACTACTGCAGCGGATTCGATTCGGTGGTGATGGCGCTGGTAAGCGAACCGCCACTAAGCCAGCGAGAGGATTTTCAGGTAACTCCTTCGCACTATCGCACCGATATTCCGAATGGTGCCAGCGAGTTGGCTGGTTTGTTGCATGTAAAGCTCAATCACCCGAGCGAGATGACCGAAGAAGAGCAGCAGAAATGGGATGCGTTCCCCGAGGTGCAGGTT
>CAZOZW010000018.1:0-10387 GCA_964584385.1 uncultured Candidatus Peribacteria bacterium
GCTACATAGAGAACGAAGAATTCAATTATTTTAAAAATGCCTCCATCATTACGAGTATACAATCGCCATTAGGACACCCCCTGCGATATTGGTCGGAGCCTGTGAAGAACTATTTTCTGAGTGATACCAGCACCATGGCGAAAAAGGTTTCAAACAATGATAAGACCTTTGCTGCAATCCATTCAAGAGCGAAAAGTTGTGACCAAGCACAAATCAGCAATGCTTTTTAAAATTATGATAGCTTTGATCGACAATTCTTATATGAAACAGATGAAAATCAGATGATCTATCGGCTCACCGACCACTATTATTTGGTCTCAGACAAGCTGGGTACATGTAGCATATACCTTCATCCACTCCTCTTTGATCATAATGAGTCATATCAATATCAAGTCAGCATAGAATTAGAAGGCGCAACGATCAGTGGCTTGTACTCACTGCATATCAGTAGTTGTATCGGCTCTCCGCATCTTGGGTCACATTTTTTAGACACCCCTCCACTTCAGCCAGATGCTTATGACAAAGCTGAAATCGACGAAGGTCTTCGGCAAATTAGCACAACCTCAGACCAAAAAAAGGTGTTTGTCTATGCAACTCAAAGCAGACTGCCGATAATCAGCGAGGATTCAAATCAAAATAATCCAAGGTATACAAATTTGCTACCTATGCTCCAGAGTCGATATCCCGAGATTCTAGATGACGACTCGCCTTTGAAATGGGGAGATAAATTGAATAGCGCATGGTCTGAATTTTTAAGCGACCAAGAAACAGATTTTCCTATCATTTTTATTGAAGATGGTTTGGGTAATCTGATTCGATACGTCAGCGAGGATTATGGTCGGTGCGTTTAATCCGCCGCCGGAGTGGGTGTCCCACATTGCCTCCACGCTTAGGCATATACACCAGTGTCGACAGATCGATGAACGGGCTACTCGCTTTCACATGTTTTTAAAAGGAGCCACGCAAAATCTACAAAAAAACCAAAAGTACTACATTAAGGCGGCGCGTTTCGCCTTAATGTAGTACTTTCAAAAAACAGAGAATCATTCGTTTGGCAAAAGTCGTTTTTTTACTGCTCGATACGCTTCGCGAAAATTCATCCCTTGGTTCATCTCGTTATACACCTCTTCGGTGGCAAACAAATCCGCATCCATCGCTGTTTTGAGCTGAGCAAGATTCGGCTGTAGGTTCTGCGCGAACAACTCGGCAACCTCAATCATTTGCCGGGCAAGGGTAAAGCCTTCGATCACCGGTTGCTTTGCAAGCGAAATATCGCGGTTGTACCCCGAAAGCAAGCCATGCTGTAGCATTTTTACTTCTTGCTCTTTAGCAAAAAACACCGAAACTTTACCACGCATTATCTCGGCGGCATCAACATTGCGCTTTTGCGGCATAATGCTTGAGCCGGTGGTTAAAAACTCCGGCAACGAGAAATAGCGTTTATCGTTGGTGGTAAAAAACAGAATGTCATTCGCAAAACGCCCAAGCGTAAGTACTATTCCCGAAAGGGCAGAAAGCGCCTGCGCTTCATACAATCCGCGGGTTAAACCACAGGCGATGGGGTTTTGCATTTGGCGGTCAAAGCCAAGTTCTTTTGTGGTTATTTCGCGTGGAATATTAAAATTATTAATCCCAAAGCCAGATGCCGAACCAAGCGGATTGCTTTGCAAAAGCTGCTGTTGCGCCTCGATTATAATCATCTGCTGTTGTAAGACTTCGGCAAATCCCCCAAACCAAGTACCAACTGTTGTTGGCATCGCCGCTTGCATATGGGTAAACCCGGGCATCGGCGCATTGGTATGTTGCTCGCTTTTTTGCTCTAGTACCGCGATCAATGCACTGAGTTGTGCTTTGATCTCGGCAGTTTTCTCGCGCATGAACAGGCGCATTGTAACCAAGATCTGATCATTACGACTGCGCCCAGCGTGAATGTTCTGACCCAAAAACGGATCGGCGCTCGTAAGACAATGTTCGAGATATGTGTGACAATCTTCCATTTCAAACGGAATGGCAAAACCCGGTTGTTTTGCCGCCTCTGCCGCGTCATCGAGAATCTGAGTAATCTTACCGAATTGGCTTTTTGTAAATACACCTTTTTTTAGCAAAGCTTTGGCATGGGCTTTGCTCGCCTGCACATCGTACGGCAATAACACCGCATCGAGCGTGGGATCGTTACCGATGGTGAACGCATCGATCAGTTGATGATGCTCGGTAGCGCCTGTTGCCCAAATTTGATTACTGTTCATAGTTTACGATAGAGAATGATAGGTTTTTTGCGGCAACGCGTGCAGTTCGATAAAGCCCGCCGAAGCGTTTTGATTGAAAGCCGCATCTTTGTTGAACGTGGCAAGATGCGCGTCGAACAACGAATATGGCGAAGCGACCGAAACCACCGTAGCACTGCCTTTGTACAGATCAACCGTAACCTCGCCGCTAACCCGCTCGTTGATGACATCGGCAAAGGCGTGCATGGCACTCACCGCCGGGTCGAACCATTTGGCGGCGTACACCATGTCGCTCCATTTGGTATCGAGCTCGGCTTTTAAAAAATTGGTATCGCGGGTGTTGACGATTTTTTCGAGATTATAATGCGCGGCAATGATGATGTTGGCAGCCGGCGATTCGTACACGCCGCGTACTTTAATGCCGACCATCCTGTCTTCGATCAAGTGAGTGATGCCAACTCCGTGTTTGGCACCAAGCTGATTAAGCGCGGCAACAATACTGCTTAGTTTCATCGATTGTGAATCGATCGAAACCGGTATGCCTTTTTCAAACCCGATTACGACTTGCTCCGACTCATCAGGTGCTTCTTGTGGATGTGTGCAGACCTGAAGGATATTTTTGAGCGGCGGCACCAATTCGGGATTTTCGATCTCGCCGCCCTCACCGGTACTCCCCCACATGTTATCATCGTAACTGTAGGGCTTGGCGGCAGTTTGCAATACCTCGATACCGTGCTGTTTTGCGTAGGCGATCTGTTCATTTCGCCCCATACTCCATTCACGCACCGGAGCGATTGTTTTAAGAGTATTATCGAGCGCCATTACGTACGTTTCGAATCGTACTTGGTCGTTGCCTTTGCCGGTGCACCCATGAGCGATGACTTCACACCCGTATTTTTTGGCGTATTCAACGGCAACTTCGCTCAGCATCACCCGCCCGAGCGGCGTAGAAAGATGATAATCGCCCTGGTATTTTGCATTCATCTTGATTGCATGTTGCAAAACCGTATCGGCGAAGCGGTCTTTTACATCTACAACCAGCGCCTCGGTTGCCCCCAAGTGGAGCGCTTTTTCTCGCGCGGCGTTCAAATCTTCGTGAATCTGCCCAACATCAACCGTTAAGGCAATCACCTCGGCATTGTATTCATCTTGAATCCATTTGAGCATCGTGCTTGTATCGAGCCCGCCGCTGTAGAGCAACAAACACTTTTTAAAACTCCCCTTGTGCGCTTCGTGCGAAGCGATTTTTTGATAAGAACTGTTATTATCCATCGTTGTTAAAAAAATAAAAAAACACCCGAGCTTTCGGGCAATATTGCGTTTCCTTCTCTCACACACCAAGTACCTGCGCTATGCGCGGCGTTTGTGCGAGAGGCCTCTACGACGAAAAACAAAATTCATTGTATTTCTACTCTTTCGTATTTTGTTTCGTTCGTCAAGTAAAATGCTTAATGATAACTCCCCTGCCGAACCAAGGCATTAATCGCATCTTTTTGTCATCCAAAAAAATGATTGCTACACTATGCATATTCTTTAAGTGATGATGAAATATATAGACTTGATATTCGGCTTTTTATTGATCGGTTCACCGGTGCAGGCGGCAGGTTTTACCGATGTCGATGAGAACACAGAATACGTTGAAGCGATAGAATATTTGGCAGAACGTGGGATTGTGAGTGGCTTTGGTGATGGCAGATTCGGTCCGGAAGAGACATTAACGCGGGCGGAGTTATTGAAGATTTTGTTAGAGGCGGATGAGGATTTTGATGTAAATAGTTTTGATGGCGAGCTGGATTGTTTTGCTGATGTGATGGGGTATGAATGGTATGCGCCGCATGTGTGTTATGCGAAGAGTGTGGGGATTGTGGAAGGGTTTGGGGATGGATTGATGAGACCGAATAAGGAAGTAAGCTTTGTGGCAGCGGCAAAAATGGTGGTTGAAACTCTAAATCTGCCTAAACCAGCAAAAACTAATGTTTGGTATGAGCACTACACCAAGGCACTGACGCAAGGAAGAAATGTGCCGAGAAGCGTGAAAAGATTTGAACAAAAGGTAATCCGAAATCAGATTGCAGAGATCATCTGGAGAATTCTGAAGAATGCTGAGCTGCAAGATGAGGAGAGTTATTCAACAGCGATACGACGGGATTGGATGAGCTACAATGGGATTGAGCTGCAAACAGAGCAGTCGGTTCAATATACAAAAGCTGCCCAAGCCATAAAAAACAACCTCGGCTTGAATCATGATGATGCGCGATATTATCCTTTGGATCTCTGGGAAACAGACATCTCGGAATTGGAACACTTGTTTTTTACAGAAAAAAACGTGAATGCACTCGCAAGGTCGATCGAATATGACGATATAACATTGATATTCATTGCTCAGCAGAATAATGGTGTTTATGGATTACGCTTTCTGATAATAAACGATAAGAAAAACCAAAAGCTGTACCTGACCAATAAGCCGGTGTGGGACGCCAAGCTGGCTGATGGTATATTGTATTTAGGCTCACAAGAACACCTGGGTGAACTAGAGACGATCGACAAAGGCGTAATTGAGCTTAGTTCGGCACTCCAAGTGAACCCCGGTAAAATTTGCAAACACCTATGGTTTCCTGTTACCGAGCGCTCGGTCGTATCAGTGGCAAGATTATGGAAAGTTGATGCCGGTGATTTTACAGTAAGCGATATGGGGTTGTTTGGTGGGCAAGAAATTGCAAACGATGAAAGTGGTATTCGCTTTTCATCATACAGCCGTAATTTTGCAGAACCTGCTTGGAACCAAGCCGAAAAAAGTTGCAACAAAAATTATCTAGAGCACTCAGCAATCAATTCGTGCTGGCTTAATGCCTCGTTAGCATGCAATGAGCTCAACATACCTATTCTAGATGTATCAGAAATAGCAGGGCGTGCTGAAGTGACGTATCGAAATACGCGAATTGGTGAACTTTACGATATTCTAAGTGAATTTCAAAGCCACCAAAATCCTGTAGCGGCTGTGGATGTAATAGCAGCCATCGGCAAAACTATTTCTTTTGACAATAAAACGAATGAACAATAGAACTGTGAGCACAATTTTAATAACTTTCGCCGGAGTGGGTGTCTCGTAGAGCACCCACTCCACAGATTTGGGAAGTGGTTCGTTTAGACCCTGACACCGATTACATGGCTTGATCTTATGCTACCCAGGTGCTGGTGTGATGAACTATAATCGATTCAGCCATTAAATGGCGTAGAGTCTCCCGCCGGAG
Organism: uncultured Candidatus Peribacteria bacterium; assembly: GCA_964584385.1. Lineage (GTDB taxonomy): Bacteria > Patescibacteriota > Gracilibacteria > CAIRYL01 > CAZOZW01. The sequence goes on from CAZOZW010000018.1 coordinate 5,477, forward strand.
TAGGTGTCCCGCATTGCCTCCACGCTTAGACATTTACACCGGAGTCGACAGATCGATGAACGGGCTACTCACTTTCATATGTTTCTTAAGGGAGCCACGCAAAATCTACAAAAAAACAAAAGTACTACATATAAAGGCGGCGCATCTCGCCTTAATGTAGTATTCTTAAAATCTGGAATACAGTTAAACCGCCTTTTTGTAAGCAGCAAAATCTTACGAAAGAAAACCAATTGCGACTCGCTACGCCGTTGCCGGTTTTGCGGCAGCGTTCTTTTTATCGAAATATTTCTGCGCCTGCCCGGTTCGTCGCACCTTGTTCCACAATGCGCCGGTTCCCTCGATCGCTTTTACAATACTGCGAATGATGATGTAGTACATGATTTGGCGGTAGAACAAGCGCTGAAACGGCAAGAACAGCATCATCCACAGATTACGTTTTTCATTACGGAAGGCAATACTGGCGTACATCGCATCCATAATCGTAAAGATCAGGTAGGCATACATCACTTTATCGCCGTTGCCAAAAATGATTGCACTAATACCGAGAATATCGATGATCGGTGAGAAGAACGGAACCACCAAGCCATAAATCGCAATATTCGGCAGAATCACCCAGCTGAGGGCGTTCTTTTTGCGAAAGGTTTGTCGGCGGTATTTCCAAAAACATTGAATGGTGCCGAACACCCAGCGAAAGCGCTGCTTGATAAAATCGCGCACCGACGGCGGGGTTTCGGTGTAGGCGACGGCGTCGGGATCGTAGACGATTTTTTTACCGCGCCTAAGAATCGAAAGAGTTAGGTCTTGATCTTCGACGAGGGTATCGACACTATAACCACCCACCGCCAGAACATCGGCCTTGCGCCAAGCACCAACCGGCCCCGGCACCACATTAACGGCGTTGATTGCCGAAAACGCCCATTTTTCAATGTTCTGCCCAATGATGTATTCCAAACTTTGGAAGATCGCCAGAACCCGCTCTTTTTCAACAACACACACTTTGCCGGCAACAGCACCGATATTCGGATTGCTGAAGTGATGCGCCAAGTTTTCGATAGTGGTTTCGCTAAAAATCGTATCGCCGTCGAGTGCCACCACCACTTCGTAAGTCGCCTGACGAAAGCCGAAGTTAAGGGCATTTGCTTTTCCGCCATTGGGGATGCGGAATAGGCGGATTAAGCCCGGATGACGCTGTTGCACCTCTTTAACCACCGATGAGGTGCTGTCGGTCGAGCCATCGTCGATCACGATGATTTCTTTCTTTTGCCAAGTGTTGCTTAAAATACTCTCGATCGTTGAGGCGACGTTCTCTTGCTCGTTGTATGCTGGAACGATCACACTTACCCCCCCGTCGTAGCTGCCCCGCTTGCGCTTGCGGTAAAAGAAGAACGAATAAACGAGGATAAACACCATAAACGCAATACGGATGAAAGCGAAGATCAAGACGATCTCCATGAAGAACAAGAGGATTGGAGTAATGGTGGCAAGACTACTTAAATAGCCCATTTCGAACTCGCGTTTTACTTTCGACCAAAAGTCGGTCAGCGGTGCTTTGAGCTGGTAATTGAGCGGTGTTGTGCGTGAATATTTGTGGATTGCCTCACGCGTTAGCGAACCGACTACGCCGAATTCTTCATCGCCGGGTCCGGCGACACCGTGATCCATCTGCCATTTCTTAATAGCCTCTTCGGTTTTAGTGTCGTATACTCCGGTGATCGCATGATTTTTATCGTGATGTTCTTTTAAGAAGATTTGCAATTGGGTGACCTCACCATTGGTCGATTCGTCGCTGCTGGCAAGATTATAGCCGTGCTGTAATGGCATGTTATGCTTTTTCTCCCAGGCTCGTAGTGAAGCCATTGTTTGCGCATCGAACTCACCGGTGATCTGCACATCGATGAATTCTTCTTTTAAAAAACTCTGCAATTCCGAAACCCGTCCACCGGTAGCGCGGTCGGTAGTGGCGGGCACGAGTGTGCTCTCTAGCTGAACATCTTTTGCCACTCCCAGTACATCGGCAACGGTGGTAAAGGTGTAGCCCCGCTCTTTGAGCGTGGCGATCATCAGGTCGAGGCTTTGAATCGTTTGCTCAAAACCGTTCCCCTCGCCATCGTGCAACAAAATAATATGCCCGTTCGGCGCGCGGTTGAGGATATTTTCCATCACCTCTTCGGTGCTCCCCACCGCCCAGTCTTTTGAGTCGACGTCGACACCCACCGGAATAAACCCAAGATCAGTCGTCCAGGTTAAGGCGGGGCGCTCGGGTACGTACGGATTGATGGTTGGGTCGACACCGATATCGAGCAAGAATGGCGGTCTGTAGAACAAGGTGCGCTCGCCGGTAATATTTTCGATAATGCGATCGGTGGTGACGAGTTCGAGCTTTAAGCGCTGCTGCGATTCATGCACATCGTACGAGTGGGTGAATGAATGATTGCCGATCTCGTAGCCTTTTTCTTTGAGCATCAATGTCACATCTTCGTACTTGAGAACATGGCTCCCGAGCAAAAAGAACATCGCCGGCACATCGTGCTTTTCGAGGATTTCGACGATCTCGGCGGTATGCTCACCATGTGGTCCGTCGTCGAACGTGAGTGCCAGTTTTTTCTCGTTAGCGCCAGAAAAATAGTATTCGTAATAGCGGCGAGTATCTTCGAGCAAACCCTGCCCCGACTGCGCGTTTACAATGCTGTTGGCGATGAACAAAAACCCTCCCAATAAAACCAAGGTGATAACCGAGATCAAGAATCGAAAGTAGACTTTGCGTGTTTGACGCTCGTCATAAAAAATCATTTTTTTACCGTGTGCCATGTAATGCCGCTGAAAAGGAAGAATAAGGGGCGGTAACAGAGCCGGTATCTCACAACAAGCTGATTGTTACTTATTTATACGTCGTTGGCTGAACATTTCTTTCAGCTTTTTGATAGAAGTTTTCAATAACTTTTCCACTATTTTAGATTGTTCAAACAGCAGAGATTGGTAGTTTTCACCAATATAAAATAACATCTATACCATATTATTGTCAGACAACAAACACAAGCAAAAAACCGGATTTATTTATTTTTGAACAACCAGTGCAGCAAGGTGTTGATGATTGCCAATGCGAAACCGACGATGAAGTAGCTGAGCGCGCCACCGAAAACTTCAACATTAGCACCGGTCGCTTGCAACAGATTCCCGAACAGGTACTCGAGTAAAACGAGGAGCAAGGCGTTGATCACCACCAAAAACAGCCCCATCGTTACCAATACGAACGGTAAAGTGATGACCTTGAGCAATGGTTTGATAAACGTATTCAAAAGCCCGAGCGTAACCCCAACCCACACGACCCCGCTCCAATACGGGTCGCCCGTCACCATAAACCGAGACGCAAGTAAGCTCGTTACAATCCAAACCGTAAGGCTGTTGGCAATAAGCGCCAGCGCGATCTTTTGTAGTAGTCTTCGCATCTCTCCCTAGAAAATCTAGCCAATTGTTGCGCGAAATCGCAAAAAAGTCAAAAAATGAACTTGTAATCATTTTAAGATTGTGTCAAAGTTTGTCAGCTAAATTTGTTTATCAGACATGAAATCGGGAATCCATCCACAAGTACACACTGCGCAAATCCACTGCAGTTGCGGCAATAAGCTCGAAATCGGCAACACCACCGTTAAAGAGATCCACATCGAAGTTTGCTCAGCATGCCATCCGTTTTACACCGGTAAGCAAAAATTGGTCGATACCGCAGGGCGTGTCGATAAATTCCGCAAAAAGATGGAAGCGGCGCAAGGAGCTGCAAAATAATTGCAGCGGAGTTTTGTTTTTGATTCGTAACCGGTTCATGCAGGACCGGTTTTTTATCGTTTGTTGAGAGCTGACTCTTAGAGGGGTCTCCTCTTGAAACTGAAAGAAGATTGATTGACTTTGTGGAGAAAACATCGCGACTGCATAAACTGTGAGACACCCGCTCTGGCAGGAGTCGGTACCAGCAGAGGTTTTAAAATCGCAAACTTGATGCTGAGTTGCTCAATCTGAGATCGTTAATGTGTCACTCCGGGCTCGACCCAGAGCCTATTAAACGCTTGATTCAAGCTCAATAAACAAAAATGTGAGTTTTTAGGTTTACCATGGAATGAATGCTCTACTTCGGCGGTCTTATTGTATGTAAAGAAAACTGAAAGCCCGGCACGCAATGTGCTTGCACTCCTCTTCGGCAAACCCCGGCTCAAAAAGGCCGGGGCGACATCATCTTGCTTCCTGTGGCTCATCTCCTGCTTCACACTTCGAACGTTCGACATTTGGGCTGGAATCGAATACGAGTCGGCACCAGCAGAGCTTTTCTCAAGCTGCTCAGATGCTTGATTGATCACCATAAGAAACATGTGGATCGGGTTGCCCGTATTTCCATTTATTGACTTTCGGCAAATAGATCACAATTACAACAAGTGTGGAATACCCGCTTCGACGCAAGCTCTTACCGAACCCACCCGATTCCCGTCTCAAACGGGAATGACCCCACCCCCCAACCAGATTCGCGCATCTCAAGCGTGAATGACCTATTTAGCTTGTCCAAGTCTTTTCGTAAGCATCGTCTGCACAAGACGACATGCACGGTTTACGATGAACTTGGACAGAGGGAACCCGAAAGCCTAGAACCTCCCTGAGGCTATTGGTTGCAGCGCCTAAGTCAATTGCAACGCACATTGCGCAAATGGAGTTTTTGATCAACGAAGCCGTTGATGGCGGAGATACTTGGACGAGCCCTGGTGTCGCTTGCTTAGCTTTTGAGAGGATTCGTGCATCGTAAATCCTAAATTGTTAATCCCTCCCCATTCCCTACCCTAAGATCTCCAGCAACAAATTTTCCAACTGCTCATTCTTATCGCCGAATTGCTTCAAAACCGCATAATCGGCACCGGCTGAAAGAATTTTGCA
>CAZOZW010000018.1:10460-12952 GCA_964584385.1 uncultured Candidatus Peribacteria bacterium
CCCTGAATCTACGCTTGAAAACCCGATGATCAGCTTTGCCCTTGGCTTGATGTCACCCACTACCGTATCACCGGTAACCCCATCGAGATCGAGGTAATAATCGAGAAAGACGATATCGTAACAAGAATCAGACTGTCGAAAATCTGAAACACGCTCGCAATAATCCAAACAAAAATCGCCATCACTCGGCAGTGCGTTTTTTATCTGCGCCATACCATAGCGCTTATCGTCGAGGAGGAGAATGCTCGGTGGGGGCGAACTCACCTGTTTCATCGATCAGTCATCATCAAAATGGCGTTGCTGTGCCGCTACCACACCTTCGGCAAAAAGATGTGCCAGCCGGTCGATTTTTTTGTGATCCTTCTGCCAAATCGTCGGCTGAGTAGGATCGATCATACTACCCAAAAAACTGCGCGGCGTGTCGAACACGACCGTAGGGAAATTGCGAGCGTAATAGGTGCCGGCGTGTGCGTCGCTCATATTGTAAGGATGATCGACCTCGACCGGAAAACCGTGATGATGCAGGGTGTTGATAATGGTTTGTGTGCGTTGCATATCGGCGATGTTCCGCTCGCGGGTGCTTGAGACAATAGCGTTGATCGAGCGGACATGGCTTTGGTTTTTATCATCGAGTATCGCTTTGACATAATGCTCGACCCGATCGTGCGCCTCGAAATCGGTAGGACTGATGTGTTGACTTGTCGGCCACATCGAATGAAAATCGAACAAAAAGCCATTTGGCGAGAGCTGATCGCGAAAAAACTGCATGATCGAGTTTTCAGACGCCAAGCAGATATCTTGTAAATACTCTTTCACCTCGGGAAAGCGTTCTTCGTCAAAGATCTTGCGGACGGCAAAATTCGAACGACGATTGGCATCAACAATGCCTCTGTGATAATGGATACGGACGATCGACGCATTCATCGAGGGTGGCACATGCGTCATCGTAGCCATGGCAAGGTCTCTTGCGGCAAAATCGTATTCGAGCCGTAAATATTGCTGAAACAGATCGTGCGGAATGTGCTCGTATGCCTTAGCGATTTGCGGGAACGCCGCCAGAAAAGCACCATCGTGGTAGCCATGCGAGCAAATAAAAATCACATCTGACCGATGCAAATCATCAGTTGCAAATTGTACGTCAACAAGGACATATCCGTTTTTGATCAAAAGGGGTTTCGTTTTCATCTCGTATTTTTAGGATAGCTATAATACTGATTATCAGGAAAAACAGCAAAAAGAAAGTAAAATATTATAATTATCTTTTGGATTAGTGGAGCACCGAGATTTTTTGCTTGGCATCTTTTACCAGCTGATGGTTTTTTCCGTAGAGGTCGCTATAGAGTTTGTATGCGCGACTGTAGAAGATTTCGGCGCGGTCGTAGTTGCCTTTTTCTTTGAACACGTCGCCCAGATGAATATATGTTTCGGCGTTCTCTGTGGTGTTTTCCATGTCGTGCTCTTTACATATTTCAAGCGCCTTTTCGTGATACTGCATCGATTGACGATAATTCTCTTGCAGTCGATTAGTCAGCCCCAAACCGTTATAGCAATCGATAACGCTCGGGTGATGATCACCATGCATACGAATATTGAGCATGAGTGCTTTCTCAAAGATGACAGATGCTTTATCGAATTCCTTTTTGGTGATCCAGGCGTTTGCCATTAAAACGTACAACTGCGCCATTTCATCAGCCTCTTCGCCCTTGAGTTTGGCAATGATGCTTTCGGCTTTTTCGTAGCAACCGATTGCGTTATTGTACTCACCACGGGCGTTCCACGACGTACCGAGGATTTGGTAGCTCTCAACCACATTCATGTCGTACTCGCCGTAGGTCTTAAGTTCGATATCGAGAGATTTTTTCAGATACTCGATCGCGTTTTTATAATCGTGGCGACCGTTGTATACCGTACCAAGTGCGTTGTAGACCTTTGCCACCCGTGTATGACTATCACCATAGAGGAGCTCACACATCTCAAGGGCTTTTTCGTAGTAAACGATCGCCTTATCGAAATTATTATTCTTGGCTGCCGAAGCACCCAAGCTCATCGCGTATACGATGTTACCCGGGTACATCTTACCAAAAAACTCCATGTCGATATTAAGGGCTTTTTCAAAATATTCGATTGCCTTATTGTAGTCTCCCATGTTGTGGCAGGCCTGCCCTAGGTTAAAGTATGTTGCCGCCACGCTCGTATGGCGCTCACCCAATGCCGGCAACATGAACGAGAGCGCTTTTTCGAAATATTTGATCGACAGTTCATATTCTTTCCGCGCCAGCAGATTTATACCAACCGTATTGTAACACAGTGAGATTCGGGGATTCTTCTTCCACAACACCTTAAGCGAGACTACTAATCCGCGCTTGGCATATTCGATACCATGATCGTAATTGTTGTGGAGATAGTACACATAGCTGAGTTCGTTTAGAGCTTCGACCATTTCTTCGGTCTTTTTCTTCTCTTCTGAGATGAGCAGTTTTTCAACCTGGTGG
>CAZOZW010000018.1:12982-30586 GCA_964584385.1 uncultured Candidatus Peribacteria bacterium
AGATACGCGATGGTTTTTGGCAACATATTGAACATGCGGTATTTATCTGCGATATCGAGCAAGAGAACTACTACATCATCGCTTACCTCTTTCCCCCCAGATCGCTTGATCAATTGGATGGATTCTTCTTTTTGCTGTTCCATCTTACGAAGATCGCCGTCTAAAAACGAAGCAGTGATATTTGTTAAAGCTTGCGCCAACAGCTGACGCCCTTTACTGAGCTGTTTTTCGGCGATGTCTTGGGTTTCTTCGGCATTCTGATGAATACGTTCGATAAGAACCTCGAGTGCTTCTTGCATTTTTTTGCCGATCACCATGTTCTTACGCATTTCGCGAACTTCTTGCTGTCGCTCTTTTTCGTCTTTTGCATTGAGCTTGGTAAAACGCCCCATCAACTCACCGAATTCTACGGTGCCGAGTAACGTGGTGCCGAATTGAAAATTAACATCCGCCGACCCACCGCCGTTCCCCTGTTCGCGGTGATTCTGTCGGTTATAGGTGATGACGCTTTTCCGCAGGTAATCTTTTTGTTGCTTGCGACGCTTAAGCGCTTCATTCAACTTATTCATCACCATCCCAAAGATGGCGATCAACAAACAAGCCCCAAACATCCAGTATAACCAATCTTGGTACTCACTCAAGAGTTCAATATAATATGCCCGCGAAAGCTCCTGTTGTTGTTCCAAAAACAAATAATATTCTCTTTATTATACAAAAATACACAATAAAAAGAAAGTCCGAATCAATTATCAAGCCAAAAAAAACGAGAACTTTTTCATAAAAAAATCTTGCCAAAAGTGAAAAAAAATAAGTAGCATGTATTTTGTGTTACGATGAACAATCATCAAGCATAAGTTCTTTACAAGCGAGCGGGTATAGTACAATGGCTAGTACATAGCCTTGCCATGGCTAGGATACGAGTTCGATTCTCGTTACCCGCTCCAAGTTTCGAGATACGAGCAAAGCGAGTGTTCAAGGAGGTTGGACGGCAATCCGTCCGTAGCTTTAGCGTAAGCGGACTGTGTCCGCCGTAGCTTTAGCGGAGGCGGATTACCCGCTCCAGGATTTTACAAAAGCATGCGACGAGTTACGACCGGCGGGAGGCAGTGAGTCGGATGATTATGTAGGCAAAGTGTGCTTTGCAAAATAAGAATGAGAATTGAGAATTAAGCAAAAGAAATAAGGACACTATCATTAGCATAAATCCTCCTTGATTCTTGATCTTATTCTTTCTCTTATTTCTGCCGAATCCCACCGTTCGAGCCGCGTGCAATTCTCGACGAATGAATATATTATTTCTTCCCCGGCGCAGCCTGCTGAAAGAGGCTAAGCCGATTTTAAAGTGGCGCTCGGCAAACTTGGGCAGATTGAATTATAGAATTCTAACACTTCATTGTGTAAAGAAGGTAAAAATGCGCTATGTTTTTGATGACTCTTTTTAAAGTTATGAAAAAAACCGCACTCATCACCGGAGCAAGCTCGGGTATTGGAAAAGAACTGGCAACAATCCACGCAAAAGCCGGCGGCGACTTGGTTATTATCGCTCGTAGCAAAGATGCACTTTATACATTAAAAGAGGATCTGGAAGCAGATTATAACATCTCGGCAAAGGTGATCACAAAGGATCTCACCGATGCAAGTGCACCGCAAGAGATCTACGATGAACTTAAAAAAGACAAGATTCAGATCGATTATCTCATCAACAACGCAGGCTTCGGTGGTGGTGGAAAATTCCACGAACGAGATTGGCAAAAAGATACTGCGATGATTCAACTCAACATCGTTGCATTAAGCCATTTGTGTCGATTATTCTTGCCCGACTTCGTAGCATGCAATTCCGGCAGAATCCTCAATGTCGGTTCTACGGCGAGCTTGATGCCGGGGCCACTGCAGGCGGTTTATTTTGCCACTAAAGCATATGTTCGCTTTTTTTCGAATGCGATTGCCGAAGAACTAAGCGATACAAACATCACAGTCACAAACCTTATGCCAGGCGCCACCGAAACCGATTTCGCCAAAACCGCGAATATGACAAAAGCAAAACTCTTTCAGCATACCGTTTCGGCAAATGTGGTAGCGCAAGATGGCTACCAAGCAATGCTCGAAGGAAAACTGGATGCAATTACAGGGGTGGGGCGTATGCAAAAATTGATGATGAATGCTCTCCCGTTGATGCCGAAAAGATTATTGATGAAACAGGTTGCAAAGATGCAAGAGTCTTCATAATCGGCCCTTCATCTTTCTGGCACAGTCTTCTGAAAGGAGTCACCCAAGGCAAATGCGAGTGTGAAACTTTGGAAAAATAAGCGGTGCTGTCCTTCAATTGCTTCGCAAAAGGAGAGGCTGAGCCGCGGCGATGCCTAGAAGTTCTGCAAATGAACAATCCACAGGTTTGTTAGAATACCAATAAAGAGTTATAATAATAAAAATTCTATTCAAAACAGAAATGCCAGAAGCTATATTTAGCCTGATTTTTCTTACATTGTTCTCATCGGGAACTCCTTCGCCAATACATTCAGCCCCTTGGCCACCACCTGTAGTTCACAAAACCGACACAGCCACAACTTATGATGTCAATCGCGTACTAGAAGTCGGCCTACGCTTTAGAGATAATAACGGCGCTCGCTGGATGCATAACAGAACGGCAATAGCAAAAGGCCTCTATTTAGATTTTGGTGGAACATGCGATGGGTGCAAAATAGTATATCCACGTAGTGCTCGAGAAAACCCAGCAGAAGTCCTTATTAATAATCACTATTACATACCTGGTGAAGGGCGACTCCGATTTCAAATTCCCGATCAGATTAAGACTATTACTGCTCGCTTAACTGACGAGGCTGGTAATAAACTATATATTGAAGACGACGACGGAGAGAATAATCATTCAAACAGAAAAAAATATAAAGACGCATCTCATCGCACCAAACAAGTAAACATCAATAATTACAAGCTGAATAATCATGGAGGTTTTTTGACAGATCTTACGTTCATTGTAAAAAGAGACGATTTATTCTCTAGACTTCTTGCCAAAGGAGGTCTTTTATAGGAAACCTAGTCTAGATGTTTGCTCTACTTAATAACCAACTTCTCTCCGCGAGCCTGTGTTCGGGTTCTCTTCGGGTGGCGATACCTGTTTCTTGCCTGGTACAGCTTTTTCTCCCGGCGGAGTCACTTCTTTCGAGCGAAGCGAGATTGAAGGACTCCGCCGCCATTCAACACATATTTCATTGGCAAACCCCCCAATATTTGTGGAATTGAGGTGTTGCAAAGTTTGTAGACCGGGGTGTGCTTTTAGCCACGCCCCGCTCGACGAAAGATTGCACTGAGCAATGCCACTATTGAAGCAGCATCCTTATCGCAATCAGATTAGTCCTTGATATCCACAATACTGTTTGCGCTCTGCATTTTCTTGAATAAGACGAACCTTTTTCCGTTCCAAAATCGCATCAGATTCCCCTTCTTCACCACGTCATTCGGAATATCGCGCACACTACCGTATTGATCCATCAGTCGTTTCATTTCGGCAAGAATCGATTCTTGCTCCTTTTGTACAGCCGCATCCCAAGCATTCAATTGCAGATGGTATTCTATGCCATCAAGATAAAAATTATCGATTATTGTCTTTGTATCTTTCAATTTACGGCTGTAGTTCGTTGTCAGCAATAGCCCGTCTAAAACCTCATTGCCGACATATTTCCCCAGTGCATCTTTATCACCGAATAAGCTTTTTGGTATCTCGGCTGTCTTTTCGAGCGTTACAATTCGAGAGAAGTATCGATCACCCGCAGATGCCTCACCGGAATACGTCTTACATACAGAAAAACCAAGCTTCTGCACCAACTTCTGAAAAGCATCCGGGCTTGAGAAATCGATACTGTAAATCATCGAAATCACGCCCCTACCGCCCGATTTTAAAATCCGGTTTAACTCAGTGAGCACCTGTAATCTTTCGAAATCATCGCTCTCGGGTCTCCACCTCGCATAGTGAAAAGCAAACGCCAGATTTGCAAAATCGAATTGTCGATCGGCAAATGGTAATTGCTTCATACTTGCAACGGCCGCTCGTCCTGTTGTGTTATTGTGAAAATGACCGTCGTTCAGGTCGATGCTTGTTATGCTCTCCTGCAATCCTTTCGGAGCATGCCTGCGCAGTAACTCTGGTCCGGAAGCGATATCGAGAATCGAAATGTTTTTTGTACCTCTTTCTTGTTCTTGCTCTTCCGTCATCCTGCCAAAAAGCATAGCTACGACCCTGGCGTTGTTTGATTGGTAGCTTCTCCCGATTAGTTTTTTATATGAGTCTGCATATATCTCGCCGTAATTGGGAAGTATCATATTTCGAAATTCTCGTTCACCGATATCTTTGGATTTACCAAAAATTTTCATCAGCCGCTGCCAATCCGACAGAAAAGACCATCCAATCTGCGGATTCACTTCCAGATGAAACGGATCTTCAAACATACCCCTCACCAGAGCATCCTTTTCAAACTCGGCGAGTGATATTCCGTTGAGCAGCTTTTCAATGATCTTCTGTTTTTCTTCAACAAACCGAGTAATCCCCTCTCCAATCGTCCCTCTTGTCATAAAATGCGTTACATTAACCTCATTTTTCTGCCCCGGACGCCATACTCGACCTACTAGCTGCCGCTCTTCGGATTCTGTCCATGACTTGTTCAAAAAACAAACGCTATGAATTCCGGAAAAATCAACACCCACATCGGCGGTTTGAGAACTAACGACAAACAGAGCTTTATCCGCAGTTTGTTGATTCATTTCCTTTTGTATGCTCTCTCTTTCTCTTCGAGAGGTGTCGCCATGGATCACCCTCACGCGCACACCCGAAGGAATGTCCAAATCCGACAGGATCGTCTCTTCACCTCTAATAACGCCCTCGACAAAACCGTTCACAAACATAAGCACTTTATTATGTGACGCGAACTCACGACTCAAATACCGAGAAACAGCAACCGACTTGACACTCTTGATACCGGGGGTCAAGTTCAGCAACTTCGGATTAAGCAAAAACTGCCGTAAAACCCGAATCTTTTCAAACGCCGGCATCTCATCTTCTTCTAATAGGATTTCGTATATATCTCTTTCCGAATCCGAAAGTGTCAGCCATTCGATATTTCTGTGTAAATCGGGCATGGGGATGCTTTCGGCCAATTGCTTTTTCTCCATTGCCATCATTAGCCTATGCCTGAGGTCGATCAAATCACCGTTCAATATGTTGCTGATCAGCATCTCATTCGATGTATCCGCATATTCTTGAGGATACAATAGCTTCAGTAACAAGGCCATATCCGATACCTTATTCGGTACGGGAGTTCCCGAAAGTAGTACCAAATAGCTGTCATCTCCTTCGATTTTTCTTGATAACTGAAGCAAAGATCTTGTACGCGTGCCCTGGCGAACATTCTTGAACTTGTGTACTTCGTCGACAATCATCATATCGTAATCCACTCTCCGTAAAGAAGCCGCGTATCCGTCTTGATATCGCTCCCACACCGCGTTTATATCATTCTTGGCTTCAGGATTCAATTTCTGCCAGTCCGGCAGGCAGTGGACCTCATCGAGGCTATCGAATCGGAAAATCTTAGAATCGGAAAATCCAGGTAAATCCTCCCATAATTCTTGTCGCAAACGATCAGCCGACTCGCTATCGACCCCCTTTAAAATACGATTGATTTCGGTTGCGGGCACAACACCACCTCTGATCTTTTCCTGCGAAATCAAGATGTAATCATATCCTTCATCGATACGCGGGATATCACTCGGATCACTGATCTCTAATACGCCTGGCGCCATACCACCTTCAAAATAGCCGATCTGCCGGCCGTTTGCATCGACGCGATCGGAAAGATACCTGCGCCACGTCGGGATCGTGTTGGCCGGAACGATCACTAACGCACATCGAGCACCCAACGTTTCTTTGCTTAAAATCGCGGAGGCGCTCTTCCCAAGACCCATCTCGTCGGCAATCAGTAAACGCTTCTTCTTTTTCACCTCAATGACATTGATGCGTTGGTTCAAGTCGGGAAAAAACCGGTCACCGGATAGCGAATCAACCAGATTCGACGGTTTTTCAAATGCAAGAACTTTCCGATAATACTCTGATACGTCATCCAGAAAACCCCAAACCTCAGACTGCCCCTTTTTCTCGAACCGCTGCCTGTGTTCTTCCAAGTATTCCTGAATCAAACAAAGTTCATCGCGCTGATCGCCGGTTCTTTTCCGTTCTGAGACATGCCGGAGTGCATTGCGCTTTCCGATCTCGAACAACGTGGCTTTTAACCTATGGGATAAATCCGAATCAAATGGAATATCACCGATTCTTTGATGCACGTCATCAAGTGAAAGCATGAGGGGTTTTTGAAAATCACCCAGGTACTCACTAAGAATTTTTTTTACCCGCCCGGTCGGTAGAAACTTAAAACGAGGATGAAAACGAAATAGCAAATCTACTGCTTCCCCCATGCCGAAGACCTCGAGTAGTTTTGCAAACGCTTCCGCCGACATCGTTTTTCTTTCAACGACTTCATTTAAAAAATGGCCAAGTTCAATTTCAGATTTCTGTTGCGATTCGAGCCGATTGACTCTTTGCACTTTCTCTTGGCCAATTCGTACGCATTTTTCACGAGTGATTTCGATTGCCTCATCCCGACTCATACCATCGCGTATCAAAATCAAGAATTCCAAGCCCGCTTTCAGCAGCCCCTTCCTGTTCAGAATGACTGGAATGATTCTTTCAACCAGCCTCCTAAGGGTATCACAGTATCTCTTACCATTTTTCTCTACAACAAAAGTCTCTGTTTCATTCCGCAAGTTAAGTTTATCCAATCTTCTTCCCAATGACTGTTCAATTTGCCTGACAAATTCTGTATCCAGTATATCCAGTGGAATGATTTCACCCTTACCTTCATTCTCGGACAATGAATCCTTCACGATTTTATGTGCCAATGCGGAATCTGTACCATCTCGAACCATGATAAGATAGCGCCTAACGTAATCATTAAATGAATGACGGGAAATAACCCTATTACCGATTCGCGTTAAAAAGCTCTTAAGACACCCTGAATACTGAATACCATTCCAGACAAAGTCATAGGTTATCGTCTTTGTATTCCTTGAACTCATCGCTTCTATCTTAATGCCGCAAACATCTTCGAATTTTCTTATAATTTGAGGTGTGTTGAATACATCTTCGAGTTTGTTTTTTCTAATAATCTGTTGATCAATACTATTCTCAATAATTGACTTCTTGGCTTCAGATGGAGACTTTCCATCTCGTATCAAAATGAGATATCTCAATGCATGCCTACCACTACCTCTAATACCAAGCGTGTCCTTTTGTATGTTATATAGAAGGGATGAAAATTTAAAACGGTATGATAACCCCTCCAATGTTACGGTGTAAAACGTTTTGTCAGTGTGTGTCATTTCTTCCAGCCGTCTGCCAATCACATTTTCAATTTGAAGAAGCACATCAGACCTTGTCAGGAGTTTCTCAAGCGGACGCTGTTCAGCCTCAAATGCTTTGAGAACACCTATCTCTGCTTCGTCCTTAGACATCCCCTCACGAATATTCACCAAATACTCTTTGACAAGGGCAATATTGCTTTTATCAGAAAAAAGCAAACGTGAAAGCTTGGAAACAATTTGAGCAAAACAATCATAATAAACAGCATCTTGAAAGACCAATCTAAGTTGACCCCTAAGTTTAGCAACATTACTCACCTCCTCTGTTTTTTTCCCCATCGCCCTTTCTAACACCAACACCCCTTCGGCATTTTGAAGTCTTTCAAGAGGTAGCCCGATCTGCTCATGTTGTTCCCTCGTCAGACGTATCGCCTCTTCCCAGGGAACACCGTCACGTATCCGGATCAGACAATCACGGCCATCCAGCCTATGCCCGGGGAGACCTGAAATCACCTTGCCAATCCTGCTGGTAAGGTTTGCAACCGTATCGGTGTATTTAACTCCGGAAATTTCAACAGTAAATCTTCTTGTGTGTCCAGTGCAAATTAAATCATCAAATTTTTCACCCATCGCTTTTTCAATCTGAAAAAACACCTCGGCAGAATCTATACTTTCAATCGGAATGGGGGGATATTCATTCTTTGATTTCTCTTGATCAAGCTGTTTACGAATCGTATCGCTCGCAACTTCAAACGAGGCATCATTGTATATTAATCGAAAAAATTCCAAGCCAAAGGGTTTATTCCCTCTACTGCCGAACACCTTATTTGCAATCTCGCCCGCCATCCTGTCCCACGAATCACGATATTGTTTCCCTTCGTATTCAAATTCAAATTCGTCTTTTTCTTTTCTGATATTCGCAATCGAATTCAATTTCTTTCCGCTCCTTTCTTCCCAGTCACGAAGCATCGCAGCATTGACCATTTTAGAAACCGGAAAGGTAATTTTCCCTTTCCCTGATTCTTCTGCAAGAACAGCAACAGCCATGTCTGAAGACAAGCCAGCACACAAACAGATAAGATATCTCAAGCCCCAAGATGGCCTTTGCATATTCAGCCTCTTTCGTGCAATTCTACTACAAAGACTAAACATCGAATCGCAATAGTCTTCTTCACCAATCCGTATCACAAAAGGTTCATTCTCCTCTTCAATATTTCGGATATCCTTCAGGCTTTTCCCTATTGCAAGCTCGATGGATGCTATTACCTGGATCGATTCAATCGATTGACTTGGAATGCTTGGTAATGCACCCTTCCTTATTTCTTCCTGGTTTTCTTGTTCTTTCCTTCCTTTGCGAACAGAAATCCCATTCTCTCCAAATATCGGTGGAATCACCGCCTTCGCTTCAAGTACACTTTTTACCTCACCCCTTAATGCTTCGCGAACAAGTTCTAAATCACGATGAACCTCGTCTTGCAAAGACCGTTCCGGATATTGCGCCAGATCATTCTCGATCCTCTTCAAAACACCTTCCCATTTCATCCTGAATTCCGAATCAAGATGAATGTCGTTTGTGCTTAAGGAATGCACTAAGTCTTGTGCAGATTCTCCATCTTCAGGTATGCAACGGCTTAACACTTCTAGAAATGAATTCGAAAGTTGCACCTTCTGTACAAAAATATTATTATACGATATTTTAATTATAAAATATATTTTGTCAATATTCAGTGAGGCTTTTCATCTCAGCGTTCACCAGTCCTTTCGCCGGAGTGGGTGTCTCGCACAGACATCATCTTGCGCCGGAGCTGGGATGTCGCAACAAGCTTGAAAATTGGAAACAAGCGATCAAGCGGAGAGAAAGAGTTGCAGAAACAGACTCCCTGCTCCACCAATGGTTATTTCACTCAACCTGATGTATAATATTGTGATGATTGAAATCCACAAATCATATCCTGGCATAATAAGCTGTGAACAAGAGAAGAACAAAGATGAAATACAGCGAATAAAAAAGATAGGCACCAATGTGAATTGGAAATTCACGGAAGCGGAAAAAAAGCAGTACGATCTCGATGGCGACGCGAGATTCTGGGCAAGCAGCCAAGTAGATGAGCATCCGAAATTCTCGGAGCAATACGAGGTATGCACCGGTTTGATCATGCACGGCGAAAATATTGCCAGACAACCAGTGTCGTGTCTTTATCATGTGAATCTTTCTGTATTATTGGGAATGGTTCGCGAAAACCGAGAATACTTGCGCAAAGTTTATAACCACACCACTCACGATTTACAAAATAAGGCAAGATTCCTCGCCAAAATCAGAGAAAGGTTCCACGAAGACTTAGATGACAAAGTGTCATTCTTTCTGAAAGAAACAGAAGGCGGTGAAAGATTTTTCGAGCTTTTCGGCGGCGCCTTAATAAAGAGCGATGATGACACCATCGAAACAATCGATAGCTCATTGTACGAAAAGGCAATCCAACAATGGTACTATTTATTGAAAGAGATTGCCCAACAAGCCAAGCCAACACTTTTAGATACACCAACAGTGCTTCTAAGCACCAAACCATCTTCCACATCTCTTTACTTCGACACCCCGGCAAGGCAAGGCTACCTGGTGAAACCACGCGAAGAAAAATCGATTCAGCTACCAGCTTCACTTCGACAACAATTAAAGGCATGGAAAGATGCGGCTGACGTAAGCAAGGGGGTTTAGCGAAAGCATACTATCTGATGCAAGTGCACGCGTTCGGGTTTGGCATTGGGCGACAACACCTTTTCTTTTACCCGGTTGCGGTTTATAACGGTCACACCAGCCCTACCGCGAAATTATGCAACGCTCTTCTTCCTCGGCTGTTTTCGTATTGGAATAAGCCATGACCGGACCAGTGCCACACACCCAGAGCCGGATTGATAAACTCAACACCCATATTTCACACAAATCTCATACAAATTTTGCCCATTCAAATGTATATTGATTTCCGCAACTTCTTTTCTTTCGCCATCATATGTCTGGCATACTCCTGACGCTCGCTGTCCTCTTGTTTCTTTCAGCGCTTTTTTCTGGTGCAGAAACGGCCTTTACGGCGCTTTCTTCATCAAGGGCCGAGGTTTTACGGGGCGAGAGAAGTGCCCTCAGCCGAAGGCTGGTGTTTTTATACGACCGTTTAGATATCGTGATCATGGTCAATTTAATCGTCAGCAACCTGGTCAATATCGTGATCAGTGCTTACATCACGGTGCTAGCCACCGGCTACTTCGGCCCCGAGGGAATCGCCTATGCGGTCGCTACCGGTACAGTGCTGATCCTCGTGTTCGGTGAGATCATCCCGAAAAAACTGGCGATTTTGTTCCCAGTGCATTTTTCGAAGTTCGCCACCCCCATCCTCTATTTGCTGTATTACCTGCTCTACCCAATAGTGGTGCCGCTCTCACGCATGACAAGATCGATCGATCGCTGCGCCCAAGGCGACGGTAATCGCCCCAATGAGGTATCTGAAGAAGAAGTAGAGGCGATGCTACATTTAGGAAAAAAAGACGGCGCACTCGAATCGAAAGAATACGAGATGATCAAAAATCTACTGCTGCTCAACGACAAAGAAGCCCGACACATCATGACCCGCAGGGCGGACATCGTTGGAATCGACCAAGACGCGACACTACTCGAATTGCTCGAACTCTCGGCGAAGCATAATCTCAGCCGGTTTCCGGTATTTAAAGAAGACATTTCAGATATCGACTGGATCATCTCGATCCCGAAACTGATCCCGTATTTTACCGACGCGAAAAATCTGAATAAAAAGATCAAAGAATTTGCGCCGCATACCGCGTTTAAAATCCCCGAGACGAAGTATTTAGACGACCTGTTTTTCGAGTTTCAGAAAAAGAGGGTGCATTTAGCCATCGTCCTCGATGAATTCGGTGAGACCAGCGGGCTGATAACACTTGAAGATGTAGTCGAAGAGATTTTCGGCGACATCGAAGATGAAACCGATATCGTCGAAGTGAAGATCCGCAAGAACCAAAAAGGAGATATCTTTTGCGACGGCGATGTCGGCCTTTCGGAATTGCTGCAATTCATGAAAATAGTGCCACCGCGAAAAAAGAAACTCCATCTCGATAAATCGATCTCTTGGCTTATTCTTGAGCGCTTGCACCGGTTCCCCCAAGAAGGTGAACAAATCGAGCTTAAAGAATTCGGCATAACGGCGCATGTCGTAGATATGGATGACGAGTGTATTGACGTAATACGGGTCGAGAAGGTGAAAAAGGAATGATCGGGTTTGCATCTCTTTTGTAGTGAATGGGTTCAAACAGGCTTGTTTTACGCTGGAGATAGGTTATCTTGCGCCGGAGCAGGGATGTCGCAACAGGCTGAAAACATAGGCGGAAAGTAAGCAGATGAAAAGAGTTGCAGAAACAGATTCCCTGCTTAACATGTTTCTTAAGGTGATAATGCCTTGGTACAACAATCTACAAGAGACTGATGCAAGAGCAGGTGTTCGGCTTTGGCATCGGGCAGCGACACCTGCTCTTGTACCCGTTCGTGGTTTGCAACAGTCACGACAACCTTGGCGCGATTTTGAGCAATGCCATTGCTGCTCGGCTGTTTTGAAGTTGGGGTAAATCGCTAGCGAACGAAGATCCAAGGGATTTTTAAAAAATCAGTTAAAATAACACTTGAGCCTAGTTTCAGTCATTTCTGCAACAGTCGAATAAATGGATCCGAGAAGACTCTTCATGTCATTGTTAAGCTGTATTGTTTTAACACCTGGTTGAGCAATTGCAAATTCGAACTTTACGTTGCTATATTTAAGGGCTTTTTTAACTTCTTCAATATCTGATTGTGAGCCGTGATAAAATCTTTTGTTTTTTAAAATCCCACTCCTATTACGTCGCTCTAAATGTTTTATTAACTCCTCTGGCTTCCATTTGTAGCGCAGAGATACTACGGCTTGCCCGCAGACTTCATATAAATCAGATAAGCGAGCCCCCGATTTTTCTTTTGAGTATTTACAGTGAATCATTTCGAATCGAACAAGCTCTTCCTCAATGAATATAGCTACAATATCTGCAGATTCTCCAGAATTATCATCGTTAAAGACAACTTTAGCACCAGAGTCTACTTGTCGTTTCATCATATACTCTTGGATTGAGTTATCACGTGCCCTGCCGTACTTAAAGTGTGATTCTTTAGTAAAATCAACATTCTCCCAATCTAACACTTCAATTCTATCCTCAGGAATAGCTTGAATGTGACACTCTCCATAATCAGTGTGAATGCAACCTGAAATTGTGCAGCCATTAAGAAGAAACATTGTTGGTGGATTTTCCTGAAAAAATTGTTCCAAAGGTATAGGTTTTGACTTCAGTCCTTCAACCATTATTTTACAATCATCAAGCCCTTCAACGCTGTGCCCCTTTTCCCCGCCTAAGACGATTGAAAAAGGGATTTTCTCATCAAGAACCCCCAACGTAAAATCGGCTTTTTTTTCATTTAATAGGCAGTGTTTCAACGAAGCTTCTGAAAGCAGAAATGACTCACCAGAACGTACTTCCAGCGTTATTTTGTGAATTTTATCATAAAGATTTTCAGTCCAATCGGCAGCAAGAACAACCACATCAGGATAGGAAGAGAGCTCTTTTTTCTCAGCCGAATTTTCCAAAAGCAAATTAGCATCAATTTTCTCATCAGTAATCATTCTTCCTATTTCCAGACACCAAGCCTTCCACTCTTTTAAATCACCCACACGAGCTGGACTCCAAAGTTTTCCTTTAACTGAAGCACCAATGCTAACTGGAAACCCATCTCTGAAACCAATCCCAACAAAGTCGGATTTATCACATCTCCCTCCAGTCTTCCATCTTGTTAGTTCTGTTGTAACATCTGCACCACTGAGTCGTGAATATCTATGCAAGTGGTTTGCAGGCTTGAAGATTCCAGCATGAACTATACAAAGCCGCTTTATGTCATCAAAGGATCGAAAGACACGATCTCCCTTGAGAGGGGAAGAGTTCTTACCCGTGACTTTTTCGACAAGAAGATCGACATCGAGTCGTTTTTCAGAATATCCAATAAATAAAAGTTTATTTTTAGAATCGTGATGCATAACAACTAAGTCCCAAGTCTGATCTTTCATTTCTTTTGTGCGTGCCCACTTAACTTTTTCTCGTTTCTGGGTTGTAAAATAAAATACATTCTCCTCAGGGTGCATATATGGCTGAGACAACCCATATTTGTTTAGATTGAAGGCATCCTTGAAGTTCTGCCAATCCACATTATCACACGTATAACAGACACAACTCAAAGCTGGGTAAACGAGCTTTGGGTTTAATGTGGTATCTGGAGAATCGAATCCTGAATAGGGCTTACACCCTTGTAAAAATGAGAGAAGTGATTCTGCCTCTGTTTTTTTCGCATCTGCAATTTCACTAATAACCTCTTCCCAGCCAGAGCCTTTTTCTTGAAAAAGATTTTCAATTTCAACAGACATTTTTTCTTCAGCATAGTTCACAACAAATGAAGCATCTCCCAATCCCTTTTGGGTTCGAGTAAATCGACCAATAAACTGCAGTAAGACAGCTAAAGATTTATGCATATCGTGTACTGCTGCAATTTTGAAATCGGGATAGTCAAAACCTTCCTTGAGCATATCAACACAAACAACAATGTCGTACTGATTATTCTTAATCTGCTTAATCAATTCTTTTTTTCCTTTAACTTTAGAATGAACAAGAGCAATCCTTTCTTCAGGAAACCATTTAGAATAATCCTCGAAGAGCTTTTTAGCATCCTCTGTTTTTTCAACCCTCGCCATAATTTTGTGTCTTGTGTACCCCTTAGATCGGTCATCTCTTAATCTTGCCATAGCAGCATCAGCTATAGCTTTATCTTTTTTTCGAGGATGTCTCTCGTCTACAGTGACTAAGGAGATTTTGGAAAAACATTCATCTTTTAATGCCAGTGATAAAGGGTAGTTATATACGACTTTCCCTTCTATAGGTTTTCGATCATTTCGGTAAGGGGTCGCTGTGAACTGGACTATTTTAGACTCAAAAAATAGTCCCTTGACGGAATTCCACTGGCTTGCCGTAACGTGATGTGCCTCATCAAAATATATATGGGAGAAGCAGCTAGGGATAAGCTCCTTCACCTCATCGGTCGCTCCTGCTAAAAGACCAGGAGTTGATACGACAACATCTGCTTCTTTGATTGTTTGAATATCATCTATACTTCCTAGTGTTTTATTCATAATAAGCACTTTCGGATTTTGTGTTTCTTGAGGAATGACTCCTAATCGACGTAGCATCCCCCAATTCATAAATTTTTCTGCTATCTGGTCTTTAAGCTCAAGAGTAGGAACTATCACAAGAGTCCTTTCTGCTTTATCTGCTAATGTCGTTACAAGCATCACTTCAGTCTTCCCTGTCCCTGTCGGTAAAACAACTGTTGCAGTTTCAGTCGAAAGTGACCAGTGTGCAAGAAGCGAATGAACTGCTCCCAACTGAGCAGGTCTTAAAGTAAATCCGTCTCTCCCTTCACCGTTAATATTTATGCCAAAATGAAAAGGTTTTGGTTCTTCTGTATTTTTAACGCACCCTTTAATAGAGTATGTTTGTTTGTTTTTCTTCAGTTCTGCAAAAAAAGAGATTCCTGATTCGTGGGTTACAGTGAATAAGTCATCTTGCTTGTGAATTGCCGTGAATTTCAAGTCTCCATCCTCTAAGGCTAGCTGTGAAAGCCATCCTATAGGGGTTTTCTCTCTCATTAAGTATAGAGGCCCAGTAAATTCCATTTTATCCTCTTCTGTCTCTACTGCTAGACCGAGTTCAAGTTGATTATTTGACATTGATTTCATCCTAAAAATTCTTCTAACTGTAGCTATAATTTAGCATCTTAATCATACACCTGTAAAACCAAGCAGAAGTAGGAATCGCGCGGTTCAGCCATAAAATGTTTTGAACATCTTATTAAAAGTTCCAAGCGTCTTCAGGCATAAACCACCAAAATTCCAGTACACTTAAGCGCAAAAACACGCTTTACTATACTAGAATCGCAAAACCAATGCAGCCCTTACCAGCTACTTTCTTCGCCCGCCCCACCCTCATCGTTGCCCGCGAGCTGCTTGGCAAGGCAATTATGGTAAACGGTATTGGCGGTATTATTACCGAAACCGAGGCGTATTTACCAAATGATGCGGCGTCGCATAGTTGTAACGGGCAAACGCCGCGCAATGCGGCAATGTTTGCAAAACCCGGTTCGGTGTATGTTTATAAAAGCTACGGTATGCATCATTGTGTAAATTTGGTAACCGAAGCCAAAGGTATTGGCGCAGCCGTGTTGCTGCGTGCAATTACTCCACTACCCAAAAGCTTAAAGCAAATTCAGCAGATCCGCGGCGTAAAGGTGCTGCCGAAAAATCTTTGCAACGGCCCCGGTAAACTCTGCCAAGCGCTTGGCATTAATATCGATCACAATTTACAGCCGCTTGGCGTATCTCTTCAAGTCTACGACACAAGCCGGCAACCACAACAGATTATTGAGAAGCCGCGTGTTGGCATCTCAAAAAATACAGATGTGTTATGGAATTTTAGTGCCAAGGCGTTTGAGTAAGCCGCATTCTTAAATAGGGAGTAGCAGCTACTAAGCATCGACGATTTTAAAAACCCCCTTAATCCCCCTTATCAGGGGGACAGAAAATGATCAAAGAATTTATTGCATTATGAAACAATTCAAAGTAAAATAAACATCGTATGAAAAACAAAACCCCAACAGAACAATTTGCCCAGCCCGTTTTTGCCAGCGACCGCAAAGCTCAGCTCGATGATTACCAAGGCTACACCGTGGTAACCAAAGGTTTGGCGGCCGAAGTATGGCCCGAAGACACCGCTTTCGAAAGCCTCTTTTTACATGAGGAATAGCACAGTTCACACCGATCATCAGATAAAAAAATTGCCGTAGGCTCCGCTTCATCCCCCTTTATGAAGGGGGAATTAAAGGGGGTTTTTTCGAAACAAAAATCGATTCGCAACGAGTTCTCTTTAAAAACTACAAAAATACTGCTACCGTTTCACGTGATATTTTTGTTATGGATGCTACGAACACACACCTGCGGACAACTCCGCGCAAGCGATGATACCAACGACGCTACCCTTTGCGGCTGGGTACACCGAAGGCGCGATCATGGGGGGATTATTTTTATCGACCTGCGCGACCGCTACGGCTTAACCCAAATTGTCTTCGACCCCGAAGAAAGCCCAGCCGCGCATGCCATTGGCGAAACCGTACGCCCCGAATACGTGTTGCAGGTTACCGGTAAGGTGCGCCCGCGTTTAGAGGGGATGGAAAACCAAAATATGGATACCGGCGCGATCGAGGTATTGATCGATGAGGCGAAGATATTGAACAAAGCCAAAACCCCGCCGTTCGAGATCGATCAAGAAAAAGACGTGCGTGAGGATTTGCGCTTGCAATACCGCTATTTAGATCTGCGCAAAGAGCGGATGACAAAAAACCTCATCTTGCGGGCGGCAATGACAAAAACGATCCGCGATTATTTTGAACAAGAAGGCTTTTTGGATATTGAAACGCCGATTCTGGTAAAAGGCACGCCCGAAGGCAGCCGCGAGTATTTGGTGCCATCGCGTTTGCATAACGGCGAATTTTACGTTCTGCCGCAATCGCCGCAACAGCTCAAACAATTATTGATGATCGCCGGGGTCGATAAGTATTTTCAAATCCCGCGTTGTTTTCGCGACGAAGACCAACGCGGCGACCGCCAACCCGAATTCACCCAGGCCGAGATCGAGATGAGCTTTGTATCTCAAGAAGATGTGATTGAAGTGATTGAAGGCTGCTTGATCGAACTGACAAAAAAACATGCTCCCGAAAAAAAGATGGATACGCCATTCCCGCGCATCACCTGGCAAGAGGCAATGGAAAAATACGGATCGGACAAGCCGGATATTCGCTTTGGGCTTGAATTTGCAGATGTTTCAGAAGCAGCAAAAACAAGCGGTTTCGGTATTTTTGAGAAATCGGAATACTTGTATGCCCTGCCTGCCCCCAAAGAATTTGGGGAGCTAACGCGTAAAGATATCGACGAACTAACAGATTTAGCGCGAACACACGGTGCCGGCGGCTTGGCATGGCTACGCATTGGCGAGGAGTCGGGGCCGGTTGCCAAA
>CAZOZW010000019.1:0-23741 GCA_964584385.1 uncultured Candidatus Peribacteria bacterium
TTGGTTAAATGCCTAGACAGCAGCATGAGTACAAACAGGTTCTTGCCTGACTCGGCTAGAGGCGGCTCGGGGTCTTCGGCTGATCATTCTTGAGCCTGAGGGTTGAATGTTGTTTTGTTCTTTGGCAATTCGGAGCATTCTAAGCATTGAATTGCCGAGGTGGTAAGCCATATTAACTGGAACTGCATTCCCGATTTGTTTATACTGTTGAGCTATCGATCCGCAAAACTCCCAATTGTCCGGAAAAGACTGTATTCTGGCATACTCTCTAACCGTGAGCGGACGAGTCGCCCCCGGATGACAGCGCTCGGTTTGCTTTTGGGCAGGACTACAAGTGAGAGTCAAGCATGGTTCATCCCAGCTAAGTCTTCGAGCCATACCTGTTTTTCCACCACCCATGTTATAACTTGCGCCCATATATTCTTTTTGCAGTTCTTCTGGCAGGTCTCGCCAATATCCACCTTCAGGTACTTTGTTAAGAATCGAATACTTGTATGGCGGATACGTCGAACCGGGGGACTTCGGGCAATCTTTGAGTGCTTCGCGCAGGCTTATGGTGTAGTTCTTCTCATCGGGAAAGATAATTGGTACATGGGAGTACTTATTGTTCACTGCAATTATTATGAGACGTTCCCGCTTTTGTGGTACATCAAGGTATTGAGATCTCAGCACCTTGGTTTCAACCCGGTAGCCAATATCACTCAGGGAGCGCTTCATCACATCAAGGGTTTTGCCCCCATCATGCCTCTCCAGGCCTCTGACATTTTCACCAATCGCTAATATGGGTTGGACTGTTTGTACACATTTTAAAAATTCGAAAAATAGAGTCCCCCTTGCTTCTTCAAAACCGAGCTTTTTGCCGGCATATGAAAAAGACTGACAAGGGAAGCCGGCCTGGACAACATCTGCTTTGCCCTTGTAGCTAGTAAAATCCAAGCCGGCTACATCACCCTCAACAACGTTCCAATGAGGCTTGTTTTTTCGAAGGGTGTTGCATGCATTTTTGTCGATTTCCGAAAGAAGTACATGATTAAAGCCTGCATTTTCTAGTCCGAGTGCGGTGCCACCCGCTCCTGCGAATAATTCTATGGCGGTGTGATTTGTTTGTTCAGGATTTTTTAAAATTCTAAATTCGTGTGAATGCTTGCCGGTTAGTTTTGCATGTAATAATTCAATATCACTTCTGTTGAACAACCTTTCATTCTTAAGTCCACGCTGAGATTTTACCAGCCCTTTCTTATCCCATCTTCTTACTGTGTCCACTGAAATGTCGAGCAGAACGGCTGCCTGACCAGCGGTTATCTGTATATCCATCTGTTTTATAAAAACTGGATTTAGCTTATTTCATACCCCTTGCATAGGCAAGGGGTTTCTTTAAAATATGCTTGCGTGATCAAATAATTATTTCAAAGTGAATCGCGCTGCGATATTTCAATAGCTAATTTTTCCACAACATCATTAACAAGGCTTGCCCCGTTAAATTCCCCTGCTATGTTGGTGATAGTATCTATTAATTCTTGGTAGAAATTCCGGTCACCGGTAAGCCGTTGCCAGAATTCTATTCCAACAAAGACAGGGTATTCATCTGAAAGTTTCCTGTAATGCGTACTAAGGCTCGCCTCGTCACCATAAAATACGCCGATCACCAAGTCGTCAAGCCTAATATTCAAATTATTTGTTCTGGCAAGGTTCTTCACGCCTAAGAAATGGTCTCTAATGGTCTTAGTGTCATCCTTATTTATTGTATTTGGCCCCGCTTTTAATTGGCAATACTTGCGTCGCTGATCGACTTGATCGATGAATTCAATGTCTATTCCACTCGTTGTGCTGCCAAGACCCTGCAGGGTGTTACTGCAAAAGGATTGCAAATGATGTCCGAATGTCGTATTGATCGATGTGCCGAGTACCCGAGGGTACACAATGGCTTTTGCTAGGCTTTCGGGGTTATTGTTCCCGGTCAAAAAATAAGCGAGATAGTTTGTTGTAAACGGATTTATGTTATATTTAGATAGTTCTGAGGCTAGTTTGGTATTATTGTAGTGATTTTTTGCAATTACATCTCTAAAGAATTCCTCCGCCTTTTTTAGAATTTCTTTTTTTTCATCTTCGTTCATGGGCTATTTGTTAAGCTTGGTAATTATACTTTCGGGAGTATTAACTGGCAATCTAATTACTTTTTCTCCCGCCGTTTTAACATTTCCAAGCTTTTATAGCCTACCAAATCTTATCCACAAACCCATACCCACCCCTCTTTCCATGATAGTCGCCCGCGCTCGAGTGAGGATATCTCTCCTGCAGCTCTACAAGCCACGTTCGGTCACGTCTTGTCTCATCTTGATCGCAACCGGTCAAATCACAAACGTATTAAAATTGCACAATGGTTGACGCAACCGCATATCTCATCAACATTGAAATACCAAAAAGTTTCGTTTAAAAGTTCTTTGGCAATGCAGCATCAAAAAAGCAATTACTCTATCTTCACCTCGAGAATCGTTTTACCCATAACCCGCGTGTAAATCGTATAAAACATGTAAATTGTAAGTGAGATTTACAAATTACACATTTTCGCCAGAGCAGGGCATACTAAAGCAGTTCTAGTCTAAATTTTCCGGTATGTGAAAACAACTTAAATGCTCATTTTACTAGATTCTAGAGTCTCGATTCCAGGTTCTAGAATCTAGTCCCGAGTTCTCGGGACTGGTGGGCGAGAGAGGACTTGAACCTCCACGAACAGATTATGTTCACAAGGCCCTCAACCTTGCGTGTCTACCAATTTCACCACTCGCCCGCTGTTTTCAAGCATCAAAAAATGCCATGGTATTGTGCGATTTTCGGTTGATTTAGTCAATTTAAAAATTGCTCTAATTGTTCGTAGGGTATCAGCAAAGCCGATACCTCATCAACCGCCACCAGCATGGCGAGGAGTTCGCCGTTGGCATTGCAAAACGGCTTGCCAGAATCGCCTTGGGTAAAGCCACCACCAATCCGCCACAGGTTTTGTAGTTGTTTGCTGGTTTGCCGTGTGCCAACATGGGCAAAACTGGTAATGCCGGTTTCGTTTATGGCGTAGCTTCTCGCTGCAATCGTGCAATCGTATACAGTTGTTACCTCTGCTATTGGCGGCTCGGCAAGCGGCAAGGGTTTGCCGCAAATCTCACTTCTTAAAAGCAGGAGTTCTGTTTCATCATTCCGTTTGATCGCCGTAACGCCATTGGCAAATGCCCGCTGCGGGAACCCGTGAGCAACAGTAAGAATCTCATCTCTACTCACATAGGCACCTTGTACATTCAGTGTTAATTCTGGCAATGATTCGCCGAACAGCGGCGAACTATTGATGTTCGTTGTACCTGCCGGCACCGTTACTTCAATACTCATTTCAGCGGGATTGCACGGCTCGCTAATCCGCGCTTGGTTTTGATTTTCGCAGCTGCTCATCACCAAACTCAACGCAAGAATCAACATAAGACTTACGCGATGTTTCCCCCCTGTAAAGGGGCGGTAGGGGGGTTTTAAAAGCGGAGGTATAAAGTTTTTAACAAACAACAGACTTCAAGGTTATGAGCGTGAGTTTTCTCTATTCACACCTAAAGTATACCCGCTTTTAAAATAAAAAACCCGCTCTTTCGAGCAGGCTTCTTCTCGTCATCGATTACAAGTTACGCAGCAACGACCGAAACAACGGTTTTTTTGTACACACGACCGTCGTAGCGACGCTTTGCTTTTTCACTGTATTTCACTTCGCCATCGGTGGTGGCGAAAAGGGTAAAGTCTCGTGCTTCGCGTACGTTATTGCCGGCGATTTTTTGTGAACCGCGTTGGCGTACTATAATCGCTCCGGCAAGTACTTTCTCGCCGCCGTAGCGCTTAACTCCTAAGCGTTTTGCCTTCGAATCGCGTCCGTTCCGGGTAGATCCACCCGCTTTCTTATGTGCCATAGAACTATATATAAAGCCGTAAAAGTATAGTGATGATACCGTTGCCTGTCAAATCTATTTCTCGAGCTGTGCGGCAATGCCGAATTGCAAAAAATACTTCGAAAGCGATTCGTCTTTAATCTTATACAATCCGCCATCGGTAAAATAATCGCATACTACCTCACGGGTTCTGGTAATCTCTTTGTATCTTTTACTCCAACGTCTATCAGACAATGTAAGATCGATCAATTCCAATGCCCTATAAAACGCTGATTGCATCGCCTCGTTATCATTCTTTTTTTTGGCGCGTAACGCCCGCTCAACCTCACTGCCAATATTGCCGAGTTGTTGCATTAAGCTCATTTGTTGCCATTTGCCATTTGCCAAGCTCTGGTGCATTGCTTCTTGTTGCATACTACTTTTCGATGATCAGGTTCAAAACAATTTCTATGATCTTCTTTTGGGCGACTTTATCTTCTACGTCGCGAGAAAAGTTATTATCACGTGGACGAATGTTGATCATCGAATCAAATTCAATAAAACCTTCTTCGCCATACTTTGCCGGATAGATGTTGATACCCCATAGATGCTGCTGCTCGGAGCCGTTTTCAAGCAAGAGCGCTTCTTCATCGGCATGCAGGTCGCCACCGAGAGCGATGACTTTGCGCTCGGTATCGATCGTTGCTTTGATTAAATTCCCGAACTGGTTTTGTGCCATTTCTTTCACTTGAGCGAGGCGTATTTTTTCATCAATCAGTATAATCTCCATTTTGTAATCGTGATACGTAAAAAGTATAGGGTGAAATTGAGTTGTTGCAAAGGTATTTCATCACTTCCGCATTTTTCCCTTCAGCCGCCGCTCCACATCCCTTTGTTTTATCGCATGGCGCTTATCGTATTTCTTTTTCCCACGGGCAACGGCAATTTCTACCTTGGCGTAGCCGCGCTGAAAAAACAGTGCCAGCGGCACCATCGTTAATCCTTGTTCTTCGAGTTTTTTCTCGATCCGTCGAATCTCGCGTTTTTTCAGTAGCAACTTGCGGTCGCGTATCGGGTCGAGCTTTTCTTGCGAAAACTCCCAATGGGGGATTTGAAAATTCTTGATATACACCTCGCCATTATTAATGCTGACATACGCGCCCACCAAACTGCCACGCCCGGCGCGAATCGACTTCACCTCAGCGCCACTTAATACAATCCCCGCCACCAATTTATCGAGGATCTCGTAATTAAAAAAAGCCTTCTTGTTGCTCAGTCGTGTCATGGTAGCTCTGTTTGTACCTGTTTTTGTGGTGTTTGGCAATTTTGTCTAACGTTCGCGTGTATCTGAAGTTTCGCAAAAATTCCTTTGAAAATCTAATTGTTTTTTGCGAAATTTGGGAGAGGTAGATTTGACATTCCTTTTGAATCTAATTGCGTCAAATCTACCGAACCAGATACACGCTGTTATATGATGTAAATTTTTTTATCCTTAATTTTCTTTTTCGGGAGGCTACTTTTTCTTTTCTTATTAGTGTAAAATAAGTTTTTTTTCTGTTCTCAAAAAATGAAAAAGGGGAATTAAAGGGGTGAATTTCATTTTTTGAGAACTCCTTTGTTTTTAGTTGCTTATATTCATTTCAATTCTTCTGCATTATACAAAGCATTTCTATCTATAGCAGTTGCAGGGCTTATAATTTCAAGTGTTTCAAAATCAACACCTTCAATTTTTGTTCCACAATCATAAAGGTTATTTTTATCTCTACTCCAACCATCAGTGAGCAATTGAAAAGTAGTTAAATCAATATCTCCTTTTTTTGATATTGATCCATCGTAATAATCATAAATATAATTTTTATCTTTTGCATAGGAGCCACATTCATAAGCTTCAAAAACCTCAAATGAACTAGGATCAGCTCCTTCAACTTTGTACCCAAAATAATAAACAGAGTTTTTATCCTTACCAAAGTCCCAGTCAATTTCTTCAAATGAACTAGGATCAGCTCCTTCTATGATTCTTCCTTTATGATAGACATTATTTTTATCTTTTGCATGTGTATCTCCTAGTACTTTAAATGATATAGCATCTGCATTTTCAATGATTTTATTTCTATTTGAGTAAACATGATTTTTATCTTTTGTGTAAAAGAAATAATCTAGGATTTCAAACGTATTTACATCTGCGCTTTCAATAATTTTTCCACGATAATAAATATGATTTTTATCTTTGCCATAACCTTCCAAAAGCTTGTTTTCTGTTGAGCCATCAATGTAAGTGAATGGACGATAAAACTCTAAAATCTGAAATGTATTTGGATCAGCATTATCAATTCTTTTGTCTTGATAATAAACAAAATTGACATCTTTACTATATCTGCCTTCCATAATCTGGAATGTTATAACATCTGCGTTTTGAATTTTATTATCATTATAATAGACCGAGTTTTTATCTTTAAAATAGGAATTTTTCATTATCTCAAAGGTATTTACATCTAGACCATCAATCAATACTCCACCCATGTATATATTATTGTTATCTTTCCCATAATAAGCATCAATTTTCTCATAAAAAGGATCTTTGACTAATTTGAATGTGTTAGTGTCAGCACCGAGAACTATGTCATCATAATAGAAGACATTATTTTTATCTTTTGTATAATTACCATTAATGAATTCAAAGCTTTGTGAATCAGCTAAATCAATTATTTTACCTTCATAATAAGCGTTATTTTTATCTTTGGCATAGTCTTCATTTATGGCTATAAAAGTGCTTATGTCAGCAGAACTTATTCTGTATTCTTCGATGCCAGATACATAATAGATGCCATTTTTATCTTTGTAGTAAACATTGTTAATCATGTCAAAACTATCGATATCCTCAACTATGTCAAATTTGTCCATTTCTGGATATTTATAGATAAAGCATTTATTTTTAATGAACTCCTGATCTTTTATTTTAAAATTTTGGTAATCAGTTAGCTTCTTACCTTTATAATAATCAATGTAAAAATCACTGCTAGCACATCCATTTTCATATACTTTAAAATATTCAATATCAACATCTTGAATCTCTGTCTCATTGAAATAAATAGACTCTTTTATTAATTTATAATCAGCAAAATTATTATGATCTTTGAGATAAACTCCTTTTTCCTCATGAATAATAGGTTCAATTCTATCAACTTTATCTCCTAGAAGTTCTTCAAGAGTAACATCTTTATTTGATGTTTTTTGTGAAGAATTTTCTTGTTGCCAAGAGCATCCAGAATTACTAATAGTAATTAATACTGCTAAAAGTATAATTTTTTTCATAGTGGATCTTGTTATATGATGAGATTATAATTGTTTTCCCATTATATATAAACATTTTTTGCTCCGTACCTCCGCAAAAAATATCCTTTTATCTCCTTTATAAAAAGAAAAAAACTTATTTTACTTTCTTATTTAAAGAAAAAAGTAGCCTCCCGAAAAAAATCTAATAACAAAAAAATTTATTTCATATAACTGGTTTTTATCCAAACTTTATAACCTAAACATAGCAAAATATTGTATATTATACAAACTTTTGCTAGCATTAATGAATGGAAACTATTTTGGATAAAACAGATCGGCTCTTAAGATTAAGGAATTATTCACCCAAAACGCGGAAAGCGTATCTGAACTACATAAACGAGTATATTACGTTTTCAAAAAAAGCCGGTATCAAAAACAAGCAGAAGGCAATTGAGGAGTTTTTGCTTGATAAGCACAAACGCAAGCAGTCTCCGCAAACAATTAATCTCGCTCTCAATTCTGTCAAGTTTTTGTATGCCGAAATATTAAAAGACCCTCACAAAATTGATTTGAAATTTGCCAAGCGGAGCAAGAAGTTACCTGTTGTTCTGTCAAGAGCTGAAATTGAGAAAATAATTCAAGCGACCGATAATCCAAAATATAAACTGATGATCTCGCTTGGTTACGCATGCGGTCTGCGCGTGAGCGAAGTGATAAACCTGCGTGTAGCAGATTTGGATGTTGATGAACTCGTCGTGCATATCAAGGGGGCGAAAGGCAAGAAAGACAGAATTAGTGTTTTGGCTGAAAAGTTGCAGAATGATTTACAAAACATCGTTGCCGGCAAAAACAACAAAGACTTTGTTTTTGCATCCAATCGTGGTGGCAAGCTTACTACCACATCTTTGCAAAAAATGTTTCGTAAAAGCTTGGCAAAAGCCAATATCAGCAAGCTGGCAACTTTTCACTCACTCCGCCATTCCTTCGCAACACATTTGCTAGAGAACGGAACTGACGTGCGCTATGTACAAGAATTACTTGGGCACTCGAATATTCGCACAACCCAAATTTATACACAGGTTACGAATCCAAAGTTGAAGAATATTAAAAGCCCATTATAATTCCAATTTTATCTTTTTTCCGGCGCTTGCATGCGATCCGAACATATTCAGTTGACTCGGAGGTCATCTGAATCGAAAAAGATTGAATAGTGACTATTTTTCTTCTTTTATTTCGTAGCTGGTGTTTTTTCGTAGCTGGTGTTTTAAGCCAATGCCCCACCCGAACACCTGCTCCTGCACAGTATCAATAATCGTAATTCTTTATTCTGTATTCGTAATTCCAACCTCTAACCTCCAACCTCAATCCTCACTCCGTTATCGCATGCTTCAGATGCTCAATAATCGGTCCGGGGTAGGTCACCGTCACCAAGTCGATGCGAAAGTTATCATCCGGTAGATGATTCCGCTGTAAGTAGGTGTAGGCGGTGGCGATCAGTTTTTGCGCTTTGCTGCTGGTAATACTTTCGGCGGCGCTGCCAAAGGCGTTGTTCTTGCGGGTTTTTACTTCTACAAACACCAATTCATCGTTTGTATCTTTCATGATCAAATCGATCTCGCCGCGGCGCACTAAAAAGTTCCGGGTAATAAGTGAATAGCCTTGTTTCAGCAAGAACGCTTCGGCAAGTTGTTCGCCCTTATCGCCGAATTGTCTGCGGGGTGTGGGGATCTTTCGAGAAGAAGTAATCAAAAGAATACCGATTGTGTCCCCTTTTTTAAAGGGGATGAAGGGGATTTTATAAAGTATTCTTTTGGTTACGAGTATTTACTCCAGAGTCGAATTCTTTTGCTGCGATTGCTTTTCCCACTCATCAACTCGGCTTTTACCGAAAAAGTCTTTTCTAAAAAGTTGATTAATTCGGCATTCGCTTTGCCGTTTTCGGGTGTGGTGGCGATGCGTACTTTCCAAGTTTCACCATCAGACATCCGCTCAACGACTTCGGTTCGTTTTGCATTCGGCTGCACACGAATCGCTACTTGCAGCCGGTAATCCGCGCTTGCCAAAAAACGCGCAAATTCCTCATTCCCCGTCATGCGCTAAAAACATCTCTATTGCCCGGCACATCTCACCGCGCGTAACCCGGGCGGCAGGTTGCCAGCGATTATCGCTTGCTAAAAACATCTCGCGGGTTTTGGCGGTGGCGGCAAACGGGGCAAACCAGGTGGTTTTTTCAACATCGGTAAAAGGGTTTTGTGTAGGTGGCAGCGTTGGTGTGTTGCCGGTTTTGCAGATAATCTTGGTGATCTCGGCACGATTGACCGGGTTGTTCGGTTTAAAACTGCCATCGCCGTAGCCGTTTACAATTCCCAGTTTTTTGGCGGTCTCTACAATGCCTATGTGCCAATCGGTTGGGTGAATATCGCTAAAGCTCGATTGTGGCGCATCTTTTATCGCCGTCTCAAAGGCCATTAGGATAATCTTAAGCGCTTCGGCACGGGTCACGGGCTGATCGGGTTTAAAAAGGTTGCCAGGAAACCCCTGCACAATACCGCGTTCGTGGAGTTTGTCGATGAATTCAGCATGAGCATGGTCTGGCTTTACATCGCTAAAAGCGAGGGGCTCTGCCGATTCTTTCGGCAAAACATCGCATCTATCGTTTTGATTGAAGATTCGCTTAAAGCCGGTAATACGCGGCTGCCAGTAGCTCGTTACAAACGATTCTTCGACCACTCTATTGTAATACCGATTAGCGTTGATCATCCGACCGTTGCCAATGCAAACCCCTAAATGGTTCGGTACGCGATTGGTCCAGCCGGTATCGAAAAACACCAAGTCGCCGGGTTTTACCTCGCTCATCTCGATTTTTGCACCCATCGTAAATTGATCGGTCGAAAGTCGCGGAATCGGGTCGGTGGTGAGCGCGATCAATCCGGCAAAGATCAAGCCCGAGCAGTCGAAACTATTCGGCCCCGTGCTGCCGAACACATACGGTTTTTCGAGTTGCTCACGGCAGAATTCAAGAAAGCGCTCGCGGTCGGTCATCTTTTATTCAAAAAGTCATCTTTTAGTATTTCATAGATCTTACCATCGGCAAACCCGCTTTCGGTTTTGTAAGCTTTGCGCTTGTCGCCAATGAGGCGAAAACCGCATTTTTCATAGCATTTTTGGGCGGCGATGTTTGCTTCGTACACATCTAACTCAATCCTTTCGTACCCGAGTTCGCCGAAGCCGATGTGCAAAAGCGAACGCACCACTTCGGTGGCAATGCCTTTGCCCCAATAGGTTTTGTCGCCGATTACAATCCCCAGTGTGCCGCTTTGTTCATTAAACGGATCGGTCTTGAGTTCTGCAGTGCCGATCGGCTGTTTTGTTCGTTTATCGCAGATCGTAATCGGTAGTTTTGAAAGGTCTTCTAGATTTGCATCGTAAAAAGCGAGCTCTTGTTCAAGGGTTACCGGCGGAATCACGGTGGTGTATTTGGTAACTTCTTCGTCATTAAACCATTGCAGCCAATGCTCAACATCACTTTCGTGTTGGGCGCGTAAAATCGCTTGTTTTGTTTTTACCGGTAATATCTCGCGGCGCGTTTTTATCACTCGGCGCTCCAGCTCGCCCAAACCCGGTAAATGGTTTATCTGCCATGCCTCTATTTTTTTATGATCGCCCGAGCGCAACACCTGCGGCACGCTCATCTCGCGCCATACCTCTGGCCGGGTAAATTGCGGAAACTCCGCCGTGCGGAATAAATCCGGCGAAAAACTCTCTTTCGTGGTCGATTCGATCTTGCCGACCACACCGGGCACCAATCGCGCTACCACGTCGATTACCGCTGCTGCTGCAATCTCGCCACCGCTGAGCACAAAGTCGCCGATCGAAAGTTCTTCATCGATCATCGTGGCGCGAATCCGCTGATCAACCCCTTCGTACCGACCCGAAAGAAGAATCAGATCTTGCCCGGCGGTTGCCAACTCTTCGGCTTTGCGCTGGGTAAACCGCTCACCACCGGGCGAAAGGTAAATCACCTTTGCGGTTGGCAGTTCTGCTTGTGCCGCTTCAATCGCCCCGGCTACCGGTTCGGGTTTAAGCAACATGCCCGGTCCGCCGCCAAACATCGTATCATCAACCCGATTATGCTTATCGCTTGAAAAATCGCGGATGTTCTTTGTCGAGATTTTGATCGAACCGTTTTCTTGCCCGCGTTTAAGCACTGAATCATCAACCAACGGGCGAAGCATTTCAGGGAACAACGTAAGTACGCAAAAGTGCATGAAAGGGAGATAATCAAGGGCTATCGTAAGGTATTTTCGAGAATCGGGCAATCGGCAAACAGCAATTCGCAAGTGACATATTCGTAAAGGGGTGGGCTGTAGAGACGTTTTATCAAAACGTCTCCAGCATCTTTCTTTCTTGGTAAAAGAGCTTTATAATAGAGTCGTATCTGAAATATTATGACCAAACTTCTTGATAAAGCACTCGAAGAAGTCTCGCAATTGCCCGATGCCGAGCAAGATATTGTTGCGGAATTTATCATCTCGTTTATCCATACCGACGCAGCCGAAGAGCAAGAGTGGGAGAATATGGTTCGCTCTCAGCAGTCGCAAGATCTGCTGGATGAACTCGTAGGCGAATTAAAAACTGAAGAATCGGCAAAAGGATTGTCGGACTTTCCTGCTCAATAGTGGAATCGAAGGTTGGTAAGCAATTCTGGAAGCTGTTCGAAGCTTTGCCGCAACGCATACAGCGCGAGGCACGTTTGATCTATCGTATTTGGAGGAATCAACCTTATTACTCGAGTTTGCAGTTTAAAAAGATCGGGGAAAGTCATGGTTTGCCGGTTTACTCGATTCGCGTTGGTCGTAAGTATCGGGCACTCGGTATTTTAGAAGATGGTGTCATGAAATGGTTTTGGATTGGTTCACATGAATCGTACAATGAGCTGATAAAAAGGCTTTCGTAAATAATATCTGTCCAAGGTAAACCTCTCAGCTCCGGCAGCCGCTTGCGTCATTGCGAGGGACGAAGCAATCCAGAAGGCGCGCACTCGGTTGCTCCATAGCTAGTTCAAGTCTTATTCATTATTCGGTAGTGGCATAAAATCATTCCACCTATGCAACAAATAGCTTCCCCGGTTTTTTCGGGAAGGTAAGCGGGCGGGCAGAAAAATACCAGGGTCTCTGAAATGGAAATACTCACTAGCATGTCATATCAGGATACAGGTTTGTACTAATAAAATTTGCCTTACATTAAAAAGACAAATATATTTGTTTATATCCTCTTTTTAGTTTATCAGATGGAATTTCTTTTGGTCGTTATTGTAATTCTTTTATTGCTAATTATTCTGCAATTAAGAAAACTGGTGAATAGGCTGATGCAAAACAAATTGCCTCTTGATTTTGCTCCAAAAAAGCAGACCTTAATGAATTTGGATGTTGATGCTCAATATTATACGGACATACAGTATCCAGTTTATGGTCGTGAAGTTATGTACTTTACGGCTCAAGGACTAAGAAGTTCGACGCATCAGGAGTTTGACCTTCGCTTTGGTTCAAAAGAAAAAGAGCATCTGGTCAGCGAAGTGAGAAAAGCTTTATTTAAGAGGAACTATCTTATGATGCTACAGGCAAACATTGATGTGATTAATGGAAAACTGTCAATTGAGGAGGCAAGGAATAAAACAAGAGAATCCCTCGAAATAAATAATTCTGAGATCCTACATCTGGCTTCAGCACAGATTGAGTATGATTTAACCAATGGTATTTCGCGTAAGCTAGAGGACTACTTGAATTATGAACTCTTATTGGATGAAAGAGATAAGTACAGTAAGAAGCAATAGCTTTAAAATTCAACTAAAAACCCTTAATGCAAATGAGTTGCATTAAGGGTTTTTATAATCGCGATTATTTCGCTTAGGATTCTACTTTTTCGCCTTCTTCTTCCTCTGCTTTTTCTGATTTTTTCGGTTCATCTTTCAACCGCATCGAAAGCTTAAGATTATGATCTTCTTCGTTGATCCCCAATACCTTCACGTTGATCTCGTCGCCAACACGCGCTACTTCATCCGAGCGGAAATCGGGGTCTTCGAATTCGCTGGTATGCACCAGACCGTTCAAGTTGCCGTCGATGGTGACGAACAAACCAAAGTTGGTAACTTTGTTCACCGTTCCCTTGGTAATGGTGCCGGTTGGGTACTTCTTTATAAGATCAAGCCATGGATCTTTTTGGATCCGTTTGATCGAAAGGCTGATCTTGTCGCCATCGATCCCAATTACCTGTGCTTGTACTTTATCGCCGATGCGGAAGTTCTCGTAATGGTTGCGGGTTGCTTCCCAGCTCAGCTCCGAGGTGTGGATCAATCCTTCGAGGTTGCCGAAGGTGATAAAGACACCGAATTTCACAACACCGTTGATCTCGCCATCGACGATTTGACCGGGTTTGAGTTTTTTGAGCTCGGCACCGCGAATATCGCTCATTGCTTCCCGCTCCGAAACAATAATCTTGTCGTTGCGTAAAAAAGTGATAACGCGAACGGTGAATTTTTGCCCGACGAATTGGTTCAAGCGATCGATAATCGCTTGGGCATTGGCGCCATCGACACGTGGGTAATTCTGCGGAGCCAGTTGCGATACCGGTAAAAAGGCATGAACGCCATTGGCATCGCAGATCAAACCACCTTTGTTCGCCTCTTTGGCAACCACTTCGATCGTATCACCGGTTTCGAGGCATTTCTCGAAGTAATCCCAGTTTTGCATTTGGCTGGCTTTGCGAAGTGAAAGCACCATAAAGCCCTCTTCGTTCTCTTCGTTTAACACAAAGGCCGAAACCTCGCTTCCTACCTCTAATTTTTTGGCGGTGTTAAAACCGTCTTGCATCTCGCGACCGGCGATGATTCCCATCATCACGCCACCGACAGATACTAAAATATAGCCCGGTTCTTTGCTGACCACAATCCCGGTGATTACGTCGCCCCGTTCGGGCATAGAAAAATCTAATTCGCTCAGAATCGATTCCATAGACTGAATTTCACTCATAATAGTTTCTTGGCGGTTTTTGCGAAAAAAATACAAATGGTATTTGTGCAGTGTCTTGAGCCGAAAACCGCTTGAATGCACTCAAAACGGCAGCAAATACCTATGCATAATACACTTCTGATTTTTGTTGTCAAATCTGCCTGCTCGTGCAACAATTGAGAAGCTTTTCAATTGCACTTCATCTAAAATGCGAATCCCCATCTTAACAAAGGACGAAATCAAAAAAATGCGTACGGCGGGTAAAATCGCCGGCAAGGTTTTAACCTACATCGGCGAGTTCGTGCAGCCGGGTGTTTCTACCGAAAAACTGAATCAGCTCTGCCACGATTTTATCATCGAGCATGGCTGTATCCCAGCTCCGCTTAATTACAAAGGGTTTCCGAAAAGTGTGTGCACTTCGGTCAACAACGTTATCTGCCATGGTATTCCGTCTGAAAAAGATGTGCTGCAAGAAGGCGATATCATCAATATCGACGTTACGGTGATTAAAAACGGCTATCACGGCGATACCTCGAAAATGTTCGGCGTCGGTGCTATCAGCGAAGAGAACAAACTACTGATCAATCGCACCGAAAAGGCGATGCTCCGCGGGATAGAAGCAGTAAAACCTGGGCGTTATGTCAACGACATCGGCATTGCGATCGAAAAATACATCAGCAAATTCGATTACGGCATCGTCACCGAATATACCGGGCATGGCATCGGCAAAAAGTTTCACGAAGAACCAACCATCCTTCATTTCGATACCGGCTACAAAGGCGCGCGCTTGCAACCGGGGATGGCGTTTACCGTCGAGCCGATGATCAACGATTCACCATTGGGCGATACCAGGCTCGATCCGCATGATGGCTGGACAGTGCGAACGGTTGATGGGTCGAACTCGGCACAGTGGGAACACACCGTGCTTGTTACCGAAACCGGGGTCGAGATTCTGACGCTGCGCGAAGAATAAGCGGTTTTTTATTGATGAGTGGTTGCGATTTCTTGCTGTGTTCCATTCTTGAAATGGGAAGAAGGGGATTTAAGCGCCGGAGCTGGGATGTCGGCACAAACGCAAGAATAATAAAAACGCAGGCAACCGCAGTGTAAAAGCAAAACAGAGACTCCCCGCTCCACATATTTCTCAGAAGCACCGAGATAAAAGTGCGCAATTAAAATACATCAGAAAATGATTGCTGAATTTCATCGCAATGTTATACAATCTATTTGATAATTATTATCAATTACTTTTTGCTTTCGCATCATTCGTTCGCTTTTTACTTCGGGATTGGTACTCGCCGGCTTTTTTATAATGATGTGGCTCGGTTTTCAGTTCGTCTTTCTACTGAGCGCCTACCCTACCGACCTGATCGATTCTGCTGTTGCCTTGGCGCAAACCTCGCTCCATAACATGTTCGGTGAGGGAGCGGTGACATCGCTTTTTATCGATGGCGTGCTCGGCGGCGTAGGAGCGACACTGCTGTTTTTGCCACAGGTGTTCATGTTATTCCTCTTTTTAGAAATGCTACGCGAAAGCGGATTTTTTGCCTTTGGCGGCAACGCCCTTGGCAGAATATTGAACAAGGTGGGCTTAAGCACACAATCGGCAACAGCTTTGTTAATGGGGTTTGGCTGCAATGTGCCAGCGATTATGTCGGTTCGCCGGCTCGAAACCGAACGCGAACGGATCATCACGGCAATGATGATCCCGTTTATGAGCTGCAGTGCGCGCTTACCGGTGTTTACTTTATTCGTTTCGGCGTTTTTTCCGCTTGCTTGGCAGGGGAGTGTGCTGTTCGGTTTGTATGGGCTTGGTATTCTATTTGCCATCATCACCGGCTTGGTGCTGAATTTTTGCCTGCCCGATAAAAAGCTCAAACAACGAAAGACAAAAGGAAAGCTCCGTTGGCCGAACATGAAAAGAGTTGGTAAACAACTCTGGCATGCCATAAAGCACTTTCTGATCAAAGTCGGTCGCATCATCATCCCGCTCTCGTTTTTGATGTGGTTTTTGTTTGCGTTTCCGCAAGCGCCCGAGGGCGAGAATCAGATCAATCAGTCGTATGCCGCTCAGGTTGGCAAAACATTTGAACCCATCTTCGACCCATTGGGCTTTAGCTGGCAGATAAACACCGCACTCGTTGCCGGTATTGCTGCCAAAGAAGGCTCGATCAGTATTTTGGGTACGCTCTACTCGCTAGATGAAAATATCGAGCAAGAAACGCTGCGCAATGTCATCAGGCAAAAAAGCGGATTAACCATGGCTTCGGCCCTGGCACTGATGGTGTTTGTATTGCTCTATTTGCCATGCGTAGGCGTAGTGGCGGCACTGCGCCACGAACTCGGCTACTTTTGGGCGATTGTCGGAATCGTTTACCCTACGGTGTTGGCGTGGGTG
Source organism: uncultured Candidatus Peribacteria bacterium (assembly GCA_964584385.1). Taxonomy (GTDB): domain Bacteria; phylum Patescibacteriota; class Gracilibacteria; order CAIRYL01; genus CAZOZW01. Next base: position 16,572 of record CAZOZW010000019.1, read on the forward strand.
ATGGCATTTGCGACATACAGGGTGTTTTTGGGGTTGGGGGTGTAGAGCTTTTGGAGATTTGAATCATTCATGCATATAAAACGTGAGGATGTCGCCCCGCACTTGATGCGGGGTCTATCGGAGAATTTGTAGTAGCATAAAGCATTCAATCATCTTTTGCGCGCGCCGGAGCTGGGATGTTTACCCTCATTGTTTTGCGAATATTCTCTGCGATACCCCGGTGCTTGTTTTTGACGCAGGGCTTAGCTTGGTAGTAGTATTGGCGATGTGTTCAGACATCCCAGTTCCGGCGAGGATTGGTGCTTTGCTTTGTGATTTAGATGAAAGATAGTATAATACTATAAACATCAAGCTTTTACATGAACCAAACAGGATCCAAAAAACCGATCTCGCCAGTAGCCATTGCATTTGTGGGTATCTTCTTTACATTCGCCCCAGCTTTGGCATTGACCGCATACAACTATGGGGTTTTTCACAAAAGAGCAGAAGCCATCCGCTTCTTAGTGCTCGGTTTAGTTAGTACCTTGCTGCTGATCGGTACGATGTATCTCTTCGACGATATGGAGGGTGTTGTAGGCTTGACTCAGATTCTTAAGGAAACACTGATAAATTCCGAAATACTGCGTCAGCTTCGCCATAATCCGCTCAATGTACTTTGAGTACACCTCGCTATGATTATGGCTCACTTCCTTGTCTTTCGAAAATTTCTCAGCGTTTCCGGTCTCGTTGAATTCCTTTCTCAGAGCTCTTTTTTTTTATTTATCAGGGCTTCCTTAAAATTATCTTGGCAATTGTATTGTATCGCCAGCAAAAGGGTCAATTCAACACCTATGTTGCTGAGAACAAGATAAAAAGTGTCGCCATATCATCGTTTGTTGGCATTGTAAGTGCTTTTGCCTGGTGGCTGATTGTTTTTGGCTTACTGTTATTTTGGGCGCAAGCCATGGTGCAAACAGGCTCGCCGCGCGAAATAGGGATTAATGATATGGTCGAGATTGCTCAAGTTACCGAAACGCAAGAATTTAAAGAGTACGATAAGGCACTCAGTTCAAATATAATGCCACAGGAACAGGCACCAATGATGCAGCCGTTTTACGAAAAGGTAAAAGAAGACCCTCTTCAAGGCCCCGAGGTTTCGCTTAACTTTGCCGTTACCTTGCTCGAACCGGTCGATACGAACAGGGGAAGCAAGTAGTTATCGAAGCATCGAAGCGATCTCCCAACGAGACGAAGTTGACCAGATTATCGCTTGGAATCAATGTTTATCAAGATATCGATGCCTTTCACGAATACAACCGAGTTGCCGCCGATGAGCTTTTTACCAACCCCGAAGCGGCACTGTCGGTAGTAAAAGCGTTTCACGATACGCATAAAGACAACATTCATCTAAACGGTATTACTTACTACAATCTTGCGGTGGCTCAGGCAAATACCAATCAATACGATGATGCCGAGAAGGCAGTAAGAAGCGGAATCCGCGCCTTTACAGACAATGAACATTTGCCGCAGTTGCTCGAGCAGATCGAGAACAAGCGGGGTGGCTAAGCTTGTGTTTCTTTTGTAATACTCGTTTGTTAGTGTGTGGTATGTATGAAAAAGGACTACACCGAAATCGAGGATTTGCAGAATATTTACCTTGAAGACAGCTTTGTCTTAAGAATCCTGTAAGATGAGAAACAAGTATGTTTTGAGATTGATTTCATTTTAACGCAAGATCACGAGGATTATGACGAACCCAAACCCAAAGAGCGATACTGCTACAAAAGAGGTCGTCTTGTTTTTAGCAATCCGCGAAATGTTGTTTGGAAGAATCTTCATATCTTTCCCTCAATCGATGCAAGCAATGAGGTTGACCTAGGAAATATCGAATCAATGACAGCAAACGAGCGTTGCACAGAGTTTTGGCTAGTGGGTTGTTGGGGCGAATTGCATCTTGAATCCGATATGCCAATAGTGGTTTTTCAAGAAAATCCATTGTGTTCGGAGCTCTATCAAACTTTTCGAGTTTGGCGAAATATGAAACTGCTTAAGGAGGATATGAAAAAACCAGACTAAAGGTTGGTGCGATAGCGATTGCCGGAGCCGGGATCTCGGACTAATCTTCATCATCAAGCGAATACTATTCATCTCAAAGATACTCCAAAACTCAGACTCCCTACTCCACATCTTTCTCGAAATGTCTTCTTCAAAAGCCATAAAAGCATTCACCAAATGCCATGATTCTCTTGTGAAACCCGCCCTATTATGCGATAATACTACGAAGCAGAATAAAATAAATGGAAAGCAAAAAACTCACCGAACAGCAAAAGGCGGATATTGAGAAGAACAACGACATGGCGGCGTTTTCGTACTTTTTGGTGTTGGCGCCGGTACTTTTGTTCACCCGTAAAGATTCACCGTTCATCCAATTCCACGCGCGCCAAGCCACGGTGTTGTTGCTGGTGGCGGTTATCCTTGTGGTCATCGGTGGCAAAATCGCCTATGGTAATTTTTTGGTGTTGGCGGTCGCCATTACCGGTATCATCCAGGCGAATATGGGCGTGATGTGGCGTACACCGGTGGTTTCCGAGATGCTCGATGCCGGCTATACGCCCGAAGCGGTATGGCGGGGGATTAAATACGCGCTTGCCGGTCTTGTTCGAACATTGCGGTCGATCTTCGGTCCGCCCGATGGCGCAAAACAAGATCCGTTCCGCAAAAATGCGATTCCGGGCAAAGATTACTGCGCATTTCCGCGACAGGCGGTGCAACAGGTCTCGCAGAGTTCCACATCTAACACCGGTTTTGCGGCAGCGCAATCACCGCAACAATTGTTTATTCAGAATGCGTTTTTGCGCGGTTTTGCAATGCGCGATATAAAAAACAGTAGTGAGAACAAGATCAAAACCCTACAAGAAGAAATCACCACCAATTGGCTAAAAGGTTCAACAGTACAAAAAGATGATTATTCAATGTTTGTCGAAAGCGGCGAAAAGTCGGTTCTTATTGGCGGCTATAGCGATACCAGTTGTTTGGTATTGGCAATCGTCGGCGACGAGAAAAAACTGATACACGTCGATCTCAGTAATCAAAAAGCAGCCGAAGGCGAATTAGCCCAGCTGGAATCATTCTTGAAATAATCTGCGTGATTACGCCTGCACGTTTTGTTGCAAGTAGGTTTGAAGTGCTTTGTGTGCAATCGGTGAGATGTTGTTTTCGGTGATCTCCGAAACTTCAAGCCAAGCTGTGCCGAGCGAATCGTGACCATCTTCTTCTGTTTTTATCGAATGAGATGCAAGGGCTACTTCGTAATATAAACCGACATGAAGGGTTTTTGTCTGTAGGCCGTCATCGTCCCACAATGAAGTGTGAGCACAGGCTTGAAGGAATTCATTGCTCAAAATTTGAGTCCCGACTTCTTCCACAAACTCTCTTTGCAGTGCATCATTTACATCTTCATCGAATTCAATTCCACCACCCGGCAAATCATAAAGCCCTTTGTATGGTCCTCTCGACTTTTTAATGAACAGGATTTTCTTATCTTTCAGGCAGACTCCATAAACTCCAATATGTTTATTGTGTTTCATGATCCGATTCTTTTATCCAACCGAATGTTCCATCTCCAGCTCTATCAAGCGGTTCATCTCTACCGCGTATTCGAGCGGCAGTTCACGGGTGATCGGGTCTAAAAAGCCGTTCACCAAAATCGACGATGCTTGCTCTTCGCTCAATCCCCGGCTTTGCAGGTAAAACAAGTCATCGGGCGAAAGGCGCCCTACGCTCGCTTCGTGCGCCACAAACGCGGTGTCGTTGCCAATATCGATGTCGGGAATCGTATTATTGACCGAATCGTCGTCGAGCAATAAGCCATCGCATTCGGTGTTCACGCGGCAATTCTTCGCATTCTTACCGATTCGTACAATGCCGCGGTAGGTCGAAATGCCGCCGGCTTTACTCAGGCTTTTACTTATAACTTTGCAACTCGTGTCATCTGCCAGTAGATATACTTTGGCACCGGTATCTTGGTTCTGATCGGCGTTTGCAAAGGCAATTCCCAAATGATCGGCATTGGCGCCGCGTCCTTTTAAGATCGAGCAGGGGTAAAGCATAGTAACGCCCGAACCCATGTTACCGCCAACCCACTCCATTCTGCCATTCTCTTCTACAATCGCTCGTTTGGTGTTGAGATTATAAGTATCTCTCGACCAGTTTTCGACCGACGAATAGCGGAACTGGCTGTTCTTACCGACGAACACTTCTACACAACCCGCATGCAAAGCGCTGGTGCCGTATTTTGGCGCCGAACAACCTTCTATATAATGCCCGCTTGCGTCATCTTCAATAATCAACAACGTGTGTTCGAACTGCCCCATTCCCGGCGCGTTCATCCGAAAATAGGCTTGTAAGGGCTCATCGACCTTTACGCCCTTGGGAATATGCAAAAAAGTACCGCCACTCCACACCGCAGCGTGCAAGGCGGCATACTTATGGTCGTGCAGCGGAACGCATTTCATAAAGTATTTTTTCACCAGTTCGGGGTATTTGTGCACCGCTTCATCCATATCTAAAAATACAACTCCTAAACTATCCCACTTTTCTTTAAGGCTATGGTACACCGTGTCGCTTTCGTACTGTGCCCCGGCACCAGCCAACATTTGCCGCTCCGCCTCAGGGATCCCCAATTTCTCAAACGTGTTTTTAATATCATCTGGTACGTCATCCCAACTTTTGGCGTTTTTGGTGGCGGCGGCACGGGCATAAAAGCAGATCTTTTCAAAATCGAGTGCCGATAGATCGGGTCCCCAGGCGGGGTTTTGCAGTTCGAAAAACTTCTTTAAGCCGCGCAGGCGGTGGTCGAGCATCCACTCGGGTTCGTCTTTCTCGCGCGATATCTGACGGATCAACTCTTCAGAAAGCCCACGTGAGAACTTTTTCATATATTCCGACTCGTTGGCGGTATCGAACGTTTCGCGGTTCAAATCGGCAAAAATCCCTTCATCGCTATTGCTTTTTGGTGCCGGTGCGGCAACAGGAGTATGTGCAGTCATGGTGAGGCAAAAAAATTCGCTTTTTGTTTGTAAAGATTCATTTCTTATTTGGCAAATAAAATATACCAAGGTATAATAGAAATGTAAACAAACCAACACACAATGACCAATCGCAATTACCAGCAAGAACAGCATTCGTTCGCGCCGATCGAGAAATCGTTGCAGCAGCTTTTTGCCAATGCCGAATCGCAGTACTTAAACCTTACGAACGCACTCATGGTTGCCGCGAGCGATACGCAACTCGCCACTCTAACCGCCGGTACTTTCGCCGAAGGCGAAAACCCCGCCGATATCGAACTGGCGATCGAGGCGATCTTTGCTCGTCGTTTTGGCGAAACCCCAGCCGAGAACGACCGCTTGCAGCGAATCGACCTGCAACGCGAACTCGATGAAGAGTTCTTTACGCCCGAGAGTATCAGGTATTATTGATCATCTCCATATTCCGTTCGCTGTCGTCATCGGGGTCGAAATGCGCCATGATCACCGCTTTCGGTAAAAACTCCAAAATCGTATCCTCGATTTTTTCGGCTGTGTCATGCGCCTCACGCAGGGTTACTTTTTCGCCGAGCACTAAGTGGTAATCGACATGGCTTTGTGTGCCGACCCGGCGTGTGCGTAGCAAATGCCAGCCGGTAACCGGCGGCGGTAAATCATTCAGCACTTCAATAATCTTTTTGCGGGTTTCATCCGGCAATTCGTGGTCTGTTAAAATCTGAAAGCTCTCTCCTAATAAGCCCCAAGCGGTATACAAAATCACCAGCGCAATCGCGAGTGAGATCAGCGGGTCGAACAGCGAAATGCCGGTGAGTTGAACCGCCAACAAACCGGCGATCACCGCAGCGTTGGCGAGCAGATCTGACATAAAATGGGCGTTATCGGCGTGTAAAACAGTAGAGTTCGTTTCGCGGGCAATGCGTTTTAAATAGCGGGTAAGAGCGAATGTCAAAAGAATCGAAAACACCATAATGCCAATACCCACCAGTTCGTAGTCTACATCGTGCGGCATAAACATCCGACGGATTGACTCATAGGCGAGAAACAACCCCGAAGCGGCAACAAAAAAAGCTTGGGCGAGTTCGGCAAAGGCTTCGAACTTGCCGTGCCCAAAGCGATGCTCTGCATCGGGTGGTTTGGTGGCGGCGTTGATCGTTATTAAATTCGCCGTCGAGATGATCGAATCGAGCAGGCTATCGAGTGCACTGGCTAAAAGCGCCATCGAGCCGGTAAAAAACCCGGCAACGGTTTTTACAATGGTCAGTATTATCGCAGTAGCGATTGAGGCACCAGCGGCGCGCAACGATTTTTTACGGTCTGATTGGCTCATGCGCCCATTGTACGCATTTTGTCGATTATGGCAATTGTTGCAGTGTTTTTATTTGGGTTTGTAAGATTGTTGTCCGTCGGGTTCATTTAAGTAAAAAATACGGGCTTAATACGAGTTTTTACGTTTTAAGCCCGTATTTTTAACCAAGAAGTTTTCAAAAAATACATATTTGTCCCACTGTTAAGGGGGAGGAAGGGGGGTTTAATAGAGAAAGTATTTTTTGATTACAGACCGACCTGATTTTTCTTATTTTGTTGTTACGCTGCTTGGGTACCACAAAAAAAACAGTTGCTTCCCCGGTTTTTTTCGGTTGGAAATGGGCGGGTGACAAAATACCGGGGTCTCTTAAGCTCAGGAGCAAGATCAAAAACAAAAAATTGGGGTATTCATCTCAAAACTCGGTAAGGAAATCTGCAATGGGTTATTGGTATAATGACTCACAAATGCAGCATAGCATTGCCAGACTCCGGTATTTTTGCGAATGAAACACAGCCTTATGAAGCTTCGGGGTTATGATGCGAGAAGGAATAGGCAAAAAACCGGGGAAGCGAATACATACGATTCGTTGCGACCCACTTGTACCAATCATCAATTTAAATATGACGCGGTGTTTTCCCTCTGCCTGTCCTGCGTAGCCTTAGCGAAGAAGGGGTAAGGGGGATTAAGGGGGTTTGTGGAAAGTTCTGTAAGATTCATATCAGGAATTGGTATTAGATATGGTTTTATGAAAGGGGCTACACCAAATTCAAACCTTACCAAGAACCAACGATACAAACGGCAGTCTTGCGATTGTTTCGCAACAGAAGAGGCTGTGCTGTG
>CAZOZW010000019.1:23755-30413 GCA_964584385.1 uncultured Candidatus Peribacteria bacterium
ATACCGCACCTCTTGTAATCGCCAGTTCGACCTACATCCTTCATCTTCACATCCGCAATCCCATTCGACGTTCTGCTCCGTGCAAACGTATGCCAACACAAAGCGCGATTTCGGCTTTTCGGCAATCGTTACATGGGCGGTTCCTTCGATCCAATGCTCATCGGCGGCATCTTCTGTAAACAAAAATGCTTCCCAGCGGTCGTTCTGCCACTGGTAGCCACGCTTGTACACTAGGCTGTTTTTGGTGCCAGCATCAATCGTAAAGCCGTTTTCGTGGCACTTTGCACTGAGCAGCAATTGCCCATTCGTTTCATCGGCATTCCACGGTGCGCTAAAATCGTAGGGGAGTTTGCTGCCTGTTATTACGCCATGGCAACTTCTTGGTTTTGCCGGTGCCGCTTTATGAACGGTTTCTTCGACAATGGTTTTTTGCCTAAGAAAGCGGCGCGATCCGCCTTTTGCTTTGCCGATCACCTCAAGGCTGACATTCGTTGTCGTATCGCCGCCTTCGCCGCTACAAGTCAGCGAATAGGTAGTTGATGCATTCGGCGAAACGGTTTCGGCTCCGCTCATGCCTTTGTTGCCGCTCCATCCACCGCTTGCCGTGCACGAGGTGGCGTTTTGCACATTCCAACTTAATTCGGTCGAAAGCCCGACATTTATCGATGGTTCAGCGGTTACTAGCTCCACGATTGGTTCTGGAGCAAAACTGGTCGCCGTGAGTGATAAATAGTTGTAATTCCCTACGGCATTGCCTGTAGAATTGGTGTCGAGCGATAATCGAAGCACATGCGTGCCACGACTAATGGTAATGCCAGGCTGCTCTAGAGTAGTGTAGTTTTGGTAGCCGCCGGTATTCGGGATTGAAAAATCGGCGACTTCAACGTCATCGATCAATACGGAAGCTTCGGCACCCGCAGCCGGATTCGCCACCCTCAATCCTAGGTTATAAGCACCACCCTTTGGTGCTTCGAGCGTATATTCGAGCCATTCACCGGCTTTGGTCCAGCCTATGTTAAAGTCTCCGGTGGCGTCCCCTGTGGTCTCAATATCTACATCGGTCGATCGGTACTCACTCCCGGTATTGCCGTTTGAGTCATCGTAGTAGCCGATTCTATTCCCGCCATTGTCAAAATCTTCGGTTTCGATAGTGGCCGCTTCGCCGAGTTTGGTTGGTAGGGTGTGTGCCGAACCGTAAGACGATTGCACATAGGTAATATCGGTTACTTCTATTGTCACCTGCTCAAATACCGTTCCGCCCGGTCCGGTACAATCTACTCTGTAGGTGGTATTTTCGAGTGGGAATACCCCAATAGAACCACTGGTGTCGTTAACTGCAAGATCGTTTGAAGAGCAGCTTGTGGCATGATTCGCCGACCAAGTGAGGAGTGTTGCTTCACTCTGCTTCACTGTTGTGTCCTCTGCTGCAAAAAACAGCGTTGGTTCCGGAGTCGGCGAAATCGTCAACGCCGATATTTTCGGATTATCGTTAACAGTCTTTGTTTCTACAGTGAGCGAACCGTCAGTAACCGATACCGGAATATCCACGTTGTAGGCGGTGTCGTGTCCTGCTTCTGAATAAATATCGAGATTATCAAGCACGGTCACTCCTTCGATATCTACATCGAATACGCGTGAGCCATTGCTGGTATGATACAATTCCGCGAACATCATCGTTACATCGTAATTACCGTTGGCGACCGGAAACTCATAGGTAAACGCACCATACCGCTCAGACTGATACAAGGTGTCGTCGGTAGTGTTTGCAATTGGATCTGCGGTGTTGTACACATTGCCGGCACCACCACTGGCATAGGTATTGGCAGGTTCAAAATCAATCCCGTTCGAATCGGTAAATGCTCCGCCGCCAAAGTTTACGGCGTAAGTAATGGGAGCGGGCGTAACCGATATTTCAATATTTTCGGCAACAACGCCGCCTTCGCCGGTACAGGTAATGGTGTAGGTCGTGGTGGTTGTCGGGCTTACTACAATATCTCCCGAAACCCAGTCGCCGGACTTCCAAGGAGCGGTGCATTCGGTGGCGAGCAAGCCTTCAAAGGTGAGCAGTGTCGATTCCCCTTCGGTAATATTCGTACTGCTGGCGCTTATGCTCACAATCGGCGCTGGCGCTGGCGGCGGTGCGTCATAGCTAAAGCTGCCGGTCAGATCAAAGCCAAAGCTTTGCCAGGTTGCAAAGTCATTCGATACATGATTCCACGCAAAATACCACCATGGTTCGGGGGCATAATAATCATTATCCTCGAAACGGATGTTCCAAGCAGGTGTCCAAAAATCTTCGTTGCCGTAATCTTGTACCGCCCCTTGTTTGCGATGTTTTTGCCCAAAAACGACAGTATTTTCATGCACATAGGTGTTGCTACACACATATGGTCCGCGACTTCCCGAACCGCGATGACCCTGTTCGATAATACTAACTGCATGACTGGTAGTGCCATCTTCTACTTCAATGTAGTTATTGTGTACCTCGACATTCGGCGAATTTTGTATCTCAACATTACCATTCCATAACCAATTCGAGTCGGTAACACCATTGCCGATCGCAATGTTGTTGCGGATAACCGCATCGTAACTGATCTCGTGCTTAAAGCCGGCATCGTCATTATCTTTTACGGTGTTATATTCGTAAACCGTCTCATAATTTTCGATGTCGGTCCATAAGCCCGGCGCCGCATTGGTATGCACGTAATTGTTACGAACGGTTAAGCGCTCTGTGTTGGCAAATTTCGTACCGCCACCCCAGCTGGTGCGGTTGCCGTTCCAACGGTCGTTATTGGCAATGATGTTTCCCTCAATCAATCCACCGATACCGGTTGCCCCCACTCCGTTCTGCCCGTTTCGGTGGATGTGATTATTCCGCAAAATGGTGCCGGAACCAATATGTACACCCGTGCCATGATTCAAGCGCACTTCATTGTTTTCGATCAGCCAGCCCGACTTTGGGTGTTGGTCGCCAATCGCCCCCATTTGATTAGGCGAGGCATATTTTTCTATGATCATGTTGCGAATCGTCACATCATCGGCACTGGGCCCAAACGCAACGCGTGTTGTAGCAACCTCAATCGTTTTCCCGGCTGGGTCTTGCCCAATATAAATACGGTCGGCGTCGTAATCGAAAAAGTAACTCGTCGCATCAACATCACCTAAATCGGCAACATGTTTTATCGGCGTGTCATTTACAAACAACGCTTCAGGATGGCTACAACGCGGATAATCATCCTCACAGGAACCATGTACTTGCCCGCTTTGGGTTTGCCCGGTTGCGTACCAAATGCCACCGCCGGCATCGTTCCAGGTATCGAGCAGGGTCGATCCGTTTAAAATCGTGCCCGGCTCACCCTCAAAGGTATCGCCTTTGTTCGGGTATATTTGTTGTAGGCGATGTACACCCGATTCTAAAATGTATTTCGTGCCGGCTGGGTTGGCATCAACAACCGCCTGAATATCTTGCCCGGGGCTTATGGTTACAGTTGCCGCTTGCACTTGGGGCGCTATAAAAACTAATATTCCAATAATTATGACCAGTCGAATCAGCGAGGAAGAAATACCGGTAGTAGAAAAGGTGGATTGAGACATTTATGTTCGGGTTTCTCAAAAATGTAAGAATTCATCGAATAATATCATTTTGTTGCGCTTTGAACAACAATCATTTTTGTAGATTCACGTCACCACAGAGCACATTCGTTCGCTCGAAAAAGACTGGCTTTAGGTATTTCTTCTTGCATATTTGTTACAATGAATTGATCCAAACAATTTACTCATTTCAAAATCTTAAATACAGTGTATCCTCTAGGAAATCTTAAACAATTATTCATAAATGCACTTGAAAGCAGGCATCCTGAATTTCTTGCGAAGTTCAATGAGCTTTCAATGCTCAATTATAATCCGCGAATAGAAATACTTGAATTCCAAGCATTTATCGAGTCATCAAGACACGAAATAGATATCCAACTGTTTTTGCTGGATGCTAATTGGAATGAGGTTTTTAATGCAGATTCGGAAACATCTTATGCGCAAAGCTCAATCGAAATAATCGAAAACTTATCATACTTTTCTGCAGAGCTTAATGATCTTGATGAAATTTACTTCAATGATACCGATGAAATGATAAATAGCGAGCTGACCGCATATCTATCTGCAATTTATGATCAGTCGAGCTTATCCGAACTTAAACGATATTTGTATTTTACTATTCATGACGGACCAATAAGTTACGACCTCAAAAAAAAGGTTTATTTTAACATGTGACTCGCAATGCTGGCATGTTTCTAGGTTTCCACTAAGGCGACGTATTAATGATGTGATATCGGTTATGTTTCAGCGTCATCCGCCTTTATCAATTTGGCTCTCCATTAAAAGATGTGTAGAATACAATCTGATTCTTTTTAATATCATGACTCAAATCTCCATCAAGCGGCGCTTACTCGTTGCCTTTGTATTGGCATTCGTATTTGCGATCCATCCGCTTTTTATTTCGCAAAGTGGTGCCGATGAATCCGAAGACAGTGGTTCATCGAGCCCGTTATTGCGCGATCACACCAAAACCAGTAGCAAGGCCGAGGTCAATACTCTGCCGTCGCAGCTGACAGAAGATGAACGTTTTTTCGATCATACCGATCTGCAAATGCCTGTAAGTGGCGAGCACATCGGCAAGATCACCCGCCAATCGACGGTATTCGAAAAAGGGAATACGTTTTCGGTGGTCTTCCCGTATCTATCAACAATCAAAACAGCCGATGATGAGCCGTTCACCGGCGTACTTCATTCACCTGAAAAGCTGTTTTATAGTAGCTTACCGCAGCCAGAGATCACCGGTGCCAGTATCATCACTGCCGCTAGCGTTACCGCCGATGCCGAGGTGAGCATCTATCCTCCGGCGGTTCTGCGCATCCCACTGCCCGAAGCCCAACAATCAAATGATGACATAACGGTGTACATGCACGATGCAATAAACGAAACTTGGCAGATCGTCGATTACGAGCGTGCCACCGATGGCAGCGGTATCATCATTCAAATGCCGACTCTTGGTGTGTTTGCCGTGTTCGATGGCGAAGGTGATATCGGCTCGATCGTGCCACCAACCCCCGAAGACCCCGAAGATATGGAAGAAGCCGCTAGCGAAACAGGTGGCGGTTCGGCAACCGGTGATGCTGATCCGACTGAATCGGCAGATGAAGAAACAACAGATGATTCGGATGAAACAGAGGCTGATGATGAAATCGATCAAGAATCGAATGATGATGAAGATCAAAGCGAGGATCAGCAGCCGATATCAACCGATGAGCCATCGGGCTATGTCGATTTGAAAAATCACTGGGCAGAGCCCTATGCCGCTGCCTTAAAACGCAACGATCTTTCACTCGCTCGGTCGGCAATGCTGTTCGACCCCAATGTAGAGGCAACCCGTGCCGAGCTGGTTGCCATGCTCGTGCAAGACCGTTTCGAAGCTACCGAGATCGAGAGTTGTATTGAAGCATATATGCCATCGCGTCATACGCCGGTCTTTTTTACCGATGTCACACAATTCCACAAACATGCGAACAGCATTTGCATGGCGGCGATCAATAAAATGGTCAAAGGATTCAGCGATGGGTCTTTTGCCCCCGATGCCGCATTAACCCGCGCCGAAGCACTTAAGCTGCTCTACGACATGATGCCCGACGTCGACGAGCAAGAAGAATACGCCAATCCGTTTGCCGATGTCAGCTCAGCAGATTGGTTTGCCCCAGCTGTACTCCGGGCTGCCGCAACGGGCGTGGTTAAGGGCTTTACCATTTCTCCCGAGCACCCGGCGCAACTAAAAACCGATTACATCGGGCGCGATTCTTCACCGGAGATGATCACTAAAGTGCAGCAGTTTCTAACCGAGACGGGTTTTTACACGGCAGTGATCGATGGACGATTCCGCGATGAGCTCACACAATCAGTATTATTGTATCAGCTATCACGTGGCGTAGTATCAAGTCCTGCTGCCGAAAATGCTGGCGTGCTCGATGCAACGACCATCAGTCGGATCGATGGCGAAATCCTTCAGCGCAACGGTCTTTCGCAAACCCAGACCGTCTTCCGCCCGCACCAAAAGGTGACTCGTGCCGAACTTGCGAAGTTTGCCGCGATCATTCTCGAACTCCAATAAGGTTTTGCTCCAAAGAAAGCCGCTTGCATACAATTGTAAAGCGGCTTTTTTTATATCTTAAATATCTTGGTCTTTGGGGCTTTTTCTTTTTTTTGAGTTTTTACTGATTTTCTTCAAGAAATATCTTGACTTTGTATCCTTCTTCTGAAAAAATGCTTTGGCGTTTTGGCTACTTCCCAGATTTTGGGTTTCGCAGCAAAAACGCCGAGGTCTTTGAAATCATCGGAAAAATGTGAAATATTGCAATTTTATGCAAATTCCGAACAACTAGCAATTTATAAAACAAAATGCGGTGGGCAAGTTTACATCGAAAGATAGAACTTGTTTATCAAAAGAAAGGAAGGTTTAACGAAATAAGAAAACCCAAAGCAAGGAATGGATGCCTAGGCTCCAAATTCCGATGAAGGACGTGACAGCTGGCGATACGCCTCGGTGAGCGAGCAAGTACGCATTGACCCGAGGATTTCCGAATGGGGAAACCCTTCCCGCTTCGGCGGGAAACCC
>CAZOZW010000020.1:0-954 GCA_964584385.1 uncultured Candidatus Peribacteria bacterium
CGCGAGATATCTGGGGTTACATCGCCCTTGGTTTTTTTAAACAAAAAACCGTTAAAGGAGAAATCGGTAGCAGTGCCATGCCGCACAAAGTAAATCCGATAGATTTTGAAAATGCCGAGGGGAACTTGGGTCTCTCTAACGCCTTGTTCACCCACTTTGCCGAAAAGCTGCCTATTTCTCGTTGGCAACGCGACCTCTCCGATTCTACCGTACTGCGGAATTTAGGGGTTGCATTCGGGCACTTTCTCATCTCGGTTAAGGCGCTGCAAAGCGGTATTGCCAAGCTCGAAATTAATGAGCAGGCCCTATTGAGCGACCTCGAAAACAATCCCGAAGTCCTCGCAGAAGCTGCCCAAACCGTCATGCGAGCCGAGGGGATCGAAAACCCGTACGAACAACTCAAAGAACTCACCCGCGGCAAAAAACTGACGATTGCAGCATTTCGCGAGTTCATCGAAAATTCCGAACTTTCAAAACCGGCAAAGCAACGCTTACTCGAACTTGAGCCCCAAAGCTACATCGGGCTTGCCGAAACAATCGTCGAGCAATCGTAACGCACTACATCGGCAGTAGGTCTTGACCGGCAACATTATTTAACTTTTGGTTTCTGCCCGTCGAAGGATTATAGATCTGGTAGAACAACTCAACTATCTTATTGGTATCGAGTTCTTTTACCTGTAAACCGCAGCCCTCAAGCCCGGCTCGAACAAGCCCGACTCGTTGGCTCAGTTTTTTTCGACCCTTGTCGAATTCTTTGTGCCGCAATCGAATATTCGCAATACTGTCGTCGGGGCTGATCGTTTTGACGAATTTCTGAAACATCGACATATCTTGAATCCGCACGGGATCATGCGGTACGACAACATAAAAATTCTTCTCCATGATATCGGCGTATTCAACCAACTTCTTGATGTATTCGATCCGGTGGGTGCGAACGAACATGGATTTCAGTGA
>CAZOZW010000020.1:964-3839 GCA_964584385.1 uncultured Candidatus Peribacteria bacterium
CAAGCGTCTGCTTGCGCATCAGTGTACTTGTTTGACCCTTGGCGATGTGAGTCAGTTTATCGACATAGGTATCAATATCGAGCTTGCGAGAGCGTACCAAGATTTGTATCGGAAACTCGATCGTGTTGATAAACCCCTGATACGCATAAATAAGTGCGTTCTGCTCATCGGATGATTTCAGATTGAAATTCACCGAACTCGTTTTTAATATCGCACGAATGCCGCCATTTTTTAAAACCACTGTCGAATCGCGAATTTCGGCGATTTGTAAGTAACGCTGAGTACTCGACTCCAGCACGCTTTTTCGCTGTTGTACTGTTTTATCTTTCGACATGTATTATTTTAGATTTTTTAAGGCATCTGCCAGTTCGGGTGGTACACCACTCGGCGACGATGGAGGCGGGGATTCTACTACAGGTTCAGCAGGCACAGGCTCTTGTTTTGTCGAATCACCCATAAGGCTTGAAATATCAAGCGCCTTGGTCAATTCATTCAAATTGGTAACCTGCTCTTCTTTTTTCTCGTGGATCGATGCCTCGGTTTCTTTCGACTTCTTCTCTTTTACATTTTGATGACTGCTTGTCGAAAAGATGAATTGCGTCGACTGGCGCTTATCCCACATGCGCTTATTCGGCAACACGAAGGCTTCCATCATCAACAAGATGTATTTTGTGAACCTGATGTTGCGAATCTCTAAGAACGCAATCGCAACGGTGAGGAGGCCAATAACTACCACCGGTGGCGCCCAAACATACCAAAAGTGATGCTTGTTAAGCCCCATGTACAAAATATAATCCAATCCGCCACCAACACCGCAAATAATGAGTTGCTTCATCGTAATCGGACCGATGATCGTATCCTCAAGCTCGACGTTTTTCGGTATTTTATATTGCAGCATATCTCTATTTCTTTTTTCGCTATTATTATAACAAATCTCAGTCTGAACAACAACCGCCAGTTCAGCGCAAATCTTTCCTTGTTAAATATTCTGTCTTACAAATCCAATTTTTTTGTTGATCGATATTTTTGATTATTTTCGATAGATCAAACCCATTCTTAAACAGCGCAAAAACAGCCGCGCCCGAACCGGTAAGACCAAAGAAATCAGATGTACTATTTCTAAAGATGTTCAACATTTCTGTTACCTCGGGTGATTTTTTACAAACTACTTCGGTAAAGTCATTCTGTTTTTGTTGTTTTGCCACTTTTTGAGCACGCATCATGTCGAGTTCGCGAAACGCCCAATCGGTTGAAATCTTCGCACGTTTTGGCATTACGAGTAACACTTGTTTGTTTTCCGGGTATGTAATCGGCTCTACGATGTTACCAAATCCGCGGATGCGATTTTTAGGTGAGTTCGACAAAAACAGTGGTACATCCGAACCAACTGTAAGCGCCACGGTATCATTCAGCAATTTCTTTTGCGGAAACCACTTTTGTAAAGCACGTAGCACCGCAGCTGCATTGCTGCTCGCGCCACCCAAGCCCGATTGTGGCGGAATGTTCTTTACAATATTCACTTTTACGAAAGGTGCTTTTCGCCCGCGAAAAAAATACCGAATCGCTTTGTGGCAAGTGTTCGTCTTGTCGGTTGGTATCTGCCAATCTTCGGTGCAATGAATTTCTATTTCAATTCCCTCGCGGTTTGGGTCGCACTCAACCGTTACTTCGTCGAACAAAGCTATTTTATTGGTATTACTGAGCACCGAATGCAATCCGTTTTCGTTTCGGTCGAACACATACAATTCTAAATTGATCTTTGCCGGTGCAAGCAGAGTCGTCTTCAATAGAATGAAATATTCAATAACGCCAACACCGAAATGCCCTTCCCCCTGCCGGCTTCGGTAAGGCCGTCACCACTATGAACCGTAATGCCGATATCCGATCCATCTAAGTCGCAAAGGTCGGCGATCGCTTTTTGCATGTGTGGTAAAAGCGGTTCAAGCTTTGGCCTTTGTGCTTCTATCGTGATCGAAACGCTTTCGATCTTGCCTTTTTCTTCGTGCAATCTGTAAAGCACGGCGCGAACATATTCGGCGGAATCGACTACGCCTTGTTTACAGAGTGGATCGGCGAATTGCGAAAACGAACCGGTCCCAAGCGCCGAGCAAACAGCATTACAAATCGCGTGCAGTACGGCGTCGCCGTCCGAATCGGCCTTTAGCTTTGGTGATTGAAAAACCTCAACACCACCCAGCACTAATTCTCCTTCGGTATCAAACGCATGCGAATCGGCACCGACTGCGATTTTTGATTGAGACGGCTTTTTCATCAAATCTTCTAAAAATTGTAAATCTTGTTGCAGGGTTATTTTACGGTTTGCAGCAGATGCCGCAATAATCTCGGGTATAACGCCGGCAGCTTCGGCAATCGCCAAATCATCAGTCGGTATTTCTTGAATACTACCAAGCCCCATCTGAAAAACGGCGGTTCGCATTGCTTGCGGGGTTTCCATCTCGAGCAGATTCTCGCGCGGAATCGTACCACCACCTTGCCGGCGGATCGTTGATGTTATTTCGCGTGCTACCCCTGCCGCCCCGGTTTTATATGCCCCTGCTATCACGTTTGTGATTTCATAGCTTGTAACAAGCGGATTCGCCAGATTATGAAAAACGAATACCTCGGGCATGCTCGTTCTTGCTGCTTTGTAGGCGATCACCGAGCTTTCAAAGCGCGAACCGCCACCACAAAGTACCTCAGTGATCTTCGGGTATTTTTTAGCGATCGCACGAATCTGCGCAATGTTTTCTTGGCGAGCTATCACTATCACTTTATCGATCTCGGTATGATCATGAAATCGCTGAAAAGAATACTCACAAACGGGCATACCATTAAGCTCTGCCAGCAATTTATCGCTGCCGAACCGCTCAGAACT
>CAZOZW010000020.1:3906-6121 GCA_964584385.1 uncultured Candidatus Peribacteria bacterium
CCGCCGCCCAACAGTATCGCAATCTTCATATGGCAAAATCATACAACAATCATGTCACAATACCGAAGCCGATTTGTTTTATGCGAACGAGTTTCATGCCTATCACCATGTCTCCGTAGATAGTATCAGCCTCAGCGTTTACCACACCGCAGGGAAGCATCTTGACCGAAAAGGGCTCTACCGAGCTACTTTTGTAAGGGCGCCAGATTCGCGCGATTAAGTGATTGAGCTTGAGTGAAGCAACTGTGAACTTTTATTCAGAATCGTCAGAATGAGTGACGACCACAACACTTTTAAAACAAGAAAGAAAAAGCTACAATGCTTACGATAATCTCAATTGACGTGAAAAAAAATATCCTCATAACAACCTCCATCGCCTATGCCAATGGTGCACCGCACTTGGGCTTTGCGATGGAAACGATCGAAGCCGATGTCATTGCCCGCTGGCACAGAAGCCGGGGGAATAATGTTTATTTTTTAACGGGGACAGACGAAAACGGCATAAAAAACTATCAAACGGCAAAGGCCGAAGGTATTTCTAGCATTGAACTCGTCGATCGTAATTCGGCCGAATTCAAGCGGCTGATCGATGTACTCAACATCTCGATCGATGATTTTATCCGCACCACCGAACAGCGGCACGTATTGGGCGCCCAACATTTTTGGAAGCGAATAGAACAAAATGGCGACCTGATTGCACGAGACTTTACCGGTTTATACTGTGTTGGTTGCGAAACATTTCTCACCGAAAAAGAACTCACCGAAGCAGGCGAATGCCCGAATCATTTAAAAAAGCCAGAAGAAGTCAGTGAAAAAAACATCTTCTTCAAACTCAGTAATTATAACGATTTTATCATCGACGCGCTCGAATCGAAGCAAATTACAATAGAACCCGATTTCAGAAAGAACGAGATCCTCTCACTCGCCAAAGAAGAAGGTTTAAAAGATGTCTCTTTCTCGCGACCAAAAACCTCGCTCCCGTGGGGAATCACCGTTCCCGGCGATGAGCAACAAGTGATGTACGTTTGGTGCGATGCGCTCACCAATTACATCACCGCTCTTGGCTACGGGCAAGATGATCAATGGAAAGAATACTGGCAAGACGGTGAAGTTATCCATTTCATCGGCAAAGATATCCTCCGCTTTCATGCCGGTATTTGGCCAGCAATGCTCAAAAGTGCCGGCTTACCACTTCCAAAAAAAATCTGCGTGCATGGCTTTTTAACGAGCGAAGGACACAAAATGAGCAAAAGCCTCGGCAATATCGTCGATCCATTTGCGATGGTGGAAGAGTTTGATGGCAACCCCGATCCGTTGCGCTATTTCTTACTCGCCGAAGTACCATTCGGACGAGATGCCGATTTTTCCCGCAAGCGCTTCGAAGAGATCTACAATGCCAAGCTCGCCAACGGAATCGGCAACTTGTTCTCGCGCGTGTTAACCCTTGCCGAAAAGGGCGGGGGAGTAGCCGTACCGCAACAGCCGAATAATCAAGAACTAGGTGAACTCGTGGCACAAGTCGAAAGCGATGGAGATCGGCTTTTAGCAAGTGGGGAGCTGCACCTAGCAGTGCAATCGGTCTTTGGTGTCGTTGAGTATTTAAACGGTGAGATCGATCGGGTTAAACCATGGGTCAACATGAAACAAAACCCCGAATCTGAAAATGACAATATAGCCGATTGGCTATGGGGGCTTGAACAATTAGCAAAAAAACTAAGTATTTTCT
The DNA here is from genome assembly GCA_964584385.1 of uncultured Candidatus Peribacteria bacterium. GTDB lineage: Bacteria > Patescibacteriota > Gracilibacteria > CAIRYL01 > CAZOZW01. The sequence continues at coordinate 5,633 of CAZOZW010000020.1, forward strand.
TACCCCATACCGCCGAAATAATGCTTACCACGCTAAAGACAAGAGAAAAAACAACATTGTTTCCAAGGTTGCCAAAGTAAATAAATACAATTATAATAAGTAAACGGATTAAAAAAATCCGCACTTCGACTTCTTGCTTATTTCAATCGTGAACTGTCCGAAAAAACACTGGAATTTTGCAAAAAGAAAGCGAAAAATCTAACAAATATCAATCATCATATGAAGCGGATCATCCTGGGATTCATCATTGGCATTCTGCAGCTTCCAAGCGTATTTGCTGCAGAACAAGACACATTCTTTACCGAGACGGTCTCGCCCAGCGGCGCTTACGTTCTGTTCGAGAACAGCGAAAAACCATTCGAATTCTTCTCACTTGAAATCCCCGAAAATACCGAACTTGAAATGCGCACCACCGCCGGCTGGCGTGAACTCCACAGTCACCACGAAAAAGATCACGACAGCAATTTCTCGGAACTGATTCAATGGCAA
>CAZOZW010000020.1:6131-14572 GCA_964584385.1 uncultured Candidatus Peribacteria bacterium
CTCTACCTGCGTTTTAGTAACGGAAAGCCGCAACCGGTAACCGGGCATTTCTCACTGATTTCAGAGAATACAACGGTAAATAGGAGCAAACTCCTTGCCGGGCCGGCATTCATCGAAGATTTTCGCATTGTTTCTCGTAACGAATGGGGTGCCGATGAGAGCTGGCGCTATCGACCCGAAGATGAAGACATCACCGCCAACAGAATAGATGTCGAAGAGAAAGCCAGCGGGCAAACTCTCAGCGACCGTGAGCGAGCTTGTATTAATGCACAAGAGATGTTTCCCGATGAATACGACGTTGCCCGCGTGGTAAGCCGAGAGAACGGGAACAAACTGAAGTGGCCTTATCAGTACAGCAAACGCATCCGCAAGGTCGTCATCCACCATACTGCTGAAACCGGTGTCGAAAAAGGACGCGCGCCCGATGAAGTAATGCGGGCGATCTATCGCTACCACGCGGTCAGCCGCGGTTGGGGCGATATTGGATACCACTACATAATCGCCCCCGATGGCACGGTCTACCAAGGTCGCGCCGGTGGCGACTTTGTTGTAGGCGGACATGTGTACTGTAATAATATCGGTACGATCGGTATTGCCTTAATGGGGAATTTCAACGAGCAAGAAGTAAGCGACAAGCAACTTGAGGCTTTGGGGCGAATCCTTCCGCGGCTTTCAAAAAAGTATCAGCTCGATCTCACCGGAGAAGAGTGGTACCACGGTGAGTTCACGCCCAATCTACTGGGCCATCGCGATTTAGGTGCCACCGCCTGCCCGGGTGAGAATATGCATGGCTTATTACCAAAAATGCGCCAAGCACTCAGTGGTACCGCCGAAATACAATTCGCCAAAGAACAGATTGCCGATGGTACTCCTGCCGATGACCTGAAGGTATTACAGATGGATGCCGGCGACGAAAAAGACCTGATCCTCTCATTCGAGAACACCGGAAAAACCAGCTGGTATAGTAGCACCTGGCTCTTTGCCACTGCTGGCGATGGAGTAACGGTAAAATCGGTTTCATCGGGCAAGCGTTACGTAGCCGCTCGCATGCGCGAAAAAGAAGTAAAACCCGGCGAAACCGCTACCTTTCGTGTTGTGCTCGAAGCCGGCTACAAAGGAGGGATGAGCACCATATCATTTGTACCGGTCGTACAAGATAAACGTGTTACCAATGCCGAAACCTTGCAAGTGATCGAAGTCGAAAAAGCCGATTGGGGCAGCGATATAAGAGAAATCCGTACCAAACCCGATATTCCCGTAACGAATAAGGCAACCTCTTTCTCGCTGGATCTGAAAAACACCGGCGGCAGTCGCTGGTCAACCGATGATATTCGGATTGTGGCGCAGATTCCCGATGAACGAAAAAAATTCAATCTTACACTCAAATCAACCACCTCGAGCGGCAACACCGGTACCTTTACCGGCCGTATGCCGGCGCTCAACCGACCGGGCGAAAAACTCCTCCTCTTCGATTTTTACCATAACGGCGAACGACTCCCGATGCGTATGTTTCAGCCGCTTCTCATCAAGCAATCGAACAATCGTGCCGAAACCCGCCAACTGAATGAAAAACTGGTAATGGCGCAAGCGAACACGAGTTACGCCGAAACAGTGGTGTTTAAAAACACCGGCAACACCGAATGGTACCGCGATGATCTTGAGCTGGTTGCCCAACTCAGACGAGAGAAAACCGTCTATAAACCGCGCGAAGAGAGTATTGCCCCCGGGTCTGATGCTACGTTCGATGTCAAACTACCGATCGAAAGGGGGATTAACCCATACGTAATAAGCCTAAAAGATGGCCGACAACGGCTGTTCGCCAAAGTGTTGATCGCTCGCGGCATGAATCGCCTCACCAATAGCGTAGCGATTCCGAACCGAGCGCCACTGAATACAAGAGCAGCCCCTCAGCAAACAGTATCCGACACCATCCGTATCAAGCTTGGCTTTGCAAATGATCAAAATATTGTGAAGCTAAGCGCCAATGGCAAATTCAATCTCTATGATGATCAAGGTCGATTACTCATGCCAGCCCGCAGCGGTCAAACCCTCGAAATTAAACAATTCGGTCCGATATTAAAATTTCGCGATAACCCCATAAAATATGTGCGGGCGGTGCCGGTAAGCGATGAAACCCTGCTCGAAGTTACGAACTGGCTGCGCCACCCCGCATGGGATGCGAACAAGAACTGGAACGATAATCGTTTCCCGGGCGTGCTCGAGGTTCGCGTAGTAGATGGTGAATTAACGGTGATCAACGATCTTCCCCTCGAACAATATATGCTCGGCATTGGCGAAACACTAGAAAGCGATCATATCGAAAAGAAAAAAGCTATTGCGCTGGTTGCCCGTAGCTATGCCGCCTATTACATGGATCCGAAAAATCGTAAATTTCCCGGTAAACCATACGACGGATCAGACAATCCGAATGAGTTTCAGAAATACCTTGGCGCAAGCCTTACAGAACGCGCGCCCGAATGGCGCAAAGCCGTGTCAGCCACCGAAGATGAGATTATCTCATTTAACGACGAGGTGATCAAAACCCCATTTCATACTTCTTCCGGCGGACGGGTAAAAAGCGGAGAAGAAAAATGGGGCTGGACAAACACCCCCTATTTGATCTCGATCGATGACCCGGGCTGCCGAGGCAAATCACCCGCCGGACATGGCGTGGGGATGAGTGGCTGCGGCAGCCAATATTTCGCCGAGCAAGGCAAACGTTACCGCGATATTTTACAATATTATTATCCCGGAACACGTGTCGAGTATCTCAACGAGTAAAGATTTGTATCTTTAAAAAAGCTCAGGTCAGCTGCTAAAGCTTCTGTTGGAACATAGTCACTACATAGTCTCGCGACCTTTGCGAAAAGTTGTGAACCAGCTTGAGACAGGGTCAATTCCCCTAGATAAGGGCGCCTAAGAGGCTTTGAGGAAAGTTTTGTATGCTTGATGATAAATTGCCTCAGTCTTACGAGACACTAACCGAAGAATTAGGCATCGGTGCAGAAAAGAGTTATGTACCACGATCACAGATACAATCGATAGAAAAAAGATTCACTTCTCGTTTTGGTATTTTTTTGGCACTATTTGCTATGCATTTTTCTCACTCCCATGAAAAAACTTCTCTTTAGCAGCTTTGCCTTTTTACTCCTCCCCGCTGTCGCAGCAGCCGATTTTACCGATATCGCCGAAACCGATTACGAAGCGGCGATCATCTATCTCAGCGACGAAAACCTGGTCAATGGTTACCCGGATGATACCTATCGACCCAGTGCCAGCATTACCCGCGCCGAATTTTTAAAGATTTTATTACTGGCAAAATTCTCACCGTTACAAATCGCCGAGTGTACCAATCCATCATTTACCGATGTCGAAGCCGGATCATGGTTCTACAATTACATCTGTTTTGGCAAAGAGGAAGAAATCGTTAAAGGCTACGCCAACGGTTCTTTTGCTCCCAATACCGAAATCAGCTATGCCGAAGCCGGCAAAATCATGGTCAATACACTTGTCGGGCAAACCGAAGAAGGCGAAGGCGACCTGTGGTTTACGCCGTTTGTAAGTATTCTCGAACAGCAAGAACTCGTTCCCCCAACTGTAAATGCCCCAGAGCACATTATCACCCGTGGCGAAATGGCAGAAATGATCTTTCGTTTTATGACATCCGACCAAACCACTCAAGATATCAATGAAAGAATTGATGAACCCACCGAAGATCGATCCGACTCAGAAGCTGAAGATGCCGACGAAACCACAGAAGAAGAAATCACAGTTGAGGTAATCGATGAACCAACAGAAGACACTGAAAGTGAACAAGCGGAGAATCCCGAAACAGAAGATACAACCGAAAATGAAGAAAGTACTGATTCTACACAAGAGAATGAAAATACTTCCACTTATCAAAGTAATGAACTCGGTCTCACGTTCTCGTACCCAACAACCATCTCGCGTAACCTCGAGACGATCACGACACGTGTTTTCGAAGATGACAACAAGATCACCTTTACCGAAGAAACCGAAGAATACGCAACCGATGCCACCTGTAAAGATGATGACTTCTGTACGCTCGACGAGGAACAGCAGTATGTACATACCGATGGTTTTTATGTCGTTACCCGTCTAAACAGCGATGAGAGCTTTCCGCTCGCCATTCTTCGCAAAATTGAAGATATGGAAAAAGATTCCGACCTGTGCCGAATCGAAGAAGAAGAATTTGAAAATGGTTGGACGAAAGCAACTCTCATCGTAGAAGACCCAGAACCATTCATCACCAACGAAGATGGCACCGTGGTAGATGAAGAGGGCAAAGCGATAACCGAGCGTGAGCAAAGGCAAATTCGTAACGACGAAGCGATTCAAAAATGCTCGATGTATGCCGGTGGTTTTGGCAACAGTTCCTTTTTATACAACGAGGATCAATCGGAGACATTCTTTTTATACCTGCCATCATACGGTACCGAAGAACGTTATATCGATTATGCATCATTGCAATTCATCGATACCGAAGGAGAGTAAGTCTATTATATCGATCCTAAAAAAGACTCCAAAAAAATGGAGTCTTTTTTAATGAAACCATAAAATATTCTACGAATGCCAGAGTAACCGCTTATCGAATTACCTTAAATGCATAAACAGGATTTGCACAAAGCTCAAAAAGCTAGTTATAAATTTTCAAGAGAACCGAACCCTGATACCTCAAAGAGGCACGGTATAGAGTTGTCTTTTAAAAGCACTATTGTATTATCTCGATGCTAAAGGCAAGATCATCTGTTGGCTAAATATAAGTAATGCTTATCGCATAATAGAAATAATCAGATAATCTAATAACCAAAATTAGATAACGATCAGCTGTCCGTGCTCATCAAGGATTCGCACTTCGCTGCTAAGCTCAACACCATATTTTGTAAAGACCTTACTCTTTGCAGCTTGTGCCAATTCAATAACCTGTTTTTGAGTGGCGGTGCCATCATTCATCATAAAATTAGCATGCTTTTCGCTAAAATTGGCGCCGCCGTTTCTTGCCCCCTTAAATCCAGCTTGCTCCAAATAATAACCGGCCGCCCCTTCAGCGGGGTTTTTAAAAAAGCTGCCTCCGGTTTTGCCCCAGGGCTGTTTTGCTTTGCGCGTATTCACATATTCTTTCGCACGTTGATCGATCTTTTCCGGTGCGCACGGTGGTAATTGCAGAGTTGCCGCATACAAAAATAAACGCTGAGCGACTTGCGGTTCGGTATGAAAAAGCGTTTGTCGATACTGCATCTGAAAATAGTCCGCGGGCAGTTTTCGAAACTGCATCAGCTCAATATCAAATACCTCAACATCAACCAATACATCTTTTAGCTCGTGGCCGGGAATACCGGCATTACCAAAAATGGCACCGCCAATAGTGCCGGGTACCGTTAGGTATGGTGAATAGTCGTAACCGGCATTACGCGCATCTCGAAAAAATTGACTATTTGTAGTACCGCACAGAACACCGAACTTTCCTTGCTGTAAGTCGGTAACACTACTGAGCTCATTCTTGATGATTACTCCTCTATAACCGCGATCGCTGAATAAGACATTGCTCCCACCGCCAATAACCATAAACGGCAACTGTTTTTGGGTTACAAAAGAAAATGCTTCATCAATATCGTCTTTGCTCTGCAACTTTACGAAATAATCGGCATTACCGCCAATCTTAAACCACGAATGCTTTGCCAATGATTCATCTTGTTTTATCTCCATATCGAAAAAAAGGGCACAAAGAATTGCCGAAGCGTAATCGTAAAACTTGCATTCATTACCAACCGACCGCAACGATCGGTGCGCCGACAAATCAGAAAAACATGCATTGGCAGAAAAAGTAAGTTCGTTTCGTGCGGGGAGAATAACCGATTCCACCAAAAAAATAAAACCTAGGGCAGCTCTACTTCTGCCATGTCGAACACGTAAATGCTACTGCCGATAATAGTCAGCGGCTCATAATCGAACAAAAGATGATACTGTGTTCCGGCATTTTCGTACTTGTACCAATACTCACTCATTCGCATATAATGGGAGCTAACAGCGAATAATCCATTTAATGGCAAAGGCGATGACACGTAATGGATTGTTATAAGTGGATTCGATTCGACCAATTTTTGCCGTATCTCGGTGCTCGAAAATACTTCGATTGCCATCGGCGCATCTGGAGCGTGTAGGGTATGCCAATCGAGCAAGCGGTAGAGGTCTTGACCCCAATCGAGATTAGAATCGACATAATGCTCATGCGCATTGTGTAGGCCACCGGCAAAGACATTCGAATACGAAAGTTGATGGGGGTGGTGTATAAGACTAAAAGCGGCATGCACAATGGCAAGCAAAACCAGAAACAGCTGTAAAAAGGGTTGAATACGAATCGGTAAGCGATTATACAAGGCATAGAATCCTGCCGTAAGACCCAAAATGATTATTGGGAACAAAGGCAAGATATGACGAATGCCAATATTAAGATTCGAAGTAACCGAAGCGAAGCCAAAACATACAAAAAACAAAATCAGGATGAAGAGTGGTATTCGTTGTTGAGGCGAGAAAGCCCCTTTTTTAAAGAGAAAAAAAATCAAAAGCAATATGCCGGCGATTGAGAGAAACAAAAACGGGAGGGTAGTTTTTAGAGCAAACAATTGAGGAAAATACAGCAGCCAACCTTCATGAGAAAACTCGCCATTAAAAAATTGCGGATACATGTGCCCCACACGCGAATGCTCGATTACCAACAGCGCGCCATAAAAATAAGCCAGTAGTGGCATAAAAAAACGAGAGCCTTGCAACAATTCGACATATAAACCGGGGTAGGGAACCGCGCCATTCACCGTTAATAGGGAATATACCGAATAGATAAACACGAGCGGCACCAGAATGAAGATGCTCAAGTGAAAGGTTGATCTCAAAAAGGTGACAGGCCAAATAGCTGGTGTAGTCGCCGAGGAGGTATAAAAACTACGATGCATGCGATACACCAAATACAGCATCAAGAGAATAAGTATATATAAAATGAGGATAAGCGCGGAGTACTTGGCAAGAAGAGCTGTGCCAAGTGCAGCACCGAGCATAATAGAATGCTTGGTACTCGGACGCGCAGTATAACGCCAAACAAGATAGAGGACGAGCAACGATGCTCCGCTGAGCATAACATCATTCGTTATAAAACGCGCATGAGCGATCATCGTCGGTTCAAACGTAATCAAAACCAGTGAAAAAATGCCCCACCAAAATCCAAACAAACGCATGGCAAAAAAGTACACGAGAAAAACTGTAGCAACTGCAACAAGCATCAGCGGCAAGCGACCGATAAAATACTTGTTCTCAAGCCAGTTTTCAGCTGTAACAACGTCGATAGTATCGGCACGAAGAAAATACACCGGCAACGCCGCTAGTATTTTAAATACCTGAGGATGCTCGTGATTACGTGAGATCGAACGGGTTTCAATGGTATTAAGACCGGCATCGAGATGAATCGTTTCATCATTGACCGGGCTCTCTAAAAAACTGCCATGCAGCACCTGCATAAAAAAGAATATACAGAACAACACCGGAAGAAGCTTTTTAAAAAAGCCATAAAGAAACGATCTTTTATACAAAACGATTGTATTGTTCAATCACGAGTGACAAAAAAAGCCTCGATCAAGATCACCATCACAATGATCAAGCCGCCGATCCACCAGTTTAAGATCCGGAATTGCTGAAACAACAACGCAATCATCGACATAATACCAATATTAAGACCAAGTCGAATTGCCGCATATGTATGATACGCAACGGTTCGGTGGGGCAAAAATGCCAAGCGGAGCAGGGCTGCAAAAGTACATACGGTCAACATAACACAAAGAAAACCCGTTATATACATCAACGGAATGGCATACTCCGGTGACTGGTAGGGCGACATTTTATTAAACACCAATCCCCATGCCATCCAGGCACTGAACATTGCCATTGCCAGAACATGAATCGGCCAATATTTGCGTTCGATCGCCATAGTTGCTTATGAGATTTTTTGTAATCGATCAATCATATCAAGCTCCTCCCAAGTAAATTCATCTCGTCCGAAATGCCCACCACAAGCCGTAGATAAAAAGATCGGTTCTCTTAGCTTATAGCGGTTGATAATGGCACCGGGGCGTAAATCCCATTCTGAGCGGATTATTGTTTCAAGCTCTTTATCGGTTTTTGGTCCGCTGCCATCGGTTTGAACATTGATCGAAACCGGCTCGGTAACGCCGATTGCATACGAAATTTGCACCTGGCAACGCTTAGCAAGCTTGGCAGCAACTATGTTTTTCGCAATATGGCGTGCCGCATACGCTCCCGATCGATCGACCTTCGTGCCGTCTTTTCCCGAAAACGCGCCACCGCCATGCGGGCAAGAACCGCCGTAAGTATCAACGATGATCTTGCGCCCGGTTAAACCGGCGTCACCTTGC
>CAZOZW010000020.1:14582-22309 GCA_964584385.1 uncultured Candidatus Peribacteria bacterium
ACCACAAAACTCCCGGTCGGGTTTATATGAAACCGCGTCGTTTCATCGAGCAGTTCGCCCAAAACCGGTTGAATAACTTTTTCTTTGATCTGTCGTTCAAGATCAGCACGTTCAATATCGGGGTGATGCTGTGCAGAAACCACGACCGTATCGACACGTTTCACAGAACAGTCATCGGCATATTCAATCGTCACTTGCGATTTTCCATCGGGGCGCAAAAAGTCGCAGCTGTTATCTCGGCGGGTTTTTTGAAGTTGATTCGTGAGTTTATGCGACAGCATGATTGGCAATGGCATCAACTCTTCCGTTTCGTCACAAGCAAAGCCGAACATCATCCCCTGATCCCCGGCACCCAATTCTTCATCGACACTCCCATCGACCCCTTGCGCAATTTCGGCACTTTGCTGTCCGATTGCGCTCAAAACCGCCACCGATTCATAATCGAACCCATATTTTGCGCGGGTGTAGCCGATGTTTTTAAGCACTTCACGCACGGTTTTTTCAACATCAACCCACGCGTTTGTGCGCATTTCACCGAAGACCATCACCATCCCCGTTTTAACAGCGGTTTCTACCGCCACCCGCGAATGCGGGTCTTGTCGCAAAGCTTCATCTAAAATTGCGTCACTTATCTGGTCGCAGATCTTATCGGGGTGACCACACGTAACCGACTCTGAAGTAAATAAAAACGACATACCAATGGGAGAAAACAAGCAACCAGAGTATGCCAAATATTTAAACGAAAAGAAATCATCAATTTAAACAAAAAAAGCGGTTTGTAATAATTTGATGCGTAATGGAGAATACAAATAGCTCCCCATTTTTGCATGGATTTTTTTAACTCGGTTGGCAACTATGCAAACCATCTTACCGCACCGGATGGATTATTCGAGTTACTGTTGGTTATTCTGAGCACCGTGTGGCTTGCCGGACGTATCGCTCAAAAACTAAATCTGCCAGAAGCATTGGGCGAGATTACAGCCGGCGTCTTTTTAGGCCCGCTTGCGCTAGGACTTAATACCGATACAGAGGTAATAATCGTTCTTGCCGAACTCGGCGTATTCTTTATCATGTTCCATGCGGGCATCGATACCGATATCACAGATCTGAAGAAGCATCTTAAAAACGCCTCTGCTGCTTGGATTGGGAGCTTTGTTCCCGTATTCGCATTCGTTTCGATCGTAATGCTCGCGCTCGATTTTAGCGCCTTGATATCGCTCTTGTTCGCCGGTGTCATCTCGGTCAATACGATTCCGATTCTGACCTCAATACTTCGGAAGGCCAAGTTGAATAATACGATGGTCGGCTACACGGTACATGGCGCATCGGTGATCAACGAATTCGTGTTGTTCATCATCGTCTCGCTGATCGTTTCGGTGATGCTCCCGGGGCAAGGCGAAAGCAGCGAAATCGTATTGATCGCCATTAAAACTTGCACATTCATAGTGGGCACTTTTCTGTTGGCAGAGTTTTTGCTTCCGCTTTTCGGTAAAATACTCAACAAAGTTGGCAATAAAGGGTTTACCTTTGCCTTGATCATTGGGCTTGGTTTTGGGATATTCGCCGAGATTATTGGTTTGCATGCCATTTTGGGGGCGTATTTGGCAGGGCTTTTGGTGCGACGCGAGTTGTATAACAGAGAACAATATAACAAGATCGAAGATCGATATTATGGCTTGGCGTATTCGTTTCTAGGGCCGATTTTCTTTGCTTATGTCGGTATGAATGTCGAATTCTCGTTTATAGAAAACCACTTTGGTCTGCTTATCATTCTCTTGGCAATCGTCCCTATATTGCAAATTGGCGGTGCAGTGGTTGTCATTCGTTTATTCGGCACTCTTCCATTCAGGCAATCACTACTCTGCGGTATTTGCCTACTGAGCCGAGGGAGCATAGGGATAGTGTTTGCCGGAGTAGGATTAGCCAGCGGACTCTTGCCGAGCGACCTTTTCTCGCTATTGGTGGTTTTCGCTTTGGCAAGCACTGTTGTTGCTCCCTTTTTGTTAAGACTATTACAACCACCCCAACAAGACCTATTCACCGCGCTTGACGCTTAGCCCAATCGCACCACCGGAAAATTATCAATAGATAACCGATATACGGCCTCAGCCCCTAAGTCTTCATACAAGATCAATTCCGATTCGGCAACAGTGCGGTTTAACAAGGCGCCCGTACCACCGATCGCCGAAAAATATGGCACCGATGCCTGCTGCAAGTTGATTTTCGCAGAATCGGAAATCGGTCCTTTTCCAATCAGTGCTGTAACTCCTGATAGAATCAGTTGATTAAAATACGGCTCCATTCTACTGGCGGTGGTTGGTCCTGCCGAGCCGATGGTCGCCCCCGGACGTGGGGGAGTGGGGCCGCAAAAATATATAACAGAATCACGCAGTATCGATTCATCACGAGAGCTATCATTATAATATTGCTTGAGTGTACCATCACGAAAAGTCAGCAATGTGCCGGCAAGCATCACCGGAGTATTAAGAGGAGCGCGGGTAAGGTCGCCGGTTGTTTTGCAGTATTGCATCAAGAAAGTTAACTGCAATGAGTGTACGTGAAGCGGCGGAGAAAAAAAAGCTTCACACGGCAAATAAAACCGTGTATTTTTTGTGTTGTTGTTTTTGCGCACATAAAAAACAACTCTGTACTTTTATACGCCACGGTAGCTCAGTTGGTAAGAGCGCGGGATTCATAACCCCGAGGTCGGCAGTTCAAATCTGCCCCGTGGCACCAATCCGCCTTCGGCGGACGAGATTCTAGACTCTAGAATCCAGTTTCGAGAATCGAGATAATCGTACATACGCATTTACCGATTCGTGCAAGCGAATGTTTGTACTTTTCTGTTTGATTATTTCTAAAATACTGCATTAATACGAGAAAGAAGGTGTTAATGCAGTATTTCCAATTCTTTCATTTCGTACATAATTAAATCCGTCGTACTTTATGATTTCGCATGTGAGATCACGTAATAATAACTGAGCATCTACGCACACCGCTGTGCAAAACTCATCACCTTCGTGTTAAAAACATATCCGATCTCTCCGGTTTTCGAAATCGCGATAATACCACCATCGCCTTTTATCTTTTCAAGCTGACCCATCGCCTGCTCAAGTGCAGCTTGCAACGAGAGACCTTGCTCAACATAAAACGAAACCGTTCGCGCCAGTGTTACGCGCATGATTTTTTCACCAACACCGGTACACGAAACACCAACCAATTCATTCGCATAATTTCCGCAACCGATAAGTGGTGAGTCACCGACTCGACCTGGAAAACACGTCCGTAATCCACCGGTCGATGTGCCGGCAGCGATGAGCCCGTTAGAATCGCGCACAACGCAACCCACCGTACCAAGCTTTTCACGCTTCGGCGAGTTATAAAAATTTTCAAGCGCACTGTATGAAATATCATTCTCTAGCTCGGCTAGATTTTGTTTATAAATATCAATCTGCTTCGGCGTAGCACCGTTATGCGAAGCAAAGCCTTGCTCGAGCGCAAACTGATGAGCGCCTGCCCCGCTTAACACCGAATGGATTTTTTTGTCGAGCAATTTGCGTGCAACCGATATCGGGTTTTTTACGTTCTCGATCTGAATCACCGCACCTGCGCGCAACTCGCTATCCATAATCGATGCATCCATTCGGCACTTACCATCGGTCTGTAAGTAGGCGCCTGTTCCGGAATTGAACATCTCATCATCCTCCAGCATCATAACGCCTGCCTCACACACATCCAACGCCGATGCCCCATTCTTCATCATCTCTTCAAGGCGGTCGACAATTGCCTCGCAATGCTCTTTTCGCTCAATATCTTCGGTAACGAGGTCGTTTGCTCCACCATGAACAATAATCTGGTAAGTCATTTGTTTCAGGAAAATCGTACGTATTTAAACACATCTTGTAATCTAACGACCACAGCTTTTGGCGAATATTTAAAAAGAGCCTTATTGCAGGCTCTTTTGTACAGAATCAATCACTTTAAAATCTACAAACGCTCTTGCTGCATCATCAATCGATAGATCACATCGGCAAAGTTCTCGCGGGTCATACCAATATCTGCAAACACACGACCATTATTCAGTGTTACCAAGTTTGCATCCACCGCATATTGCACATATGAGGTATACCATGCCGAAGATTCAACATCTCGCGGTAAGTCGGTAACCGGGTAAGCAGCAGCATCAACCCCGAACACCTGAAAAGCTATTTTAAGCAGTTCGGCTTTGGTTACTGTCTGAGATGGGCGAAAGGTGCCGTCTTCAAAACCGTTGATGTAGCCCTTATCGAAAGCATCTTTTACATATTTTGCATACCATTCGTTCACCGGCACATCTGAAAAAGCGATCCCGTTCGCCTCGGGCAGATTCGTACCCGCTGCTTCGTAGACCATTTTTAATGCCTCGGCACGAGAAACATTGTTTTTCGGTCCGAATGAACCATCACCGTAACCATTTATTACACCATAGGTTTGTAAAAAGCGTACTGCTTGTTTCTGAATGATTTCGTTGTCATCAGTAAAAGTGACAACCTCACGAGGAGTTCTTTCAGATATTTCAACATACGCTTGAGCGGCAATTGCATTGCTTTGTGGCATTGGCTCCGCGGTTAATGGTGGTGGATCTGCCGGCAGAGGTGGACGGTTTTGAAACTGGGTTTCTGCAGTATCATCTGCCAGAGTAGACAATGGCAGAGAAACAATTGCCAGAAGGAACAAAAAATATTTCATAGTGAAGAAAAATGTCTCAAGCATCTTATGCAAAAATACCATAGTTGTGCAAAAAAACAGCTTCCCAACTACACCCAAATGCTTTATAATTAAAAAAAATACTTCTCTAACACAAACATATGAAAAAGCTCTCACTTTCGTTAATGCTGATTCTTTTTGGCGTTCCTGGTATGGTGCAAGCCGCCCCGGGTGATGCTTGTACAGCAGATATCGTCAGCTCGGTACCCGACACCGAATGGAGCCAGGCATTGGTGATAAAAGCCGATGATGGCGGTGCCTGGGAACGGGCGATTATGAGTTCACCGCGCAGCAATTTAATGCTCAAAGAAGATGACTATGTCAGCTTTAACGGAGTTGCCACCCCCGGCAGCGAGGTGCAGCTCTTTTTGTTCCACCCGGAATATATCGATGGCCAACTACGTAAACCGGCTATGGGAACATGTTTGCAAGTAGAACCGACGAATGAGTTCGAACAGTTCAGTCTTCAATTGCACTCAAGAGTGCTCTGGCCGAACCTGGGTACGACCATGATCGCCGATGCGTACTACAAAGTTCACGAAGATTTTGATCAGTACATGGCTGAAAAAGGCGTAGCAGCTACCAATAACGATTTCTTTATCGGAACCAATGTCCCGGTAACCCAATTCGAGATCGACTCCGAAGGTGAAGATAGCGCTTGTACTTTATTGTGTGATAGCTCACCACTTCGCCGAGCCAATGAGCTCGATCCGGCAAAAATCCGCCAAGAACTCCTTGGAAACAATCTTGATGATGTTGGGTTGAATAACGTGATGATGGGGCGCTTACCCGGTGCACACACTTATTATGTAAAAGTAGATGATGCGAATGAGTATTCGCAAGAAGTACTCCAAAAACTTTCGATGAAAGCGATCGGGATGGAAAACCTGAAACGTGCCTTAATGGGAACGGTGATCAACGGAGGAAAAGAACAAGGCTTGGCGAGCATGACCGCCGAAGACTTGGTGGATGTAGAAAGCGGGAAAACGAAAGTATCGAAAAACACACAGCAACTCGTAAAGTATATTAAAGCGGCACTCACCGGCGAAGCCGATCGCGATGGTATTAAAAAAGATGAAACAAAAGATATCTCGATTCCAATCGAAGCCGGAGCAGGTGCCACTGTACCCGGCGCAGCAAGTGGCGCAACAGGAACAACAGATCCCGTGTATCGCCAACCGCAAGGCGGAAGTATGGGGAACCCCGACACAACACTTGAAAAGCCGCTTGAGATGATAACAGCCCCAAGTGAAACCGGTCCTACGGTAGGTCCACCGCCTGCACCCGGCCCGGCTCCCGGCGGTCCTTCGGCGTATTATGAATCTGAAGACGTGATGATCGCTGCCGCACAGTACCTTGGTGGCGCAACTCGTACCGGTAAAAAACCCCTCCCGAAACCAAAACCCAAACCAAGTACTAAAAAGCCGAACAAAAAGCCGAACAAAGACGCAAAACCACGAAACAATAATAATAAAGGGAATAACAAGCCGAAACCAAAACCCGGTGGCGGTGGCGCGCCAAAACCACCACCCCCACCAATCAGCCGAGAAGAGGGCCTAAAGGGATTGGAAGAAATCTTAAACCCCGGCGATGTACCGGCTTTGCCTCCAGAATTGATTCCACAAGCGAGCACCGACGACCAATGGGCACAAGATTTTATCTTACTGCTCGAATTTTGGACCGGCAGCAGCAACCCGAGTGAATGTATGATCGTAACCGATTCACAAATCCTCGACAACTTTGAAAAACACGATACAACGATCAACCCCGACTACCAGTGCCGATTCGTATACACAAACGGTTTAACGCCGGGCTTGCTCTTAAACACCACCGAAGAGATGGTACTTGAGGCGAATCATACCGATATTGCGATAAAAACCGCCGAAACACCATTTAGCAGCGGCGAAACCTGGTACATGCCAAGCGGTTTAAAAACACCGATCAACTACACCTACGAAACCTCACGGAGTATTACAGCAGAAATAATCGCAGAGTCGTGCATTGCAAAAAATGAGATTTCGGAATTCGGCGCCGCATACCAACAAGCACTTAATCTTACTGAAGAAGAACGCGAAGTATTAGAACGAGAAATCTACATCGCCTTTCAAGAAAACGAAGGCGCCACCAGATTAGAACTCGCTCTTGGCAACCCGAACGATATCGCAAAACGCTTTGGTTGGATTGGTAACAACGAAAAGCTCGATATCTTACAGCTTTTCTTTACAGCCAAGCCGAGCACATGCCAAGAAACAACGATGAATACACCGCAGAATATCGATCTAAAACCCGATCGCGACGGTTTTGAAGCCGGATTACTCTCGTAATTCTTACCCCTTATATATTCAACATAAAAATGAAAAAGCACCTTCTCTCGCTCATCTTCCTCTTTGCAATTGTCATCGCTCCCACGAGCGGCTTGGCAGCCGATTGTCAAACCGACTTAACCCGCGGCATCAGTATTACCGACGACTGGAATCATCAGTATATTATTTATGCCGAAGATGGAACCGCATGGCAAAGAGCCATCATCTCTCGCCCACAAAACGAGCTCAACCTCGAAGAAGGCGGTGATGTTTCGATCGAAGGCACCGCCTTTGAAAACTCCGATGTACAAATATTTATGTTCGCTCCGCGAGATAACGGCACCGGTGGATTGCGAAAACCTTCACCGGTAAACTGTTTTAGCGCCGGCAAAGCAAACCCCGAAAAGTATTTTAAATTCGAGATTCCGACACGTGCCGTCTGGGACAGTATTGGAAACGAGATGTATATCGATGCGTTCTACAAAATGGAAAAATTGTGGAATCAACAAGAAAACCAAGAAACGAATCAGAATTATTTTTTAGGAACCCACAGCGAACCTATTAAAGTACAGGTAAACGTTAGCCACACCATTCAAGAAGGTTGTGAGCAACTCTGCCGCGGAGTAAAGGGAAGCCATGGTTTGCAGCGCGCCGTGGTAATAGACCCCGAACAATGGC
>CAZOZW010000020.1:22384-25219 GCA_964584385.1 uncultured Candidatus Peribacteria bacterium
TGTTGAAAACGGCAACTTCCGAGAAGTAAAGGGCGAAGTCGCTCTTGGGAACTTCGACCATACATTTTATGCCGGTACGAAAAAGAAGCCAAAAAAAGAGGCACTTGCCGATCTTTCATTAAAAGTACTAACCGTAGAGATTTTAAAACGCTACCTTACCGGTGATATGACGTTCGCCAGCCCGGCAATGGACGAAGTATCGGCTGTGAGCATGGAACAAGCTGCAGCGGGAACAAATTATGATCTTGGTATTCAGGCAATCGCCCAAAATATCAAAGTGGCGATGACCAGCATGCTAAATTCACCCGAACGCGAAGCAGCACTGACCAACTTAGCAAAGATGTTCGAAGAAAGTGTTGAATGTGCCGCGCCAAAATGTGTGATGCCAAAAAAAGAAACCTTCTTCGAGATTCTTCCGCCGCAACAAGCCGAGACCGAATGGGCATCACTGTTCGTTGAGATTGTATTGATGTGGACCGAACGAACCGACATGAATCAGTGTATTGTTCCCGAAGAAAAACCAACCGAGATAAAAAAAGCCCTCTTTTTCGAAGGGCACCATCACGAAGCGTGGATCGAATGTGATTGGCTGATGACCTATACTCATGGCTACTCTACACCCGCTATTCTGCTCAATATCGAAGAACCTGCCTACTTAGAACCGAATTTCAAGGGGATTCGCATTACCCAGAGCGATACGCCGTTTACCACCAAAACCGGTTGGGCGCAGGCTGCTGGTGAAAAATCTCCGATCTTCTATCGCTACGAAAGCTCAAAAGCATTCGATACGAACAAAGTAGTAGCCGAAAGCTGCGTAAACCAAAGCGAGATAAGTGAATACGCCGATCAGCTAAGCGAAACACTGCAGTTATCCGCAGCAGAAAAAGAGATGTTTATCACTGAACTATCGGCTCAGTTCGAAAGCACCAGCGAACGAAAAACATTATCTTTGGTTGATCCGAGTATTGTAAATGGCAGATTCGACTGGAAACTCAACAGTGAGCCGGCAGAACTGATGCAACTCTTTTACGAGATCAAAGCGAACAAATGCGAAGAGAAAACGATCGAACTGCCAAGCCCTGAAATATTCGAAACACCGAATCGCGTCGGGCTTGAAGTCGGAGTGCTCTAATCAAAACGAAAAAATATTTATTCTAAAATGAACAAAAAAACAATCTTCTTTCTTGTAGGATTTCTCGTCCTTGCCGCATTTCTTCTGTTTTTGATCACACAGCAAGAATCGAGTCCAACCGAGAATGTACGACCGGTAGCCGACGTACCGGGGCAAACCGAGACTCCCTCTGGTAATCTTGACGATGAGATAATCACGCCGAATCCGATCAATCTTCCCGAAGGGGTTGAGCCACCGAAATTCGGTTTTAACGAACCGGAAGAAAACCAAACTCTCGACGAAAAACCCGATCTTGAAGAAGAGAGCGTAAGCACCGTGATCAACGATATCTTTAACGATGATCTCGATACCCGAAAAGAATTGCTCAGCAATCGGCATATTATCGAGCTCGATGACAGTTCGGTAACCGGCAAAACAATCGAACCCGAAACACCAAAGCCGTTCTCGGTAAGCTGGCTACCCGAAAACAGAGCTGAATTCGCCGATCTCGTCACCGAGTATAATAATCCGATGTATTTATTGGAGATCGACCGACCACAAGGGCAAAATCTTTATGAATTTGTCAGCGAGGTCGGCAAGAAGTTGAATCTTGAAGGCAAAGTGATGCGTATGAACGAGAACAACTACTCGATCGTCGATTTGGAATCGGGCGATTTCCTCCTTTCGTACAACATCTTCAAGCATACATTTCGCGCCACCGAACTCGATATTTACCTCGGTGAGGTGAACGATGATCCAGTTGCACTCTTTGAGCAATTCCTTGCCGAAAGCGATCTTCCAACCTTTGAAACCGCAACCACCGGCAGCTTCACCAATAGCGAAAATGGGAACACCTGGGTCACCATCATCCCTAATCCTGCTGGCGAAATCATCGAATTAAAAGATAGCGCGCAACAAGGTCCTGCCAAAACCGTGATTCCAACAACCGATGGCATAGATATGATTGTTGGCACTGCCGGAACGATCGATGCCGAAATCACACCCGAAGGTCGGTTAAAGCAATTATATATGCTTGCGCCGCCATTTGAACCAATACGAGAAGTACCGGTTAAAACCGAGACCGAAATAATTATGGCGCTTGAAGCAGGTGAGTTTATGTTCGGTGAAGCAGCAATGCAATACCCCGGCAACTACGGTATCGACGAACGCTATGAGTTCGAAGACGCACTCGAAGCAAAAACGATCAATGTTACCGAAGGTGAGATCTACAACATTGCCTGTGGCTACTTACTCGAGCCCGAAGAAAACCTTCAAACCATTCTGCCGCCGGTTTGTATTGGCTACGGTGTCGGTTACATAAATGACTACCCGGCCGAATTCCGGGTGCTTGTTTCTATCGCCGAAGATTGAGAGCAGAATAAATAACGATAGCAAATAAAGCCGCTTGCAAAAGCGGCTTTTTTGACAGATAAAAAATATTTCTGTATAAACTACATGAACCTTTACAGTACCATTTTTTTAACACGTACCTGCTTTGCTTTTGAAGAAGATTGTTTCAATCATTCGGCAGAAGAAAGGTGGGTATTCTGTTAACAACCAAAGTAGAGGTAAAGGCAATGGATCAAACCACTTTCCTGATCGGTGCGGCAATTGCATTGATTGTAGTTCTCATCATTGGCTCCGTCGTATTTAAGGCAATGAAGAAGAAAGAAGACGCAAAAACCGCCGCCCTTGAAGCAAGAGCTAAGGAAGCGGTCCAAGTA
>CAZOZW010000020.1:25229-28858 GCA_964584385.1 uncultured Candidatus Peribacteria bacterium
AAATCCACACAAATCGAACATTCATGGAAAAATAAATGACTATGCGGACGATTCTGATGGAGGTGACGGCGATTAAAAAATAACAGGAGGATAAACTGAGCGAATGGATTTCGCTCTTTTTTTAGATGCAAAAAGCACTATCATAACGACAGGTTCGGATTTTGACAAACCGACAAAAATTCTATAAAACACGTTCGCTCTTTTACAATTCATCCACTAGGCACTTATCCGCTGTTTTTTAATGGGAGTGAAAGCTCACCATAAAAGAGGGTGGAATCTGTTTGGTTTTTTAATCAAAATCAGGAGCATGCTGATGCAAAAGAAAACTACTACGATTCTTGAACAAAGTTATTTGAACATCGAGCGCGTGGTTTCTTTATTACCACCAGACGACCAATACCGAATCTGGCGCGAACTTACCGCTCGTGCGGCATCTAATCGAGATTCAGTATTCGATAAAATGCGAGAAGAGGAGTTTAACAATGTTTGAAGGTATCACCATATATTTATGGTATTTCGTTGGCTTTTTGTTAACCGTTTTTGTAGCGTATGCAGCCATTTCATTTCTTATCGATCGGCGCAGCATCAAAAAGAATCGGGAGACGAAATAATGCTAGAACAAGTTGCTTTCGCTTTTCAGTTCTTTATGATGCTGATTGCCATCTGTACCCTACCGGGTCTTGGCATTTATCTTTATCATAATGATCCGAATAAGTTCGAAAGCTTCATAAGAACTATTCATGATGAAGCTGAAGTAATAAAAGATAGAGAGGTAAAACAATGAAATACCTATTGTTTTTAGCACCATTGATAATAGTTATCCTGGTCGGATTTGCGATGCAGCGTAGCAATCGTAAGTTAAGAGACGATGCGTTATTTGCTCTCGTAAAAGCAAACCGCAAGCAATATCAAAAAAAAGAGGATAGATGAGTACAGAGCAATTCATGATGAAGCTGGTCATAATAATCCAACGAGTAAAAGAGAGGTGGAATAATGAAGCTAGGAATCGCACTTTTAATTATCGCAGTCGTTTTATTACGGCTGTTGCAAGTAGCATACAAAGCCCATCGTGCATCGCGAGATGTAATGCGACCAAGCAAACGCAGAAGCTCAACTCCACCTATTCCCCGAGACAAGAATGACGGCATCATCGAGTGGGAGCAGCCAAAAAAGGAGGATAAATGAGTACAGAGCATTTGATTATTGCTACGCTTCTGTCAATTGCCTATATCATTTTCAATATGATTATCGATAATATGCAAAAGAAGCGTCGCAGTAAAGAATTAAAGCGAGAAGATTAGAACCAAGCAGCACTTGAGCGGAGATAAAACTCCGCTCTTTTTTCCGTACCAAATATGTCAATTCCAGTAGGTTATAGCGTAGGCTGACGCTATAATCTCCTTATTAAAAAAACACGCTACTTACACGAGTTTTTGCCTATACTATACAAAACTAAAGTGTGATCAGGAATCATTGCTGCGTGTTTGCGAGAAAATACCGTGGTCTGGCGGCGCTGAAAAAGAATACTTAACTTGTTTCAAGTTGCTTCGTGTAGCAGTCGTCCCATTCACATTCGCTGCATCTGAACAATATGCTTGCAGATCTATTGGTCGATACCGCCCTTCTTCGCCAAAGGCTATAACGGACACACTTCGCAAACTAATCGCTAAAGAAGTCCCCCTGTATGTGCTAATTATACATCGACTGATGGCCTACCTGCGTTAAAACTTCGGTGAGCTGGCCTGCCAGCAGTCGCCAAGCTCTGGCTGATAAACCAACAGAAGCACAAAGAATTCGGATGGCTTGCCAGCCGAAGTTCGCCGCGGCGAACGAAGGCTGGTGCCACAAGGAGAGACTCGAACCATAGTTGAATTCGAGCTGAGTGAGGAGGCACGACGAAATGAAGGCGAAGATACTATGCCCCGGAAACGAAAGTTGTCCGGGGTCTTATTACCATTGTTTGATGTTGGTGCCGAAGGAGAGACTCGAACTCTCACGGGTTGCCCCACATGGTTCTAAGCCATGCGCGTATACCAATTTCGCCACTTCGGCAGCAAAAAGTATCTTACCGTTTTTCTGGCATTGCTGTAAACTCCAAACTACATTTATGCATCTTATGACCGAAAAACCAGTTATCGTCCGCTTTCCACCAAGCCCTACCGGCTTGCTCCACATCGGCACGGTACGTACGTGTTTGTATAATTATCTCTTTGCCAAAAAACACGGTGGCAAAATCGTCATGCGCCTCGAAGATACCGACACCCAGCGCAGTACCGAAGAATACGCCGATAATATTATGAGCGGCTTACAAAACCTCGGCATCACCTGGGATGACGGCCCATTCAAACAGAGCGAGCGGGGAGATATTTACAAAAAGCATCTTCAGCAATTGATCGATCAAGAAAAAGCCTACTTCTGCTTTTGCACCGCCGAAGAACTCGAAGCCGAACGTGCCGAGCAACAAGCAAAAAAATTACCTCCACGCTACAGTGGAAAATGCCGTTCGGTAAGGAAAGCCGAAGCAGACGAACGAATGAAAAATGGCGAAAAAGCGGTGATCCGATTTAAAGTACCCGAACAAAAGTCGATTATCTTTGAAGATATCGTGCGCGGTAAGGTCGAGATCAACACCCGAGAGATCGCCGATTTCGTGATTGCGAAGGATCTTAAATCTTGCCTGTATAATTTTGTCGTTGTTGTCGACGACCACGAGATGAATGTTTCGCATGTCATCCGCGGTGAAGATCATATCAGCAATACGCCAAAACAAATTCTTATATTTGAAGCATTCGGCTGGCAATCGCCACAGTTCGCTCATTTGCCACTGATCTTAAACAGCGATAAAAGCAAACTCAGTAAACGAAAAAACGACGTTTCGGTCGACGATTACTTACAGAAGGGGATTTTACCCGAAGCACTCCTTAACTTTTTAGCCCTGCTCGGCTGGAACACAAAAGACGAAAAAGAGATATTTACGATGGATGAGCTCACAGAACATTTTGAACTGGAGCGCGTACAAAAAGGCGGTGCCATTTTCGATTACGAACGACTACTCTGGATGAACGGCAGTTGGATTCGTCAACTTCCGGTTGCAGACGTAATTGAACGCATCACACCGTTTTTACAAAATGATGAGATAATCGCCACGCAGCTGAACACTGTTGATACGGCGTTTCTTACAAAAGCGGTGGCAACAATCCACGAGCGCCTTAAAACCCTTGCCGAAGCCCCCGAACTCCTCCGTTTTTATTTTGTAACGAACGAAGAGTACACCGTAGATGCAGAGCTGTTTCCACACCAAAAGATGAAAGTCGACCTCGAAATGGCAAAGCGATCGATCGGTGAAGGTATTGCCGCACTCGAGAATGTAAGCGAAACCGATTGGACTGCCGCCAAAATCCAAGTCCTACTGATGAACAAAGTGCAAGAATTGGGTATAAAAAACGGGCAACTGTTGTGGCCACTCCGCGTAGCACTTAGCAACGAAAAATTCTCACCGGGCGTGTTCGAAATCCTCGATGTTTTAGGCAAAGCAAAAAGCCTCGCCCGATTGCACAAAGCTAAAGAAGTGCTTGGCTAGGCACTGTTGACATATGTCAATTTTCGCCATAAATCCACATATTCAACTC
>CAZOZW010000021.1:0-28303 GCA_964584385.1 uncultured Candidatus Peribacteria bacterium
CTACTTTCAATTAAGCCTTAAGTATAACAAGTCTTTGATTTAGGGGAAATCAAAACACGAAGCATGATGTATCATCACAACGTCATAGTATAACAAGTCTTTGATTTAGGGGAAATCAAAACTCGCCAATTTGGCTTTCTGAATACTGATGGAGTATAACAAGTCTTTGATTTAGGGGAAATCAAAACGTAACGGGGGAAACTCAAATTTCACAAAAAAGTATAACAAGTCTTTGATTTAGGGGAAATCAAAACAACTGAATGCAGTTGCAGTAAAAATTACAAGTATAACAAGTCTTTGATTTAGGGGAAATCAAAACCCAAGAATAAAAACACATTTTGATGCACTAAGTATAACAAGTCTTTGATTTAGGGGAAATCAAAACTTTGGGTGCCATCAGCAAAAATTCGTGTGGAGTATAACAAGTCTTTGATTTAGGGGAAATCAAAACTTTATATTGACGATGCAGAATTTTCAAATTAGTATAACAAGTCTTTGATTTAGGGGAAATCAAAACTCAAAAACGCGAATGCAGAAAGCAACCAAAAGTATAACAAGTCTTTGATTTAGGGGAAATCAAAACCTATTTTTGGCGCTACCACGATGACGGCGCAGTATAACAAGTCTTTGATTTAGGGGAAATCAAAACACAGACATTTGTCGAAAGTCAAATCGGCGAAGTATAACAAGTCTTTGATTTAGGGGAAATCAAAACCACAGACATTTGTCGAAAGTCAAATCGGCGAGTATAACAAGTCTTTGATTTAGGGGAAATCAAAACTTCACTCAATTAGTACCGCGAATGGTTGGAAGTATAACAAGTCTTTGATTTAGGGGAAATCAAAACTTTTTGACGAAAACATGATCGAGAGAGTATAGTATAACAAGTCTTTGATTTAGGGGAAATCAAAACATATTTGGGAATTGAACCCAGAGAATGCAAAGTATAACAAGTCTTTGATTTAGGGGAAATCAAAACATATCAATCTGTCTCTCGATTAGAATTCGAGTATAACAAGTCTTTGATTTAGGGGAAATCAAAACTTTCTAAAACCACCAACAAAATCAAAACGAGTATAACAAGTCTTTGATTTAGGGGAAATCAAAACTCGTTAATTCCAATTATTGCGAAATTGCAAAGTATAACAAGTCTTTGATTTAGGGGAAATCAAAACTCATGGGGCAGACCATAGAACTAGGGTACGAGTATAACAAGTCTTTGATTTAGGGGAAATCAAAACTTTTTTTCATTTTTCATGATATTTCCGTAAAGTATAACAAGTCTTTGATTTAGGGGAAATCAAAACGGCAAGTGACTGATGTAGATATAGTTTTTGAGTATAACAAGTCTTTGATTTAGGGGAAATCAAAACCCAAGCTCCTAACACACAACCAATTTTCTCAGTATAACAAGTCTTTGATTTAGGGGAAATCAAAACACACTTTAATATTTTTCGATTTGAGTGATAAGTATAACAAGTCTTTGATTTAGGGGAAATCAAAACAACTCGCGCAGTTTCCGTGCGATCTTCTCTAGTATAACAAGTCTTTGATTTAGGGGAAATCAAAACCTTAAATTTCTTGCTGCTATAGAATAATGAAGTATAACAAGTCTTTGATTTAGGGGAAATCAAAACTAATTTTCAGTATGACAATAGACCAATTTTAGTATAACAAGTCTTTGATTTAGGGGAAATCAAAACTAGGAGTCGCAGTGATAGTGACAGGAACCAAGTATAACAAGTCTTTGATTTAGGGGAAATCAAAACTTTTTTTCATTTTTTATGATTATTCCATAAAGTATAACAAGTCTTTGATTTAGGGGAAATCAAAACTCTCTAGATTAGAGTTTGAGGTTAGAAATGAGTATAACAAGTCTTTGATTTAGGGGAAATCAAAACGCCAGCGCCCAACTATGGCTTGACAAATTAAGTATAACAAGTCTTTGATTTAGGGGAAATCAAAACCTTCTACCGGTCATATCACGCCGCTGTATAAGTATAACAAGTCTTTGATTTAGGGGAAATCAAAACCCCGTTTCTTTCTTCCACATCAATGCAAATAGTATAACAAGTCTTTGATTTAGGGGAAATCAAAACCGTAGCCAAGTTCTATTGTTTGACCTTGAAAGTATAACAAGTCTTTGATTTAGGGGAAATCAAAACCATTTTGATGCATTAAAAAAATTGAACATTAGTATAACAAGTCTTTGATTTAGGGGAAATCAAAACTAGCTCTTCGTTGCTAAGTCCGCGAAGGAAAGTATAACAAGTCTTTGATTTAGGGGAAATCAAAACTTTGGTTCTTCTTTTTCGTTTTCGTAACATAGTATAACAAGTCTTTGATTTAGGGGAAATCAAAACTAGGTCAATGCAGATATTAAAGCAGATTAAAGTATAACAAGTCTTTGATTTAGGGGAAATCAAAACTCATAAGGATATATGAAAAAATACGAGAAGAGTATAACAAGTCTTTGATTTAGGGGAAATCAAAACTATGATGTAGAATTTGACGTTCAGGTTTTCAGTATAACAAGTCTTTGATTTAGGGGAAATCAAAACTTTGCCGCCGAAAAAAACAAACCAATCTATAGTATAACAAGTCTTTGATTTAGGGGAAATCAAAACCAGATGTAGTAGTTCCTTTCTACCCTTTTTAGTATAACAAGTCTTTGATTTAGGGGAAATCAAAACGGTTTAAGGGCAGCTATAAAATTTGCCCGAAGTATAACAAGTCTTTGATTTAGGGGAAATCAAAACTAGCGCTTGCGAGTGTGTTCTTCGAGCTGGAGTATAACAAGTCTTTGATTTAGGGGAAATCAAAACTATTAAAGGGGGAACCTCAAATTTCACAAAAGTATAACAAGTCTTTGATTTAGGGGAAATCAAAACTTTTTTTCAATTTTCTTGATGTTTCCATAAAGTATAACAAGTCTTTGATTTAGGGGAAATCAAAACCAGATTTCACTAGTCCATTGCCGATTGATGAGTATAACAAGTCTTTGATTTAGGGGAAATCAAAACCCAAGAATAAAAACACATTTTGATGCATTAAGTATAACAAGTCTTTGATTTAGGGGAAATCAAAACTATCACCCCAACTCACTGAAAAAAACGAACAGTATAACAAGTCTTTGATTTAGGGGAAATCAAAACTTGCAGACATATCACTTGAAAATGAACTATAGTATAACAAGTCTTTGATTTAGGGGAAATCAAAACATGAGCAACGCGCCCGAAATCATCGGCGAAAGTATAACAAGTCTTTGATTTAGGGGAAATCAAAACTTAGCATAATGAGGAGTATGAACAGACTCCAGTATAACAAGTCTTTGATTTAGGGGAAATCAAAACGAATGAATGACAGCAACGCTGGTGAAAGCAAGTATAACAAGTCTTTGATTTAGGGGAAATCAAAACTATATTATCAAGTGGTACTTCAACACGAATAGTATAACAAGTCTTTGATTTAGGGGAAATCAAAACTCTATTTTACGCATTTCAAAACGCAACTTAAGTATAACAAGTCTTTGATTTAGGGGAAATCAAAACTGACACACAACCCATTCACTCAATTAGCACAGTATAACAAGTCTTTGATTTAGGGGAAATCAAAACTGCAACAGACGAATGAATATAAGCCCACCAGTATAACAAGTCTTTGATTTAGGGGAAATCAAAACCCAAATCTGGTTGTCTTTATGAGGCAACTAGTATAACAAGTCTTTGATTTAGGGGAAATCAAAACACATTTGAACCGGAAAGGACAACGTGTCTAAGTATAACAAGTCTTTGATTTAGGGGAAATCAAAACTTCGATGACCGCAGTGCATTCAGTACACCAAGTATAACAAGTCTTTGATTTAGGGGAAATCAAAACTTGTTCGAGATGAAAGAGCCATCCACCATCAGTATAACAAGTCTTTGATTTAGGGGAAATCAAAACCGCCCATGTATTACCCTCTGCCAGCAGTTTAGTATAACAAGTCTTTGATTTAGGGGAAATCAAAACTCTACCACTTCGACAAAGAGAAAAAAATATAGTATAACAAGTCTTTGATTTAGGGGAAATCAAAACTAATTCGTCCTTTTCTGCTTCGAAGGTCATAGTATAACAAGTCTTTGATTTAGGGGAAATCAAAACTGCCCATTGATGACAATGGAATCCATATTGAGTATAACAAGTCTTTGATTTAGGGGAAATCAAAACCTCGGATAGAAAGAAGGATCCACAGTCTTAGCGCTAGTGCTTTTTTGCTGCCGCTGACAGCAAAATTCCGATCACTAGAAAGCCGAAAATCGCCTGTATGAGAAAATATGGAGCACTTAGCACCATCAAAATCTGTTTTAAAATACTTATATCTTCCATTTTAGTTAAAATTCGTTATAAATTTCGCCACGATCCTTTTTTCTTCGTCGCTCATCGATCGCACTTTCTCTATCAGGTCAGCATAGTCTATGCTCTCATTAGTATAACAATTCTTTGATTTAGAGGGAATCAAAACAAAATCAGCGTCGTAAATAATGATCACCTAATAATTGTTCTGGTGGTATGTGCGAAACATCGTTCACGCATACCAGGTGCCAACCGCGTTCGCTGTATTTTACGCGACAGATCGCGGTGTTATCGATTACTATTTTGTAGGTCAATCGCGGGTCAGAATCCATCACGCCGCGCAAGAAGCACTTTATCGCCAACCCATGCGAAAAAACCGCTATTGTCTGATTTTGCCGGGTAAGGCAATTATTTGCGATGTATTCGTGCATGCGCTGTTCAACCATCCGCTGCGATTCACCGTTCGGTGGGGTAAAATCGATATTCTGCTTTTCGATAATCTCAATCTGGTTCGGTGTATAAATATCTGTACGATTTTTACCCGTCCAGTCGCCTTGGTCGATCTCAAGAATATCATCGCTTTGAATAATATCTTCTGCGGTAAAACCGGCCTTTCTGCCGGCAATGCGAGCGGTTTCGAAAGCTCGTGTTGCGGTTGATGAATGAAGAGTATCAAATCTGATCCCCGAATTTTTGAGCCGTTCACCCAAGAGTTCGGCTTGTTTTTCTCCACGATGCGAGAGTGGGGTTTTGCTCGAATTGCCTCCAATAATATCTGCACGCGTGTTCATTTCGCTTTCGGCGTGCCGTATTAAGTAGAGGTCAATCATATTCTGCAATGGTATTTTACGCTTGTTGCTCTTTTGGGCAAGTAAAAAGCAGGTCGACATTCTCTTTGTTGGCAATCTCTTTTGTACCAATGCATGTTTGCCCTTTTTATCCACGGTAAAAAATTGGTAATGAGTATTCTTTTAAATCGTTTTAAGTAAGTCTAATTCTAATTATTAGCTGCTGATTGCTTCGCTTAATGCAAACGTGTCGCATTAAGCATCGTCGGAAAAAATCTTTGTCATTCATCAAAAATATGCTCCACGGCTTTTTATCTGCATAATAAAATCTTGACAGTATTTTTTTGATATGTATTATTGACAAGCTTGAAAAAATAATTCATCGCCAGAGATTACTACTGTGTTGCTGATAGGTGAAAGGGGCATTTCTCTTTATCATCTCTGTTCATGGCTGCAAAAAAAGCTGATAAGTCAACCGTTTCTCTTAGTATTACACCAACGAAAATACGAGGGGACCGTTACTTTTTTACCGAGGGTGAAGATCTCGTCGATCTGCCCGGTTTAATGGATGTGCAACAAAATTCATTCGATTGGTTTTTACAAGACGGAATTAAAGAAAGTTTTGAGGAGATCTCGCCGATCACCGACTTTTCGAATAAAAAAATGGAGCTCCATTTTTTAAATCATCGTTTCGAAAAGCCAAAATTCTCACCAGCCGAGGCACGGCGCAAAATGAGTTCGTACGAATCGAACCTGGTAGTGCGGGTGCGTTTGGTGAATAAAGAAACCGGCGAAATCAAAGAACAAGAGGTATTTTTAGGGGCGTTACCGATGATGACCGATAAGGGCACATTCATCGTGAACGGAATTGAGCGAGTAGTGGTAAACCAGTTGGTGCGAAGCCCGGGCGCGTTTTTTTCACGCAGCTTGGTCTCACCCGATTATTTCAATTGTAAAATCATCCCGAAACGCGGAGCTTGGCTCGAGATCGAAACCGATAAAAAAGGAATCATCACGGCGAAGATCGACCGCAAACGCAAAATCCCAATCACCCAACTCTTGCGTATTTTTGGGTACGACACCGATAAAAAGATCATGGGAATCACTAAGTCGTTGGGGCTTAAAATCGAAGATGATCTGCTCTTACGAACTTTAGAAAAAGATAATATCACCGATCTGCGCGAAGCCTACCAGAGCGTTTATCGCAAGATTCGCCCGGGAGATATGGCAACACCAGAAAACGCAAAATCATTGATCGAAACCATGTTCTTCGATTTCAAGCGGTACGATCTGGGGCCGATCGCGCGTCATAAACTCAATAAGCGTTTTGGCACCAAAATCGAATCCGATTCGAAAGGACGAGTGTTTCAGGTAGAAGACTTCGTTAATATCGTCCGCGAACTCGTGCGACTTTCGGCCGAGGGCGGCAACACCGATGACATCGACCATTTGGCGAATCGCCGCGTACGTTCGGTGGGCGAACTCGTACAGAACAAGTTCCGTGTTGGTCTACTACGCACCGACCGCATCGCAAAAGACCGTATGACGGTAATGGAGCTCGAATCGATCACCCCGACACAACTGATCAACTCACGTCCGGTAACGGCGGCACTGCGCGAATTTTACGCCAGTTCGCAGTTATCGCAATTTATGGACCAAACCAACCCACTCGCCGAATTGGCGCATAAGCGCAGGCTTTCTGCTATGGGTCCTGGTGGATTATCGCGTGAGCGAGCGAGTTTCGATGTTCGTGACGTGCATCAAAGCCATTACGGAAGAATCTGTCCGATCTCAACCCCCGAAGGTCCAAACATCGGATTGGTGGTGCATTTGGCAACTTACGCCAAGGTAAATCCACTCGGTTTCATCGAAACCCCGTTTAATGAAATCCTCCATACTGTAGAAAACAAAGCCGATAAGCTCGTCGGACGATTTATCGAAGAAGATATTGAGAAGGTGATTGCAAAGGGTGAGAAGATCACCGAGGCGATTGCGAAAAAAATCGCTGCCGATACAAAGCGCAAAACCGTAAAAGTACGTGCCTACCGCGGCAGCAAAGTAAAATATTTCGATGCCGAAGAAGAAAGAACATTAGTGGTGGCGCAGGCGAATTCAGAAATGGATAAACTAAATCAATTCGTTGAGCGCCGTGTACCGGCGCGCGACAACGGTGAGCCGGTATTGGCGCAAATCGCTAAGGTGACGCATATCGATGTTTCGCCGAAGCAGATCATCTCCGAAACAACCGCGCTGATCCCATTTTTGGAGCACGACGATAACACCCGTGCGGCGATGGGTTCGAACATGCAACGTCAGTCGGTACCGTTGGTACGACCCGAAGCCCCGATCGTAGGAACCGGTATGGAACATACGATATCTGAAAGTAGCGGGCAATGTCTGTTTGCGCCCGAAGATGGCGAAATACAAGCGGTGGATGCGAATGAGATCATCATGATGGGAAAATCGGGCAAGAAGCTGATATTCCCGATCGACACTTTTGTACGAACAAATCAATCGACCTGCTTTACCACAAACGTAAAGGTTATGGCTGGGCAAAAGATCAAAAAAGGCGATCTGCTCGCCGATGGTGCTTCTGTTGAAGGCGGTGAGATCGCTATCGGACGCAACCTCTTGGTGGCCTACATGGCGTGGAACGGCTACAACTTTGAAGATGCGGTGATCATCTCCGATCGTGTCGCACGACAGGGGATGTACGACTCGATCCATATCGATGATTACTCGATCGATGTTCGTGAAACCAAGCTCGGCCCCGAAATGGTAACCCGCGATATTCCGAATGTTGCCGAGGCCAAACTTGCACAGCTCGATACCGACGGCATTATCCGCATTGGAGCAGCAGTAGAAGAAGGCGATATCCTCGTTGGAAAGATCACCCCGAAAGGAGAAACCGAACTCACCCCCGAAGAGCGCTTATTGCAAGCTATTTTCGGTGAAAAAGCGAAAGATGTAAAAGATTCATCGCTCCGATTACCGGGCGGCGGTGGCGGAAAAGTGGTTGATGTACAGATCTTCTCACGTGAAAACGGCGACGATCTGCCAATCGGTTGCTTAAAGCAAGTACGCGTATTCGTCGCAAAAACCCGTAAGATCCAAGTCGGAGACAAAATGGCAGGACGCCATGGAAACAAAGGTGTCGTTTCTCGCATCGTGCCATCTGAAGATATGCCGTTTATGCCCGATGGTACCCCGGTTGATGTTATTTTGAACCCACTTGGTGTGGCGTCACGTATGAATATCGGTCAGATTCTTGAAACGCATTTGGGCTGGGCCGGGCATCAGCTCGGCATTAAGTTTGCCACACCGGTCTTGAACGGTATTCCAACCGACACTATCGAATCGATCCTTACCGATGCGAATCTGCCGGCAGATGGAAAAATCCAACTGTTCGACGGACAAACCGGAGAGCCGTTCTCGCACAGAACTACTGTCGGGATCGCATACATGCTGAAACTGAATCACTTGGTAGAAGATAAAATCCACGCTCGTTCGGTGGGGCCATACTCGATTGTGACCCAGCAACCGCTCGGTGGTAAGGCGCAACACGGAGGACAGCGTTTTGGTGAAATGGAGGTATGGGCGCTTGAAGCCTATGGTGCGGCGCATACTCTGCAAGAAATGCTGACGATCAAATCCGACGATGTGATCGGGCGCTCGAAAGCGTACGAATCAATCGTAAAAGGTGAGCCGATCCGTAAGCCGAGTACGCCGGAATCGTTCAATGTTTTGGTGCACGAGCTGCGTGCATTAGGAATGAATGTGAATTTGCGCAGTGAAATGGAAGAATCGGTCGATTTCGACGCGATTGTCGAAGAGGATATGGAAGATGAGGATTCATCGATCAAAAAAGAAGATATGATCTCAGACTTTAATGAAGAGAACCCGACACCGCGCGAAGAAGAAGATGTGCGTGATGATTTGGAGGGCAGCGCCGAAAACGGCGAGTCGATGGAAGAGGAGATGAGCGATTCGCTCGATGAGCTTGAGGAGGGGCACGCATAATCTTTTCCATTTAGTTTTCGAATCATGAGGAATATCAACAAAGTCATCCTAATCGGTAATGTGGCACGAGCACCCGAAGCGCGCAGCACGAACGGCGGCCAGAAAATGGCAACCTTTGTACTCGCCACTAATCGCACGTGGTACGACCCAAACGGTAAAAAACAAGGGCAAGCCGAATTCCACAATATGCTCGCCTGGGGGAAGATCGCCGAGATCTGTGAGCGGTTTTTGCAAAAAAGTACGCTCGTCTACCTTGAAGGCTACTTAAAAACCCGGAGCTGGGAAAACGATGCCGGAGCCCGCTTTTACCGCACCGAAGTGGTTGTACAAGATATTCTCGTACTCGACCGCGGTATTCGCAACGATAACAGCGGCGGTCAGATTCAAGAACAAGTTGATGTCGATGAGTCGGATGAAGGTTACCAATTCGAAGAAACGTACGAAGATGAGCAAATCGAGCATCAGCAATCGCAAGAAGAAAAACCGGCGTCTGAAATTGAAAAAAACTTTCAAGATCGCCTTAATACCCCCGATACAGCGGCGTCCGACACTACTCTCGGGGCAAGCCCCATCGAGCAATCGGTCAATAATGTCGATATCGACTCACCTCTTTTCGAAGAGGAAATCCGCTAACCATTTTTCGCTTTTTTAAACCCCAACATGTCGCGAGCAATTGAATCCGATCAGAAAAAATCGATTTTTCAATCCATTTCGCTAACCGTCGCTTCACCAGAGCATATTAAAAGCTGGTCGCACGGAGAAGTGACGAAGCCCGAAACCATTAATTACCGAACCCAAAAACCCGAACTCGACGGACTTTTCTGTGAGCGTATTTTTGGCCCGACTAAAAACTGGGAATGTTATTGCGGCAAATACAAACGTATTCGCTATAAAGGAATCGTCTGTGAAAAATGTGGAGTAGAAGTGACGCGTTCGATCGTGCGTCGTGAGCGGATGGGGCACATCTCATTGGCGGTACCGGTTTTGCATATCTGGTACTTGCGCAGTACACCGAGTCGCATCGGCTTATTGCTCGATCTACCAATCCGCTTGCTCGAGCAAATTGTTTACTTTGCTTCGTATATCGTGATCGATGTCGATCAGAACGCCAAACAGGCCGATCAAAAGGAGCTCGATCAGCACGAAGCAGAATACGCCCTAAAAATCGAAGAACTTACAGAGGCGCATTCTCAAGCAAAAAAAGAGCTGCAAGCACTTGAAAAGAATACCGTGCTCAGCGAGCTTGAATACCGTGAGATGAACATGAAATTCGGTCATGTCTTTTCTGCCGGAACCGGTGCCGAGTCGATTCGTCGACTGCTCGAAGATGTAAGCCTAGATGAGTTTTTAGAACAGCTCGAAGCTGAAAAAGCCGAAGCCACCGGACAACGCCAAAAGAAACTCT
Organism: uncultured Candidatus Peribacteria bacterium; assembly: GCA_964584385.1. Lineage (GTDB taxonomy): Bacteria > Patescibacteriota > Gracilibacteria > CAIRYL01 > CAZOZW01. The sequence goes on from CAZOZW010000021.1 coordinate 10,549, forward strand.
TAAAACGGATTCGTTTTGTCAGTTCACTTAAGCGTGCTGGAATCCGCCCTGAGTGGATGATCATCACCGAATTGCCGGTAATCCCCCCAGATCTGCGCCCAATGGTGCAGCTCGATGGTGGGCGTTTTGCCGCCAGTGACTTGAACGATCTTTATCGTCGAATCATCAATCGCAACAACCGCTTAAAGCGCTTGGCATCGATTGGCGCACCGGAGGTGATCTGCCGAAATGAAAAACGCATGTTGCAAGAAGCAACCGACACTTTGATCAATAACTCACCACGTGCCGGGCGAGCGGTATTTACCGCCGGCGATCGTCGCAAGTTACGCAGTCTTTCAGACATGCTCAAAGGAAAACAAGGGCGATTTCGCCAAAACCTGCTCGGAAAACGTGTCGACTATTCGGGGCGCTCGGTGATCGTCGTTGGTCCGCAGTTGAATCTGCATCAGTGTGGTTTGCCGAAAGAAATGGCGATGAAACTCTTTAAGCCGTTTGTGATTGGTGAACTGATCCGCCGTGAATACGCTCATAACGTAAAATCTGCCGAGCGCTTTATCTCAACCGGTAAAAAGGTGGTGTGGGATATTCTCGAAGAAGTAACCAAAGGGCGTTATGTCTTGCTAAACCGTGCGCCAACGCTTCACCGCCTTGGTATACAGGCGTTTGAACCGGTACTGATCGAAGGAAAGGCGATTCAGGTGCATCCGCTCGTTTGTGCGGCGTTTAACGCCGACTTCGACGGTGACCAGATGGCGGTTCACGTACCACTTTCTGACGAAGCGCAACGCGAAGCACGCGAGATCATCGCATCTGCCAAGAATCTGCTTAAGCCTTCGGCCGGAAAGCCGATTGTTACCCCAACGCAAGATATGGTTTTGGGCTGCTACTTTTTAACGCAGGTGCACAAGAAGAAAAAAGGCGAAGGTATGATTTTTGTCGATGAGAAAGAGGCACTTCGTGCTTACGAGCATCGTTTTGTCGATTTGCAGGCGATCATCCAAGTGATGCGTAACGGCGAGTTGCTCGAAACAAGCATTGGGCGCATTATCTTCAATCAGATCTTGCCCGACGAAATCGGCTATAAAAACGAAGTGTTCCGCAAAAAAAACCTCGAAACACTGATCGCAGAAGTGTTTGAGGCAACCGATATGGACACAACCGCGAAAACCGCTGATGCGATTAAAAAACTCGGTTTTAAATACGCTACTCGTTCGGGTATTTCGATCGGACACAAAGACATCATCATCCCCGATGAAAAAGAAGCGGTGATCACCGAAGCAACCGAAAAAGTCCGCCTGATCTCAGACCAATTCAGCCGTGGCTTCATTACCGACTATGAGCGGTACTTGAACGCGATCCGCATTTGGTCACAAGCGAAAAGTGATGTTACTACGGCAATGGTAAAAGGCTTTCAGAAAGATGCCGAAAACGATGTACTCTACATGATCGATTCCGCCGCTCGCGGAAACTGGGGTCAGATCACACAGCTTTGCGGAATGAAGGGGTTGGTGGCGAATCCGGGTGGTAAAACCATCGAACTGCCGATCCGCAGTAATCTAAAAGAAGGATTCTCGATTCTTGAATACTTTATTGCGACCCATGGTGGACGAAAAGGAAAATCTGACACAGCGCTAAAAACTGCCGAAGCCGGCTACCTTACTCGTCGTCTGGTCGATGCCGTACAAGATATCGTGATTCGTGAAGCCGATTGCGGACAAGAGCATATTCATAACGTTACCCGCGAAGAATCGGAGCAGATCGGAGAAGCGTTCGAAAACCGAATCTTCGGTCGTACGCTTGCTGATAACCTGGTTGATCCGGCAACGGGTGAGATCATCGCCGAAAAGAATGCGCAGATCAATCAAGATGTGATTCAAGAAATCATCGATCGGAAAATCGATTCGGCACCGGTACGATCGGTTATGACCTGTCAAACTCAAAACGGTATTTGCCAAATGTGTTATGGTTACGATCTGGGAAACAATAAGGTTGTCGATCTTGGTGTGCCGGTCGGAATCATTGCCGCACAATCGATCGGTGAGCCGGGAACCCAGCTAACGATGCGTACGTTCCACATGGGAGGAGTAGCGGGAGAGGCTGATATCACCCAAGGTTTGACGCGTGTTGAAGAATTATTCGAAGCACGATCACCGAAAACACCAGCGGTGCTTTCAGATATCAACGGTCGGGTATCAATCGAGTACGCCGGTAATGTCATGCGCGTTACCATCTCTGCCGAAGAACTTGGTGTCGATACGTATCGTCTAGAGCATGGTATGAAGATTGCCGTTAAAGAAGGTGAAACAGTTAAAGAAAATCAAATCTTAGCAAAAGGAACGCACATCTTGCGTTCAACCCATGCCGGTAAAGTGCAGTCGGTTTCCGATGAGAATATCGAGGTTAAGCACATCGAACATGTCGAGAAAATCTATGAGTTTCACACCCGCGATTCGTTGCTCGTTGAAAACGGACAGATGATCGAAGCCGGAGCGCCGCTAACCAGTGGTCACTTCGACCTAAAGAAACTGATGGAGTTGGCAGATGTCTACCGAGTACAACGTTACTTGATGACAGAGGTACAGAGTATTTATGCGAGTCAGGGGCAAACGATCAACGATAAACATATCGAGATCATCGTGAAACAGATGTTCTCTCGCGTACGAATCGTCGACCCAGGCGATGTACACGATGTCCTTGCTGGTGAGCAGGTCGACTTCGAGAAAATCATCGAGATCAATACCGAACTTGAAAAAGCCGGTAAACGACCAGCTACATTCGAGCGGCTTTTACTCGGACTTACCCGAATCTCGCTTGCAACCGACTCCTGGCTATCGGCAGCTAGTTTCCAAGAAACCATCCGCGTTCTTGTTGAAGCAGCCACGACCGGTAAAGTCGATAACCTCGAAGGTCTGAAAGAAAACGTGATCATCGGTAAGCTCATCCCTGCCGGACACATTTTCCGCAAGCGTTATTACGAAAAACTGGCAAGTGATAAAAATGCCTTGCCAAATGAGTAAAATTGCACCAAAATCGTTTAGCTTAAAATTCTCTCTTAAATTGTATGCCAACTATTAACCAGCTCGTGCGTAAGCCACGCAAGAAGGTAAATAAAAAGAGTAAAGCACCAGCTTTACAACACACCTTCAATACGCTTAAATCGCGTTCGGTACAGCTACCGGGCGGTGCACCGCAAAAACGCGGAGTATGTGTGCGTGTAACCACCATGACCCCGAAAAAGCCGAACTCGGCTTTGCGTAAAATCGCCCGTGTTCGTTTGACCAACGGCGATGAGGTAAACGCTTACATCATGGGTGAAGGTCATAATCTGCAAGAGCATAGTGTGGTATTGGTACGCGGCGGAAGAGTAAAAGACTTGCCCGGTGTACGTTATCATATTGTTCGTGGAAGTCTCGACACCGATGGCGTAAAAGACCGTAAACAAGGTCGAAGCCGCTATGGGGCGAAGAAGCCCAAATCGTAATTTATCTGTTTTTAATCTGAAATGGCGCAAAAAAAAGCCACCTTTATTCCGGCACACAGTAACGAACTGATGGAAAAATTCATCAATTCACTGATGATGGGCGGTAAAAAAACCATCGCTCGTAAAATCGTAGCCGATACTCTTGAGATCTTGGCAAAGCGCCAACCCGAAAAAAAACCCGAAGATGTCTTCGAATTCGCCATTCGCAACGTAATGCCGAACATCGAAGTTCGACCAAAGCGTGTTGGTGGAGCAATCTACCAAATTCCGGTCGAGGTTCATCCGAATCGCCAGCGTACTTTGGCGATCCGATGGATTATTGCTGCCGCTAGGTCGCGTAAGGGAATGCCAATGGCACAACGCTTGGCAGCCGAAATGATGGAAGCGGTGAACGATAGCGGTACGGCATTTAAAAAGAAAGAGAATGTTCGCCAAATGGCGAAAGCGAATAAGGCGTTTGCTCACTTTGCTCGCTTTTAGGCAATTCTCAATATCGAAGAGATTGACAAAAACCACGCGAAGAGCGTGGTTTTTTGTATTAGTTTCGTGCTGATGTTTCGTATTTGCAAGCTTTGATTCATCGGGTTTTCTTTTCAAAAATACTACATTTAAACGGTGGATTACGTTTAAATGTAGTATTTTGAGTTTGTCTGACGCGAAGAGACGTTGCATGGAACGTCTTTAGAGGATTTCTTCATCAGGTAAAGGATGAGCGTTTCGAAATCATGAAGGAGGCGGGCACTAATGGATAATGAAATTGTCGCCCCGTGCTGAACACGGTGTCTATCGTGGGTCTGTTACCTGGTGATAGGCACGATGCAAAGTCGACTTTTGCAAAAGCACTTAATAGTTGTCTCGTTGCCTTGGTATTGAAAAAAATCAAAAAAAAGGTGAAAATTACAGAGATAATGATGAAAAAATGAGTCAACAGCACATCCTCGTCGCATTGGTCGAAAATAAAAGCGGAGTTTTAAACCGGATTTCTTCGTTGTTCCGCAAGCGCAAATTCAACATCGATTCGCTGAATGTCGGGCGTACCGAAAACCCCGATGTCTCTCGTATGACTATCGTTGTAGATGGCAGCAATACCAATGTTGAGCAGGTCATCAAGCAGCTCTATAAAATCATCAATGTATTAAAAGTGTCAGACGTAACGCACGACGAAACGGTGATTCGTGAAACACTGCTCATCAAAGTGCATGCCACCAAAAGTAACCGCGCCGAAGTATTGCAGTTTGCCAATGTGTTTCGGGCAAAGCCGGTTGATATAGCGCCCGATTCGATGATTTTTGAGCTCACCACCCGACCGGCAAAAATCGAGGCATTTATCGACGCGATCTATCCATTTGGGATTAAAGAAATGGTCCGTACCGGGGTGACTTCGATGAATCGCGGGAGGAGTGGGGAGATCAAACTGAAAGAACAAAAAAGTATGAGCTAGATTTGCTTTTCCTAAGGGGTTGCGTCATAATCTGCAACCGGATGCCGACGTGGCGGAATTGGTAGACGCGCATGCTTCAGGCGCATGTAAGATGTATCTTGTGGAGGTTCGAGTCCTCTCGTCGGCACCATTTTTAGTGTTGTGATATGGGGCCCCGGACAATCTCGTTTCACTCGATTTCCGGGGTGCAGGTGGTTGCGGCTTCTTTGTCTCGCTTCGCTCGTCAATAATCTCGAAACTCCTGCAGTTCGAGTCCTCTCGTCGGCACCATAGGTGATTATGCGTTTGGGTTTTGAATTTAGGGCTTTTGAGTTTGACAATTTAAAAAGTTTGTTTAATATGCAATGTGTGATTGTTCCTTGACATGTGATGTTATTTACCAGTGAAATGGTACAACACTAGATTTATTTGAATTGATGAAAAAAGAAAAACCTGTTCAAGGCTGGTATGAGTTAGAGAAGGGCTTAAGCAGCAAGCTTGTAACCGGTATTTTTGAACTTCATCCTGCTTATTTGGACGCAACCTTTGGAAACGTTGTTTTCAACAATTGTAAAATATACGGAGGAAGCTTTGGCTGCAGTGAGTATAATAAATGCTCTTTTATGAATGTACTCTTTTCAGAGTGTTTTTTATATCACACATCTTTTATTGATTGTGTTTTTGATAATTGTGAGTTTCATTGTTGTGATACTCAGAACATAGAGCTAATTAAGTGCTCTGGTGAACCCTTGATGTCCGGTGATTATACACCGAGTTGGATTTGATACAGTGAGGCAGATGAAATGGGCAATAGCTATGAAAAGCGTTTGGCTGATGGTTCCTTTTTGATTTGTATAAAGGGTCAAAACATTAATCGTGACCACGTGCACATTGCACCTGATGGAACGGTGCTTGCTATCAAAAGGGACAAGAAGACCGTTTTCAAGCGTAGTGACTTTAGGTCAAATGTGCAAAGAACCATGAACTTTGATGAAATGCAACTCAAATATGATTGGGAGGAAAACAGAAGATATGAAGCCGCTATAAAACAAAACGTTCAGCGTATGGAGACAATAATTGGTCAAATTGAGCGAGTGACTTATTCTGATGATTTTCGTAATGGAAGACGTGAAATCCAGGGCTATATAAATCAGTTGCATGGCTTGCAACCGGCAGGTCGCATGAAGGGCTCATATCTAAAAAAAGCTAATCAGTTAAAAAAGGACTTTTCAGATCGTGCTGATCATTATTTTGAGCAAGAACGCGAGCGGAGGCAGCTTGAGAAAGATCGGCGTGATGCTGAATATCGACAGCGTCAAGTCGAGCGAGAGCGAAGGCAAGCAGAAAAAGCTAAAAAGCGAGAGGAGTGGGTTTATCGACAAAGGGAAAAAATCCGCAAGATGGAAGATGTGGTATATCGTATAGATCAGTCGATTAAACGCGATAGACAATTCATAAGCCGTTTGCATAGTAAGGCTAACAACCTTCGGCCTGGCAGAAGAAGGGATGAGATATATAATTCCATTCACAATCAGATAAATCAAGTGGAGCGCAGGATAAAAGAAAAGTATCTTAAAGTGGAAAGTGTTCGGCGGAATATTGCATCCATTCAGAGGGAAATCGCTAAGTAGCATGTGTGTGTAGTAATTTACACCACAGTTCAAAATTCCAGGTCAAATCATTTGGCCTGGCTTTTTTACCTAAGCCGTCGCCGGAGCAGGTCTTCCGAAGGAGACCTGGTCCACTTGTTTCTGTTAGCGGAGTCGTTCATTCCGACAGTACCAATGTTTGGTGCTGGTTCGCCGATGAATAGCGCCAATGTTCCGGCGGATACACATATCCCTTGCGAACCGGGTTGTACTCGATGTATTGCTTTTTCTGGTCGAAGACCTTTTGGCTTTCGATCTTTATCGGCATATTCGTCTTCTGCCAGAATCGATGCATTCCCGCATAATCTTGAAACAGATCTATCACTTTCGGTTCGGTTGCTTTGATATTCCGTAATATCTGCCCGGCGGTGAACTTTTTAAAATCACGCAGAAAAACCGAGGCATCCGGGCTTTGGTATAGCAGATGGATGTAATTGGTCATAAACACCCAGGCGAATAAGCGAAGGCCTTTTTTCTTCTGACAAAACTTCAATGAATCGTACAAGGTCTGCCATCGGTTATGCCGGTCGAAGATGTGATACCATTTGTAAACGGTGAACGTGACGAAATAAATACCATCGTTGTTTTCACCTCTGATGCGGACTGCGGGCATAGATCATAAAAAGGACACCATTCTATGGTTCTCGATAAGATGTGTAAATGATTTTCACTTTGTATTCACGTGCCATAAACAATAGGACCAAGTCTCCTTCGGAAGAACTGCTCCGGCGTTCAAATGGGTTTCTGTCTTGCAAGACTTTCGTGTAAGTATTTGTGACATTTTTTTACATTATTATTCCCACTATTAGATTGTTGCTATGCCGATTGTCAGTTATCAAAAACATTGACAAACATATTTTATATGATAAATTATAAATAATTCATTTCTATACATGAACCAACCTCTTTTAACGTTTCGAATCTTCAAGCAGTCACTACTTGATTTGTTTTCTTTCTCATTGGTGTGGCGTCTGTTGGTAATGTATGTCGTAATGCTACTAATCTGTATGTTGGCAGTTTATATACTATTGAGTTTGGTGATGTTTTCCGGATTCGGAAATAGCGCGTTAGGATTCTTACCACAAGATATCAGGGATATCGTATCATTTGTTATTTTTGGAATCATATTCTCCTTTTTCTATCTCGCATATAACATTTGGAGCATGCTTGCATATTATTTAGTCGCACATTCTTTCTTTCAGAACAAGAAGATTCATTTACTTCGAATAATTTATAGAGACAGTCTGCAACAATTCTTTCCATTTTTTCTTTTTGCCGTGCGTGTTTGGTGGTACATTTTGTGGCCGTTTACTGTATGCCTTGTTGCTGTTCCGATTCTTTTAATGCAGTTTAATGAAGAGATATGGAGCACATTTGTACTATTATTCGTATTAATTTTTGCCTATGGTTTGACAATACAACGGATGATTGCAGCATTTTTCACCCTCCCATTTTTCTTGGAAAAGAACTTGCATACAACAAGAAAAGAGATTTTTCACGAGGCTTTGGTGTATTCCAAGGGAATGCGTTGGCGCATTTTCTTCAGTGTGGTAGGTCTATTTCTGATAGGGCTAACTCTTTATATTCTTATAATTGTACCTTTGATTATTTCTGAATTATTTGCATCAGATTTCGCATATTATGTCGGTTTGCTGTCTACCCCCGTATTCGGAATCATGATCATTGCTTTTTATATAACCGCTCTTGCTTTTCCGCTTGCGATATATCGCAACCTTAAAAAAGAGAATGTGTTGCAGTGAAAGTTCATGTTTATAATGATACAAATACTGTATTGAAACGCAAATCCCCGTTTAAATGTAGTATTTCTACCGAAACGCCTTCTGGATCAACTTCGTCAATTCCACATCATCTACCAGTTCAACATGGTGTGACCTGGCCAGTTTTTGCGCCGGTTCGGTGAAATTGGTGGTGGCAACAAAATAGCCTTTGGGAGCATTGTAAATCTGCATGCTGCCGATGAATTGTTGAATCTCGGGTGAGCCGATCGGTTTGTATCCTGAGTAGCGTTTGCATTGCGCTACGGCGTAATCGCCTTTTTCCCAAAGTTCTATATCAACCCCGTTATCGCCGCTTTCGCCAACGACTTTGGCTTTGTAGCCAAGCTTTTGATGCAAATGGGCTACATAATGTTCGAACTGCAGCGGATCCATCTTACGAAGACTATGAATGGTTTGATAGGTGTTTAAAAAGTGATGTGCCCGTTTTACCTTGAACACTGCGGCAAAGGTCAAAATTAAAAACAAGATGGTGATGGTGAGTAAGATATCGCGACCGAGACCACTTTCGGCGAGCACGGCGAAAATAAAAAAGAGGATTGTAATAGAGCCGCATACGACTGAGATAATCGTGCCGATGCGAAAGAACAAGGTGTTTAGGTGATACCCTTTGAGCTTCTTTCTCCGTTTCGTGTGTTTAAACTTCGGCTTTGGTGAGCGATAGTTTTTGCGTGAGCTGACGTAGCGCTTGCTGCGTTTCATCTTTTTATCAGAATAGAAAAAGCCTCTTGCAAGAGGCTTTTGATGTTCGAGGGTTTACGGGCTTAGTGACGAAGACCGAGTTTACCGATCAACGCTTCGTAGCCTTCTTTGCTGCGGTCTTTAAGGTAGCGCAACAATTTGCGGCGTTCGTTAACGGCGGTCATCAGTCCGCGGCGTGCATGGTCATCATTCGGATGCTCTTTGAGGTGCTCGGTGAGCATCGTGATCTTATCGGTGCGGAGGGCGACTTGAACTTGTACCGAGCCGGTATCTTTTTCGTGGGTCGCATGTTTGCCGATAAGCTCTTTTTTGCTACCGCGTTTGAGCTTTTTCTTCACTTCGCTCCGAGGAGCAACTGCAGCAGTACCGCCGCTTTTGGCTTTCGCCTTCTTTTCGTCTGACATGGTGTATGGGTTAAATCGAAAGATTCAGCTTATGGGGCCGAAAAGTCGTACCCCCAGTGTTCCATATCTTGCCCGGTGGTGCAAGCTTTATTACGCCTTTGCTGTGCGGTAGGCCTCTACGGCGCGCAGTTCTTCAAGACGAGCGCTAATGTACGATTCATCAAAGCCGAGTAAGCGTAAGCCTTTTTCGATCGAGCGGAAGACACCTTCTTTATCGATCTGGTCGCCGGCTTCATCGAGTTGTGGCCCAGAGCCGTTATCTTGATAAAAGAACCAGGTAACCGGCTTGCCGAAGAATTTGGCGATGCGGTTGATCTCACCCAGGGTGAGCTTCTTTTTGGTACCGGTTAGAAAGCGGTTGGCGCGGTTGATGCGCACATTTACGTGATCGCCTTGGCTGCCGAGGATCTCGCCCAATTTTTTCTTGGAGATTCCCATTTCTTTCATGAGGCGCTGAACCTTTTCGCGGATCACATTCTCGTTGATTTCGAGCATGGTGTTGGTTAAAAAATAAATTCCCCGGTTTTGGTCGCTTACCCCTGCGCAAAAGGCAAGTGACCAGAACTGAAAGGAATGTATTTTTACATGTATAAACCTATGTTGTCAATACTTTTTTTGTTTATTATTTCACTGTAACCGATTTTGCCAAGTTGCGTGGCTGATCGGGGTCGAAGCCGCGTTCGAGTGCTAAAAAGTATGAAAGCACTTGTACCGGAATCAAATTCAAAATCGCACTGGCGATGCCACCAGCGGGAACACGGATCCAATCATCAAATACCTCACTGTTTTCGGGAGCAATACCGATAATATGACCACCGCGCGCCTTTATCTCCATTGCATTACTTAATATCTCACGTTTTTGATCTTCGTCATCGCTGACCAATACCAAACACGGTGTCCCTTCATCGATCATGGCGATTGGGCCATGTTTGAGTTCGCCACCGGCAAACCCTTCGGCGTGAATATAAGAAACTTCTTGGATTTTGATCGCCGCTTCGTTCGCCATTGGGAAGTTGGCACCCTTACCTATAATAAAGATGTTTTCTTGCTTGGCGATTTTTTTTGCAATGCCTTCAACGAATTCAACGAATCGAATGTTCAGCATGTCGTTGACCTGAGCGGCAGCTTCGGCAAGTACCTTGCGACCTTGGTCGATTTTGCGACCACAGGCGTACGCGAGCAGCAGCAGTACCGCCAATTGGCTGGTAGCAGCTTTTGTGCTGGCAACAGCCTTTTCGGGGCCGGCCTTAATATGCAATGAGAAGTCACTCATGCGAGCTACGGTCGAACCGACGGAATTCACAATCGACAGTACTTCGCTGCCGGCTTCGCGAGCAGCTTCAATCGCCTCGATCACATCGGCGGTCTCACCCGATTGTGAGATGGCGATTACGAGTGATTCGGGGCGTAAAAAGTCATGAAAAATCGGGAATTCGCTTGCAACCACGGTATTGATGTGGCGACGTGCAACTTTTGCAAAAAAGTATTCACCGGCAGCAGCTACTTTATGTGCGGTGCCGCAGCCAATTAAAAAGGTGCCGCTGGCGCGACGAATCTCTTCGGCGATTTTCTCCATCTCTTCAGGATCTTGGTTGATAGCACGGGCAATGGTTTCTTTTTGCTCGTATATCTCTTTGATCATAAAGTGAGCGTGGTCGCCTTTGCTTGCGTCTTCGGGCGAAGCCTCCAAGATAACATCACGTTTGACGATTTCTTTGTCGGTGTTCAATAAGAATACCTTGGCGCCTTCTTTTGTGATCTCAACCACTTCGCCATCATCAATATAATGTACTTTTTGAGTGTGCTCTAAAAATGCTGGCGTATCGCTGGCAATAAAATATTCGTTCTTTTCGTCGTTTAAACCCAAGATCAACGGGCTGCCACTGCGTACTCCCACCAAGCGGTCTTCGCCATGATGCAAAACGACAAAAGCAAAACGACCTTCGCAGCGATCTGAGGTTTTGCGGGCGGCTTCACGTAAGGTTTCACCTGCGTCTAAGAACTCTTTGAGTAAATGGCATAGCACCTCTGTGTCGGTGTCGCTTGCAAATTTGTGGTTGCGAGCTTGAAGTTCGTTACGAAGTTCGACGTAGTTTTCGATAATGCCGTTATGAACAACAGCAATCTTCTTATTCTCGCAAAAATGCGGATGCGCGTTGGCAGCCGTTACATTCCCGTGAGTTGCCCAACGGGTGTGTCCGATTGCCATCGATGCTTTCGGAAAATTCTCATCTAACACGGCTTTACTGATCTTACCGGTTTCTTTTTGAATAGTGATCTCATTCTCACCCGGTGCACCGACTCCCCACGAGTCGTAACCACGATATTCAAGATTTTTGAGTCCCGAGATGACGTCATCGGGGGCGCTTGTTCTACCGTATACGGCAACGATTCCACACATTTTGTTTAAGATAAAAGAAAAACAGAGGTTCCTTTTTACAGCGGTCAGTTATATTATGCAACTCTTTTTACTGGACAAAAAGCGAGTTTGCTAAAATGCCGATAATTGCTAATGAGATGGCAAACAGCACTAGAAAGACAAATCTACTCCGCTTGAGTGTGTTAATCCGGTGATTCAAGCCATCAACTTTTTTTTGTTCATTGCGGTCTTTTTTCTCGGCTTCGAGGAGTGGTACGCTATTCTTGGCGATTTCTTGATATTTGCCGAGCTGAAAGTTCAACTGTGAGATTTCGTGATCTTTCATTTGGATCTCTCGGTGCATTTCTTGTGCCAGATTCGCCAATGCCGAAATGTCGGGTTGTGGCTCTGCCGGAAGATTTTGCTCTTCGTTTACAACATGACTGTTTGCGGTTGGCACTTCGTTGATCGCTTCGATATCATCTTTCACAAACATCGTCCGTCGACCGCGTCGGTGTGCCTTTAAAACACGTTTACGCACGTATCGATCGAGCGTACGGGTTGAAACCCCGAGCATGTTTGCCGCCTCATCCCTGCTTATAAAATCGCTCACACCAAGAAAAAAACCAATCGCTATTGTTGCAACTCAAGCGGCTTTTGTCGAGTAAAACCGACTTGACGGACACAATAATTGTCGCAATTGGCATGTGTAATCAATAATTTGTTTTAATCAAGCGCTATTCTTCAAGACGGCAGCAATGTCTTACACGAAAAAAGAGTTATCAACCGTTCGATTTTTATTGAAAATCGTATCATTAACAATTTTTTGAAAAAACGTTTTGACTTTTACCCAAGCGAGAATCTATAGTTTTAATGAACTTTTTCTTTTTTGTAAAACACATGGGTGATCATGGATGTTGTGGCGGTATGGAGCCAATGACAGCACAGGTGGGCGGCTACGCTCCCGACTTTACCGCTAATTCATACTTCAAAGGCGGTTTTAAAGAAGTAACCCTTTCAGAGCATCTTAATGCCGGAAAATGGGTTGTACTCTTCTTTTACCCACTCGACTTTACGTTTGTGTGCCCAACCGAGATCAAAGAATTCTCGGCACACAACAGTGAGTTCGAAAAACTCAACGCGCAAGTATTGGGTGTTTCGGTCGACTCAGAATACAGCCATCAGGCTTGGAGCCAGGGTGATTTGGGCGATTTGGAGTTCCCGCTTGTGGCCGATCTTCGCAAGGAGATTACCGATGCTTACGGCGTATTGCACCCCGACGGTGTAGCGCTGCGCGGAACATTTATCATCGATCCCGATGGTATTGTTCACCACGCCACCATCAACAACTTGCCGATCGGTCGTAATGTGCAAGAGACATTGCGCACGCTCGATGCCGCTCAAAGTGGAGAGCTTTGCCCGGTTGGTTGGAGCAAGGGAGATAAAACCCTCGGAAAAGCGTAAGGCGTTTTTGTTCGAATGGAAAAAGAGTGGGCTTTTGGCTCACTCTTTTTTGTTTTTAGAATTAAGAATATAGAATTATGAATTACGAATCGCAAGCGGTTTGATGAGAGCTTAGAGGCTGGAGATAAAAAACAAGAGATAAAAAATGCAAGCGAGCTGCGAATTTGTCGTAATCATTAGAAAATTCCTATATCATCTAGCGTAAACTTACGCTGTGGCGTACATTTTTTTGCGATTATCGAAATCAATGTGGAGTAAAATCTATATTCATAATTCTATATTCGTAATTCTTCCTTGCATTTCGATGCGCAAGACAAGTTCTGTTCCCGATTGTACCTAGAGCCCAATCTTCTTCTGTAATTCACCGCTTGCCGCTAGTTGCTGCAATTCGCTAAAACCACCCACGAATTCATCTTCGATCAGGATCAACGGAACTGTAAAATGATTATATTTCGTTGCCAGCTCGCTTAGTTCTTGCATCCGATTTTCGTCGGCGGAGGCATCGTAATACTTATGATCGGCGCCAAGGGTTTCACACATTTTTTTGGCAGAATCGCAAAACGGGCAGTAATTTTTGCCGTAGATCTTTATTGTTTTCATGTTGTGGTTGAAACATCAGTCAAACGGTATCAGACGATTACGTTTTTGAAAAATCGATTCGCTTTTTTTGTACTGCTTGCTACGATAATCGTGTCTTTCTTTGTTATTCTATTCATATGAAAATCTTTCTCGATTCGGCGAATCTTGCCGATATTAAAAAATATGCCGCGTGGGGAATCGTCGACGGCGTTACCACCAATCCCAGTTTGGTAGCGAAAGAAGGGGTCGATTTTAAAACCCGCGTGCAAGAGATCTGCGAAGTGATAGATGGTCCGGTGAGTGCTGAAGTCGTTTCGACCACCGCCGATGGCATGATAAAAGAAGCACGGGAAATCGCCACTTGGGCGCCGAACGTGTTCATCAAGATCCCGATGATTTCTGAAGGCTTAAAAGCATTAAAAGTGATTTCAGGGGAGGGAATGAAAACCAATGTTACGTTGGTGTTTTCGGCGGCGCAGGCAATGCTGGCGGCAAAAGCCGGTGCCACGTTGGTGAGCCCGTTTGTTGGCAGGCTCGATGATATTGGTTACGACGGGATGGATCTGCTCGCCGACATTGTTCACGTGTACGATAATTACGGGATTGAAACCGAAGTTTTGGCGGCGAGTATCCGCACGAATCAACACGTATTGATGTCGATGAAGATCGGCGCAGATATTGCAACGATTCCGCCATCTTTACTCGATAAAATGGTTGCAAACCCAATGACCGATAAGGGTTTGGCGGCATTTTTGAAAGATTGGGAGGGGATGGGCTCTCGGTAATCGGTTTCGTTAACTTTGGCGATGCGTATGTTTGTAGCGTGAATTTAAGAATTACGAATGTTGAATTACGAATTAAGCTGCGCAGGTGAATGTATGAGATAAGATTTGTGAGATTAAAATCCTGTTCGGAATTCTTGAAGACGCAGAAAGCTTTGATTCCCACTTTTTTATGCTTTGCTTGTGAATCTCTGTAATTTGATGCACAATAAGAGTACATATAAAGTGTACACAATGAAGACGATTACTATCGGATTACGTGAATTGCGGCGCAATATTGGCAAGTTGGCAAAAGAAGGCAAAGACAACAACGTTGTTTATTTGGTGACAAGTCATAATAAGCCGCTGGCTGAGCTAAGACCATATTTTGGTGAATCTGCAGAATTCGATAGTTACGATCTCGACCACTTGCAATATCTCGAAAACCATTTGGATTTTTGGGATTCAAGCGATGATGATGATATTTTTGCCGTTTAAGTGAAACGCGGAGATATCGTCATCGTGCCATTCCCGTTTACCGATCTGACCGCTGCAAAAATCCGTCCGGCGCTTGTCGTCTCTGGCGATGCCTTTAATACCGGGCGCAATGTTTTGCTCGTCGCAATCTCTACCAAACAAGGTTTGCCCGATTTTTCGATACCGATTACAAGCAGTGACCTTGTGAGCGGAGAGCTGAAGAAGCAGTCTTTTTTTCGATTGCAAAATTTTTTCTCATTCGAAAAGCGCCTGATCATAAAATCGGTGGCACGGATCACCACAGGAAAGCAAAAAGAGATCGAGGCGCGTTTGCAATTGTTTCTTCACTGACCGGGTTTTATTTTGGTTTGCATTTGTTGGGCATCTGTATAAAACTCGCACTTGTGAAAAGATGAATATTACTTCTTGTTCATGCTTTCATATTCTATTTCATTCTTTTGTTTTCTGACATGATCACCCTCAAAACCAGCGCGCTTTCGCAAATATCACCCAAACACGGGCTTTCTGCCGAAGAAATGGCGTCGCTCAATGCGAAGTTGCCCGAATATTTACAAGGAATTACGGCGAGAGGGCAGGGTTTTTATACTCCTGCGGTGGTTGAGAATAGCGCTTTGGTGAATGAGATCGAGGCGTATGCAAAATCTGTCGATGGTAAGTTCGATCACATCGTGCTGCTTGGAATCGGCGGGTCATCACTTGGGCCGATCGCCCTAAGAGAAGCGTTTGGCAACTCGTTCAATCCCGCAAGACCGCAATTGATCGTACTCGATAATATCGACCCCGACTTTTTGGCAGAGGCAGAGCAGGCAATCGAACTGAGTAAAACGTTATTTTTAGTGGTGAGTAAGTCGGGTACTACACCCGAAACGGCTTCGCAGTACTATTATTTTGCCGATAAAATCGCCAAAGCAGGCTTAGCGCAAGATGAGCATATGGTGTTTATCACCGATACCAGCAAAGGGGTTTTGCGTGAGGTAGCGAATCAAAACGATAAAATCGTCACTTTTCCGATTCCCGATGATGTCGGTGGGCGCTTTTCGGTGTTAACAGCGGTAGGGCTTTTGCCGGCAGCATTGATCGGGATTGATATTAAAGCGATGCTCGGTGGCGCGAAACAAATGGCGGATGCGTTCCAATCGACCGACGCAAGCTGTAATCTGCCGTTTCAGTTAGCGGTGATGCAATACTTGTTGATGCAAAAAGGCAAATCGCAAAACGTGATGTATTCATATTCGCAAAAGCTATTCCGAATGGCGGATTGGTTTCGTCAACTCTTGGCAGAATCAACCGGAAAGCGCTACGCCGATAATGGTAAAGAGATTTTTACAGGCTTAACGCCGATTGCCGCTTTGGGGGCAACCGATCAGCATTCGCAAAATCAACTGTACTTCGAAGGGCCCAACGATAAATTCTTTTTATTTTTAGAAATCGGTCAATTCAAAAATCATCTGCCGATTCCGGCGCCAGTCGATGATGAGCGTTTTACGTACTTAAAAAATGCCGATTTCGGCACATTGCTCACGCGTGAAAAAGAGGGGACTGAAGGGGCGCTTTCTGAAATGGACCGTCCGCATATTACGATTGAGATTCCAACTATTAACGAACAACACATCGGAGAGTTCTTTTTACTACTTGAGGGAGCAACCGCCTTTATGGGTGAAATGCTGCAGATCAACGCATTCGATCAGCCGGCGGTTGAGCTGAGTAAGAATATCACGAAAAAGTTATTGCTCGAGTCGCAGTAATCGGCGTCTTTCAACAATCTGCTTCGGCGTGTATACTTGTTTGTGATGATACGCGAAAAAGACATCGTTACGGCACGTGGATTAATCCATGACAATCTGCCTGGTGTAAAGGCTTGCATATTTGGTTCTTCATTGCGCGAAGAAACATTCGGAGATGTTGATATAGCGCTCTTCGGTGATGTTGCTATCGATGACGTCTTGTTGCTGAAAGATGTGTTTTTTGAGTCTGACTTCCCCAGACCGGTAGATATTATTCGGTTTGAAACGGCGGATGAGACGTTTAAAAAATATGTATTAGAAGAAGAGGTGAAAGAGTGGATTTAATCTGGTTATTGACATATGAACATCTTAGAAGCGAAAATCGGCAAGTTTGAACATGTACTGTAAACCTTCGAAGAAGTGGTCTCGATGGATTTACAGCAAGATATTATTCGCGATTCGGCAATTCAGCGTTTTGAATATACGCTTGATGCTTTTTGGAAGCTGATTAAGGTGTACCTGAAAATGAGTCACGATATTCCGGTTTTTTCACCGCGAGAAACTATCAAACAGGCTTGTGCATTACAATTGTTGAGCGAAGAAGAATCGGAATTTATTTTGAGAATGATCAAGCTGCGAAACGAAACTTCACATGATTATGCATTAGAAGTAGCAGTTTCATTGGCTCCCGAACTACCAAGCGTTGCAGAACTGCTTCGCGCGGTGTTTACGAGAATCAAGGTGAGCTGAGTTTGTTATCTACAAGTAATCAAAAGATCTTTTTTAAATAAATCCCCTGCTTCCCCTTTGAAAAGCGGACACATAAAGATGTTCTTTTGATTATGAATCGGTATGTATTGATGACATGCGCTTTTTCGCTTTTCAAATCTGCCAAAAACTTTTATTCTGGGCGCAACT